>JAJXZE010000005.1 GCA_021780195.1 bacterium | reverse complement strand
GCCTGCGGCGCGTAGACGAGGACCATGAACACGACCGCCGCGGTCGCGAGCTTCCCGATCACGCGCCGCGACGTCCCGAGGAACGAGATCTCGATGCCGTTCCGGAGATGGGACCGCGCGGAAAGGTATCCCCAGAGAAGCAGGAGGAAAACGATTACGCCGGTTCCGGCGGCAATCTGCCACCCGTCCGTAAAGATGAACCACACAAGAAGCATCGCCGCCTCGCCGAGGATGACGAGCGCGCGGCGTCCGGTTTTCGTCATAAGGAGCACCTGCAGAACCGACGCCGCGGAAAACACAAGCAGTCCCGCGATCACCCACCAGGGAGAAAATCCCGCCGCAAGATAGCAGGAATACGCATACCCCGTACCGAGCGCCGAAAACAAACTCAGGACGTCAAGCGCGACCGACCGCCAGAAACCGGCGGGCTCCGCGGGAGAAACCCTAGTTTGATTGATGAGGTTCTGATCCGGAACCCGGGGCGTCCGCCGCGCCGCTATCATTTGGCTGAGATCCATTGTCCGTGGTGGGATTGTCTTTGGGGTTGTCCTTATTATAGACCGCCTGTCCTATTTTTTGTATCTCCGCGGAAAGCGCCTGGGTGGCCGTCGTGATCGCGGCGGCGTCTTCGCCATCCTTCGCCTTCTTCAGGGCCTCCGTCTTTTCGTTCACCGCGCTCTTCACGTCGGCCGGCACCTTGTCGCCCGCGTCCGCGAGCGACTTCTCCGCGAGGTACACGAGCGATTCCGCCTGGTTCCGCGCCTCGACGAGCTCCTTCTTCTTGGTGTCCTCCGCCGCGTGCTCCGCGGCTTCCTTCTTCAGACGCTCAATCTCCTCCTTCGAGAGGTTCGTCGATGCCTGGATCTTCACGGACTGCGTCTTATTCGTCGCCTTGTCCTTCGCGCTCACGTTCAGGATGCCGTTCGCATCGATGTCGAAGGTGACCTCCACCTGCGGCACGCCGCGCGGCGAGGGCGGAATGCCGTCGAGGATAAACTTGGCGAGTGATTTGTTGTCGGCCGCCATCGGGCGCTCTCCCTGAAGGACATGCACCTCGACGGAGGTCTGGTTATCCGCCGCCGTCGAGAAGACCTGCGTCTTCGCCGTCGGTACCGTCGTGTTCTTGGGGATCATGGGCGTCGCCACGGCGCCGTAGGTCTCGATGGAGAACGTAAGGGGCGTGACGTCGAGGAGAAGGATGTCCTTCACCTCGCCCTCGGTCTTCCGGCCCTCCGCCTTCGCGGCGAGGATCTCGCCCTGGACCGCCGCGCCCATCGCGACCACCTCGTCCGGGTTGATGCCCCTGTGTGCTTCCTTGCCGAAAAGCTTCTTCACCGCCTCCTGGATCGCGGGCATCCGCGTCTGGCCGCCGACGAGCAGAATCTCGTTCATGTCCTCCAGTTTGAATCCTGCTCCCTTGGGCGGTGCCGCCGTCACGGTTTCCTTCGTGAGCGCGATCGAATGATCGATGTACTCCTGGACCAGCGATTCGAGCTTCGCCCGCGTGAGCTTCATGAGGAAGTGCTTCGGCCCTGCCGCATCCGAGGAGATGTAAGGGAGGTTGATCTCCGTTTCGGACGCCGTCGAGAGCTCGTGCTTCGCCCGCTCGGCCGCCTCCTTCAGGCGCTGGAGCGCCAGAGGATCTTTCGCAATATCGATCCCCTCCTGCTTCTTGTATTCCCCGACGAGGTACTCCTGGATCTTCTTGTCGAAGTCATCGCCACCGAGATGCGTATCGCCTCCCGTCGCCTTCACCTCGACTGTCTGCTCCTTGGTCTCCGGGTCATAGCTCATTTCGAGCACCGACACGTCGAACGTGCCGCCGCCGAAGTCGTACACCACGATCTTCTGGTCCTTCACCTTGTCGAGGCCGTACGCGAAGGCCGCGGCCGTCGGCTCGTTAAGGATCCGGTCCACCTTGAGCCCCGCGATCTCTCCCGCATTCTTGGTCGCCTGGCGCTGGGAGTCGTCGAAATACGCCGGCACGGTGATCACCGCCTCCTCGATCTTCTCTCCAAGGCGCGCTTCCGCGTCCGCCTTGAGCTTCCGTAAAACGTCCGCCGAGATCGCCTCCGCCGAATACCACGTGTCGCCCATCTTCACCTCTACGCCTCCCGACGCGCTTTCACGTATCTCGTACGGGAGCCACGCCTTGTCCCGCTGAACCTCCGAATCGCTCCACTTGCGCCCGATGAGGCGCTTCACGGAAAAAATGGTGTTCTTGGGATTCGTGACCGACTGCCGTTTGGCGAGCAGGCCCGCGAGCCGCTCTCCCGACTTCGAAAGCGCGACGATCGAGGGCGTCGTGCGGTTGCCTTCCGCGTTCTCGAGCACCTGGATTTCGCCGTTCCGCATGACCGCGACCGCGGAGTTCGTGGTACCGAGGTCGATGCCGATTATTTTCTTTGCCATGGTTTTTATGTGATATTTTTACGACGTTTTTATTTTTCCTTCGATATGATTACCCTTGCCGCCCGGAGCACTCTACCGTTCAGGAGATACCCGGGCTCGATCTCCTCCACGATCATTCCCGGAGGACCGGCCGCCGCAACCTCCGTCATCGCCTCATGGACGCCGGGATCGAAAGGATCTCCGGGTTTGAGGGCGATCTTCGCAAGTCCCCGCTTTGTGAGCATATCCTGGATCTGTGAACGGATAAGATAAACGCCCTTCTCCACCGGACCGTCCTTTTCGAGCGCGCGGAGGCCGAGGTCGAAGTTATCGAGAACGGTGATCAGGTCGCGGATGAAATCCTCGTTGCCCCACCGCGCCACTTCCTCGAGGCGCGCCGCCTCCTCGCGGCGGTAATTCACGAGGTCGGCCTTCGCCCTTTGCCACCCCGCAAGATATTCGTCGCGCGTTCTCTCCGCCGCGGTGAGCGCGGCCGCGCAGGCGTCAGCGCCCGCCGGCGTCGGCGGCGATGCCGTCGTTTCCGCCGCTTTTTCATTATTCATGCTCGCTTTATTCTTCTCTTCGTCCGCCATGGTTCTTTATTATAAGCTTTTAAATATTCGTATGACCTTTTTGTAATCCATCCGCTTGGGGCCTATCGCAAAAATGGATATGGTCACGCCGCGTTGGCGGTAATTCCCGCCGACAACCGAGAGCGCCTCACTCTTCGTGACCGGACTCTTGCGTCCGATAAAGACCTTCGGCCCCTCGCCCATCTTCGGCGCCGCCGCAGGCAGTCGTTCGTCCACCGCTTCGAAATCGCGCACCACAGAACGGATGCTATCGCGATCGTCCCAGTCGAGACATCCTATCAGGCGGTCAAGGCCCGTCTTATAGACCGCGTCCCGCGAGGGATCGGCGACGACGCCAAGCACCCCAAGCTCGGCAGAAAGCCGCGCAAGCAGGTCGGGCCAAGCCCGCTCCTCGAAGAGGGCCTGGAGCGCGCTTTCCCGCGCGGCGCCCATGCGAAACTCCTCCCCGAGCGCGCGGCGGACGAAAAACTCGTATCCCTCGTCGGTCGGCACGCGTCCCGCGGAGTGGTGCGGCTGGGCAAGATAGCCGCCCTCTTCGAGGGCGTCGAGCTCGAGCCGGATCATGGCGGGCCGGATCCCGAATTCGTAGTGGTCGAAAAGCCATCCGGAGCTCACCGGCTCGCCCGTGGCGATAAATCCCTGCACGGCGGCTTCGAGGATTCCCGCGGTCCGTTCCGTCATCATAGTCCTCATTATAACGCGGTTGGCAATCGAGTCAAGAGAGTGCCAATCGCGCCGGTTGCAGTGCCTGCGGCGCCGGCGGCACCACTGGCGGAAGGGCGCGGACACGGGAGGCGTCGGAAAAATATGCTACAATGAAACCAATGGAGATACGGAAAAACAAGCACGTGCAGTGGATCGATGTCACGCGGCCGAGTCCGCGGGATCTCGCGGATCTGAAGAAGATGTTCAACCTGCATCCCGTCATCGTGGAGGAGCTCGGCGGCCCCTCTGCGCGCGCCCACGTGGAATCCTACGACGGCTACCTCTTTTTCGTCTATTATTTCCCCAATTACGACAAGCAGGACGAGGCTTCCGTCCGGACGGAGATCGATTTCATCGTGACTAAGAACGCCGTCGCCACCATCCATTACGAGCCGATCTCCCAGGCACTCAAGGACGTCGTCCTCACGGACGAACGGAATTCGCTCGAACTCGTCTACCACCTGATCCAGCATCTCCTGGTCTTTGAGGAACGGCAGCTGCGCCACGTACGTGAAAAAGTGGAGCACGTCGGGCACGACCTCTTTAAGGACAAGGAGCGGGACATCCTCGAGCGCCTTACCTATCTCAAGCGCGACGTCTCCGAATACCGCATCGTCGTGCGCCTCCAGGAACCGATCTTCCGGTCGCTCCTCGTCAAAGGGAAGAAATTCTGGGGCGCGGACGCGGAGATCTACCTGAGCGACCTCGAGGGCGATCACATGAAGGTGGTGAACCAGCTCGAGGACTACCGCGAGGCCATCGTCGATTTCGAGGACACCAACAACCAACTCATGAACGTGAAGATCAATACCGTGATGAAAACCTTCACCGCGCTTTCCTTCCTCACGTTCCCGTTCATGCTCGTCGCCGCGCTCTTCAGCATGGACACGCGCGACACGCCGCTCGTGAACCTCGCGGGCGCATGGTGGCTCATCTTCGGCTTCATCATCCTCGGCATGGCCCTGCTCTTCGCCTACTTCAAGCGAAAGAATTGGTTCTAAAAGGACTCGCGCCGCGCGGCGGGCGCATCAGTAAATCATGATCCGCATCCACGACACGCTCTCCGGCACCAAGACCGCCATTCCCGACGTTCCCAAACTGCGCCTTTTCGTCTGCGGCCCCACGGTCTACGACCGCCCCCACATCGGGAACGCGCGGACCTTCGTCGCGTTCGACCTTTTCGTGCGCTGGCTCAGATCGCGCCGCATGAACGTTTTCTACCTCCAGAACATCACGGACATCGACGACAAGATCATCGACCGCGCAAAGGAGGAAGGTATCGCCTGGAACACGCTCGCACGCCGCTATGAGAATATTTTTCTCGAGAACATGAACCAGCTCGGCGTGATCTCCGTCGACCGCTATGCGCGCGCCGCCGATTTCATTCCCGAGATCGTCGCGCAGGTGAAAACGCTCATCGAAAAAGGCCACGCCTACCGTATTGAAGGCGACGGGTGGTACTTCGACATCACGACCTTCCCGGAGTACGGGAAGCTCGCGCGGCGCACGGCGGCGCAGGCCGAGGACGCCACGAGCCGCATCGACGCCTCCGACCGCAAGCGCAACCGCGGCGACTTCGCGCTCTGGAAATTTCCCGACCCGGCGCGGCCCGATGAACCCCGCTGGCCCTCGGATGATCTCGGCGCCGGCCGGCCTGGATGGCACATCGAGGACACCGCGATCACCGGCCACTTCTTCGGGCCGCAGTACGAAGTCCACGGCGGCGCGATGGACCTCAAGTTTCCCCACCATGAAGCCGAGATCGCCCAGCAGGAATCCGCATCGGGCCTCTCCCCTTTCGTCGCGATCTGGATGCACTCCGGGTTCCTCACCGTGGACGGCGCCAAGATGTCAAAGAGTTTGAAGAATTTCGTAACGATCGACGACCTCCTGGCGCGGCACTCCGCGTCGGCCTTCCGTATGATGGTCTTCATGCACCACTACCGCTCCCCGCTCGACTACACGGAAACGCTCGCGCTGAACGCCGAGAAGAATCTTGAGACGCTCGCCGTGTTCGCGGCGAAGCTTGGCATGGCCGCGGGCGCCGCCGCGCCGCGCCGCGCGTTCGGCGAGTTCGAGAAAACATTCCACGCCGCGCTCGAGGACGACTTCAACACGCCGGCCGCGCTCGCGGCGACGTTCGACTACGTTGCCGCGCTCCAGGACGGACTCTTCGAGCTCGATCCGCGCGAGGCGGCGGCGGCCGCCAAGGGCCTCACGGACCTTTTCGCCACCTTCGGCATCGACCTCACTCCTCCAAAAATTCCCGAAAAGGCCAGGGAAATCGCCGCCCGCCGGGAGGAATCCAGAGGCAGTAAACAGTTTAAGCAATCGGACGCCTTGCGGAATGAACTCAATGCCTTAGGATATGACATTGAGGATACCCCGAAAGGTCCCTTCCTATGGCCACGAAAAAATCACAGTTAAAGATCCCGCCGCAGAATCTTGAAGCCGAGCAGACGGTCTTGGGGAGCGTGCTCATCGACAAGAACGCCATCTTCCGCGTGGCGGATCTTCTGACGCCCGACGATTTCTATTCCCCCGCGCACGGGAGGATTTACGACGCCATCCTTTATCTGTACTCCAAACAGCAGCCGATCGACGTCCTCTCGCTTACCACGCTTCTCAAGGAAAAGGATCACCTGAAGGACGTGGGCGGTTCGAGCTACCTCGCCGACCTCACGAACATGGTGACGACCGCGTCGCACGTCGCGCACTACGCGGGCATCGTGAAGCAGAAAAAGATCATGCGCGACCTCATCAAGGCTTCCGCGGAGATCACCGAGGAAGTGTTCGACTCCGGAGAAGAGGTCGAGGACTTGATGGACAACATCGAACAGAAGATCCTCTCCATCTCGCAGAAGTCCGTCCCGCAGAACTTCCTCGCGGTGAAGGACGAGCTGAAGGGCGCGTACGAACGCATGGCGAAGCTCGCCGACGGCGGCGACAAGCTCCGCGGCATCCCGACGGGATTCACCGCGGTCGACAATAAGCTCTCCGGCTTCCAGCGCTCAGACCTCATCGTCCTCGGTGCCCGGCCTTCGTCCGGAAAAACCGCCTTCGCCCTCGACATCGCGCGCCACGCCGCCGCCGCGGGCCACACCGTCGGCATCTTCTCGCTTGAAATGTCGCGCGAACAGGTCATCGACCGCGTAATCTCCGCCGAGTCCGGCGTACCCCTCTGGAACATTCTCACGGGCCGCATCAAGGGCGACCAGGAATTTTCCGCGATCCAGCGCGCCCTTGACCGTCTTTCCACCGTGAAGCTTTTCGTCGACGACTCGCCGTCCCTCAATATCATGCAGATGCGCTCAATGGCACGGCGGCTCCAGATCGAGCACGGACTCGACCTCCTGGTCGTCGATTATCTCCAGCTCATCCGTCCGCGCACGAATTCCGACAACATGGTCCAGCAGGTGACGGAGATCTCGCGCGGCCTCAAGGCGCTCGCCCGCGAGCTCAAGGTGCCGGTGCTCGCCGTTTCCCAGCTCTCGCGCGGCGTCGAACAACGCGACCACAAAGTCCCACGCCTCTCGGACCTCCGCGACTCGGGCTCCATCGAGCAGGACGCCGACGTCGTCATGTTCATCTACCGCAGAAGCAGGGAACAGGATTCCCTTGCGGACATCGGCGGCGAGTCAGGCATGGTGGTGAACGCTGCGGAGGGCGTGACGCAAATTCTCATCGCAAAACACCGCAACGGCCCCGTAGGCGAGGTCGAGATAGGTTTCGACGCGGAGCGCGTGACGTTCAAGAACATCGACAAGCGGTACGCCGAGCTCCCGCCGTTATGAAAATCCCCGCCCCCCTGCAGAGCGTCGTCGACGAACTCTCCGCTCTTCCCTCGATCGGCCCGCGCCAGGCGATCCGCCTTGCGTTCTACCTGATCAACGAAGGCAAGGAGCATATCCGCGGACTGTCCCTCGGCATCGCGGGCCTCGGGAGCATCAAGGTCTGCGAACGCTGTTTCTTCATCCACCAGAACGAAGGGCCGCTCTGCGACATCTGCCGGAACCCCCACCGAGCGCAGGACATCATCATGGTCGTCGAGAAGGAAACCGACCTCCTCTCGCTCGAAAATACCGGCAAGTTCCACGGGCGCTATTTCATCATCGGCGAGATATCGAAGACCGGATTCCTCGAGCCGTGGCAAAAGACGCGCCTTGAGGCGCTCAAGAAATTCATCACGGCTCCCGCCCCCGCGGGACTCGGTGGCGCGGCCGCGGAGATCGTCCTCGCCTTCAACCCGACTTCCCTCGGCGACCTGCAGGCCTCCGTCATCGCGCGCGAACTCGCGCCGCTCGCCCGGAAGATCACCCGCCTCGGACGCGGCCTGCCGACGGGAGGAGAGATCGAGTTTGCGGATGACGAGACGCTCGGTGCGGCGATGGAGAGGAGAAGCTGAGCCGGTTTCTTCTCCTGTGCCAATATTCCTTTCGGAACATCCCTCCCTCGTAAATGTTCCGGAGAGGCAGTGCCTGCCGGACCGGCAATCCTTCCGTCGCTACCCGTGGCGCACGAGCACGACGTCGCCGTCAGCCACCTCGTAGTCCTTCCCTTCGATGCGCACCCAGCCCTTTTGCTTTGCCTGGTTCCATCCGCCGGCCTCCATGAGCTTCGCGTACGGCACAACCTCGAGCCGGATGAACTTCGCCTCGAAATCGGTGTGGATCACGCCCGCCGCCTGCGGCGCCTTCGTGCCGCGCTCGATCGTCCACGCGCGTGTCTCATCCTCGCCCGTCGTGAAATAGCTCACGAGACCGAGGGTTTCGTACGCCTTTTTCACGAGTTCCGGCACGCCTTCGCCGCGCGAAAGATCGGCAAAAAGGTATGCATCGCCCAGAAGCTTCATGCGCGCGAAGAGTTCCGGATTCGCAAGATCGCTTTCCTTACCGTTCAGGAGGCAGAGCTGGCGCTTGAGCGTCAAGAGATTCATATCGTCGAGGCGTCCGTTTGCGCGGATATCCCTCACGAGCGCGGGGTCCGCGACGGGCAGATTCCCCGCTTCGAGGCACGCTTTGAGGCGGCCCAGAAGCTCTTTGTCCTGCAGCGCTTCCTTTTTGCCCGTCCTCGCCTCCGCTTCGATTTTCGCATACCGTTTTTCGACCGCATCGAGGTCTTTCAAAATAAGCTCGGCATTGATGATGTCGAGGTCGCGCAAAGGATCCACGGAATTCTCCACATGGATGATCGAGGGGTCGAGGAACACGCGGAGGACGATCACGATGACCTGCGTCTCCCTGATGTGTGCCAGGAACTGGTTGCCGAGACCTTCGCCCTTGTTCGCGCCTTTCACGAGTCCCGCGATGTCGTAGAACTCCACGACCGCCGGCACTGTCTTCCTTGACTTCGAAAGTTCCGCAAGCTTGTCGAGGCGCTCGTCGGGCACCGGCACGATGCCCACGTTCGGGTCGATGGTCGCGAAGGGATAGTTCGCGATCGTGATGTCCTGTTTTGTGAGCGCCTTGAAAAGCGTCGATTTGCCGACGTTCGGGAGACCGACAATGCCGATTTCGAGTTTCATGTCTTCATGATACCAGTATCAGCACGTTTACGGCAGGACCTTCGCCGTCGTCCCCTGTTTGATGTAGAAAGGGAGCGCGGCCTTCGAGAGATCAATAGCCGCCGAACCGTCGGGTTTGATAATGAACGTGAAGCCGAAGGGATCCTGGGGCACGGCGGGGATGATCCCCTTCTCGACGAGCGCGGCGGTCGAGGTCGGATACGCACCGTAGCGCGCCTTGTACTCCTTGGCCGCCGCCTGGAGATAGTCGAAATCGTTCAGGCGCTCCACGTACGCCGCGGCGCGCGCCTTCATGGTCGGGTCGTTCGTGCTCTCATAGATCGTCTCCCAGATCCCCCGCACGCGGTCGCGCTCGCGCGTGTCGATACCGAAGTTCAGCGAAAAGCGCGCGGCATAATCCGGGATGCCGGGCGTGTTCGCCGCGATATTGAAATACCGCAGGGCATTCTCCAGGTCGTGCGACTCAAGGTAATAATTGATCGCCATATAATACGGGATGCGCCAGTCCGGATCCGCATGCGCGATGCCGTCCTTGCCGATCGCCTGCGCGATCGCGAGACCGTTCGGCAGATTCTTGATGGCGGGAAGGAGCAGGACCGAGAACGCATAGGGATAGGAAAGCTTTGGATCGATCTCGTTCAGATAGCTGCGGTCGGAAAGATACCGCTGGTCGCCGAAGAAATAGAGATCGAGCACTTCGGGCATCGTGGCCGCCCACATGAAGGACGCGATGGTCGAATGGAATCCCATATCGATGGCGCGGATGGCGAGCGGCGGGAGGCCGCCCTGGATCGCCGAACCCTTCGTGTCCGCGGACGCGGGTACCGCGCGGTCGTAGGCGAACTGGAGGCCGACGACGCCGGCAAGAAGGATAAGGAGAACCGCAGGCCGGAAGATGTTCGCCGCGCGCGTCCTCATATTTCCCTCTTATTGAATATCCACACCGAGGCCCAGAGCAGGAGGGCGATATACGCCGCCGCATACGCCACGGCGAGGCCGAAGGACGCCCACGGCGCCGCGACCGCGTGGATCGCGAGCGAACGCGCGTCGAACTTCTCGAGATTCGGGAAAACGTAATAGAGAATTTGGACGAGGACGTATTGCACTCCCGTGATGCCGACGGACTTGGCATCCGCGATAAGCGAGGAAACGATGTGCCCAAGGAAGAACACCGCGGAGGTATAGACGATCGAAATGAGCGAACTCGAGAAGGTCGATACGAAGAGCGCGAAGGCGAGGAAAAGCATCATCTCGAGATACTGCATGGAGATCGCGAGGAGGCCCAGGGCATCAAACCCGCCGTGCTCGTAGGCGATGAGGCCGAGATACGCGACCGCGAGGACCGCGGTCGTCGTCATGAGCACGAGGCAGAGGCCCACGAATTTTCCTATGAGAAACTGCGCCCGCGAGACAGGTTTCGAAAGGATGAAATACACGATCTTGCGGTCCACGTCGCGGAAAAAGGACGTCGTGCCGAGAAAAAGCGCGATCAGGGCGTTGAAGAAATAGATACCCGTGAGGCCGAAGCTCTTCACCATGGGGAGTTCGCGGAGCACAAGCTGGGCGAGAAAGACCTGGAAGAACACGTAAAGCAGGGCGAACACGATGAGCCCGTAGAGGATCTTGTCGCGGATCTCGAGCTTCCACGTATTCCTGGCGATGGTCCAGATGTTGTTCATGGTATTAACGAGTGTTCCGTTCGCGGGTTTCCCGGACGGTTTCCATAAAACGCTCCTCGAGCGGCATGCCCTTCGTGAACGCGGCCACGCTCCCGGCGTAGAGCAGTTTCCCCTCGTGCACGACGCCCACTTCGTCGCAGACCTCTTCCACGTCGTAGAGAATGTGCGTATTGAGGAATATCCGTCTCCCCTCCTTCTTAAGATCGAGCATCACCTCCTTCATCTCGCGGCGGCCGATGGGGTCCAGACCGTCCAGCGGCTCGTCAAGGAAAAGATATTCGGCGTCGTTCACGAGCGCCTGGGCGAAGCCGAGACGCTGGCGCATGCCTTTGGAATACGTCTTTATTGCGGCCTTCCGCGCGTCGTAAATGCCCATTTTTTTGAGCAGTGCGTCGTAGTGCGCCTCCCGCGCCTTCCGCGTGCCGCTTTTCGCGCTCGTCCCGTCAAGCTCGTCCGCAAAACGCATGAATTCAAGCCCCGTCATGTGTTCGTAAAAATACGGGGTCTCCGGCATGTAGCCGATCCGCCGCTTGACCGCTTCGCTTCCCGCCGGCTTGCCGTCGATCATGACCGCCCCCGCCGTGGGGCGCAGGAGGCCCACGATCATCTTCATGATGGTCGTCTTCCCCGCCCCGTTCTGGCCGAGAAAACCGAAAATGGGGACATCGACTTCGAGCGAGAAGTCGTCCACCACGTTGCGGCGCTTGTAGGTCTTCGTGAGATGGGAGAGGGAAAGCATTGATGTCTGTCTCTGGCGCCCGTGGCGCGCCGCGGCCGTTCGGCGGCGGCACCGCGATACCTCATATGATACCAAAGGCGCGCGGGAGGGGCAAAATACTCCCACCTGCGTCATGGCCGAGGTATCTCGCCGCCGAGGGCTCCCCTTATCGTCGTCTCGATACCTCGGCCATGACCTTGAATTTGCACTCTGATTGCACAGGTCAGCCTTTCTGAAATATCTGTCGGGGATTTTTGAATGCGAGACGCTTCCGTGGCCGGTCGTTCAATATACGGACGACATGGGTAAGTTCTTCGGAAGTG
>JAJXZE010000003.1 GCA_021780195.1 bacterium | reverse complement strand
AAGGATCGTCGGGTCACTAACTTCTGCTTTCGCACCTGCTCGACTTGTAGGTCTCGCAGTCAAGCCGGCTTTTGCGTTTGCACGTCCTGCCCGATTTCCATCCGGGCTAAGCCGACCTTAATAAACTCCTCCGTTACTCTTTTGGAGGAAAACGCCCCATTTAAACTGCCTACCAAGCACTGTCTCGATCGGGTTTATGCTTTCACACTTCCCGACCGGTGAGACGTCAAAATTTTGAAGATGGCTGTTTCATTGTCGCCTCCACCGCGCCCGAGAGCGCGGCTTCGAAGGCTCGCCACTACACTACGCATCAAAACTCTGAAATCAATACCAAGCTGCAGTAAAGCTTCCGGGGTCTTTTCGTCCCGCTACAGGTATCCCGCGTCTTCACGGGAATCGCATTTTCACCGAGCTTGCCTCTGAGACAGTTCTCCGGTCGTTACGCCTTTCGTGCGCTTCGGAACTTACCCGAAAAGGAATTGCGCTACCTTAGAACGATTATAGTTATCGCTGACATTGACGAGGGCTTGAGTCAGTGAGCCCCGCACCTTGCGGCACGGCACCCCCAACCTTGACCTTCTCGCATCGGTCAGGCGTCACCCCCTATACTTCCTCTTGCGAGTTTGCAGGGAGCTGTGTTTTTGGTAAACAGTCGCCAGAGAGACTTTCGCTGCGGCCCCGCCTTTTGATATTGCTATCAAAAGAAAGGGCAGGCCTTATCGCTAACTTACGGCCGCTTTTTTGCCGAGTTCCTTAGAGGCAAATCACTCGTTCCCCTTGGGCTTCTCGCCCTATCCACCAGTGTCGGTTTACGGTACGGAGACCGCACGCTCGTTTTTCCGGATTTTTCTCGGAAGGCGCTTCACTGCCGTCGATGAGGTAAATTCCTCACCTTCCCTCGGCGCTCGCGTAAGCTTTGCGCAAAGGATGCCAAACCAATAAGGCACGGTAGCTTATTTCCTTCGTCCTCCGGTTATGATCGTACGGCCGGGCTGGAATGTTGACCAGCTTCCCATCGACTGCGGCTTTCGCCATTGCCTTAGGACCGCCTGACCCGTGGTTGATTGCCAGTGCCACGGAAACCTTGGATTTTCGGGGTTCCAATTTCTCATTGGGATTGTGGTTACTCATTCCAACATTTTCTCTTCCGGCCGCTCCAAACGCCCTCGCGGGTCGATCTTCACTGCAGGCCGGAATGCTCTCCTACCACGCACCGGTCCCGGAGGACCAGTGCATCCATATCTTCGGTACCATGCTTAGCCCCGGTACATTTTCGGCGCCACCGCCCGTCGAATAGTGAGTTGTTACACACTCTTTAAAGGATGGCTACCTCTAAGCCAACCTCCTATCTGTCTATGGGCGATGACTACCTTTCACACTTAGCATGGATTTAGGGACCTTAGATGATGGTCTGGGCTCTTCCCCTCGCGACCACGGAGCTTAGCCCCCGCAGTCTAACTAGTGTCCTTGCGCCGCGGTATTCGGAGTTTGATTGATTAGCCGGTCTTTCGACCTGTACCAACCATCCAGTGCTCTACCCCCGCGACTACGGTACACCGCCAGTCCCAAAACTGTTTCGGAGAGAACCAGCTATTACGTAATTCGATTAGCTTTTCACTCCTTACCTCAGCTCATCCCAAGGTTTTGCACAACCCACGGGTTCGGTCCTCCCTCCCGATTTCTCGGGAGTTCAACCTGGCCAAGGTAAGCTCATCACGCTTCGGGTCTATCTCGCGCTGCCATTGGCGCCCTTATCAGACTCGCTTTCGCTATGCCTTCGCGCTATGCGCGCTTAGACAAGCAACGCAAAATAAGTCGTTGGATCATTCTTCAATAGGCACATCGTCGCCCCCAATGCCTCTTGCGAAGCATTGTAACGGGCTTCGATTCCTTGTAGACAAACGGTTTCAGGTTCTATTTCAACGGCCTCACCGGCCTGCTTTTCACCTTTCCCTCACGGTACTTGTTCACTATCGATCTAGAAAAGTATTTAGCCTTGCCTGATAGTACAGGCAAATTCCTCCGAGACTGATTTACCTCGAAGTACTCAAGTAGAAAAACTAAGGAGACCATTTGCTTTTGCCTACGGGGCTATCACCCGCTCTGGCCCCGCCTTTCCAGGCGGCTTCGGCTAGCCAATGATTTTTTGACTCCTCCACCTCCCCGCAAATAACAGAGAGCACCGCGATGGAGGACGGATTTTCGTCGAGACTACGCGTACACTCGGTCTCGCCAAAAATCCGTCCTCCATCGTACCTGCATGCCCTTTGTTATTCGCAAGGAGAGCGTTCCACACTTATGACGCTAGGGTCCGATCTTGCGATCAGAACCTTAGTTTGGGCTCTTCCCGTTTCTCTCGCCGATACTCAGGGAATAACTGATTTGTTCTTTTTTCCTCCGCTTACTGGAATGTTTTACTTCAGCGGGTACGCGAATCGGCTTGCGCCGAAACAATTGAGGTTCACTCAACTAGGTTTCCCCATTCGGAAATCCCCGGATCACAGGTTGCTACGCACCTCCCCGAGGCATATCGCTGCTACGCCACGTCCTTCGTCGCCTTTTCTAGTCTAGGCATCCACCGTTTGCCCTTATGTGCCAACCATCCCAATGCTGACTTTCTTTCCTCTGCCTGCCACGAGAAATTGCGCGCGCTAAAATGCTAATGAGCGCGCGTGCCCGGCGTTACGCCGGACATAATATATGGCGCAGAGTATCCTTATGTGCTTTCTCCGGCTCTACAATCCGGAGGTCAATGGTAAATGGCGTCCGATACGAGGGTCCAGGAAAAAAATCAGCCGCGGCTTGCGGCAGTTCCATGCGTCAAAGACGCGGGTTCAGCCGCTACACCTTGAAAAGATTTCGTGGATGAACATTCGTATCGGGATTCAGTATACTCGGCCTGCGGGCGGTGTCAAGCGGCCTTTGGCGATGCGTTTCCGGCACGTTTCTCCGCGGCCATGGGCCTCCTTTAATGTCCGCGGAAAAGCGCGCCGGAAACGCACCGGAGCCGGTCTCTGGATGGCACAATAAAAACCGTCCGGCGTGATTATAAATATATAAAAAGTGCCGGACGGGCTAGGGACGAGAAGAGGGATGAACGTACCGCCAAAGATCCGGGACTTCCTCGACCGCCCTGAGGCGCGCTTCGAATTCCTCGGTGGACAGATAGGAAATTCCCCAGAGCTTCATTGCGGCCTTGAGTGCATGCGCCCAACAATAGATCCGCCCCTCGCTTCCCACGACAATTCTTTTTTCATTGTTCATCGCGGGAGGCCGGAAACATATGGCGCAGGAATAGGCAACCGCCTTATCCCACTCCGCAGTGAGCGGGATCTTTTTCCGCGCCTCAATAGCCTCGGCCAAAGTCACGCAATAAAAAACGGTCACGCGATACCTCCTTCTCGCCGGTGGATTTTCAAGGATCGCTCCCCGATCCGACGCCACCTTCAGTATACCAGTTGCAGGATTCTCCGAAACAAGGTTAAATACTCTGGATACTGCGGGCCGTAGTATACCGGTAGTACGTGCGCTTCGGGTGCGTAAAGACCGGGTTCAATTCCCGGCGGCCCGACCCAGACAAAAAGAATACGCTCCACGGCCGAGGGCTCCCTTTATCGTCCGTGGAGCGTATTCTTTTGTCTCCTTGTGATATCCAGCCAGCGAAAAACTCTCCCGCCGTCTGTGGAGAGGAGACCCGCCCATTCCTACCCGATCGCTAGAATCCCGTCGGAGCCCTTCTTCTTCCGATATGGTACGCAATGAAGCCCGCGACGACGATAAAGACGGAGATGAAAGCGAGCCACATATCCCAGCTGCGCTTCGAGATTCCCTCTACCCACGGAGTTGCGAAGACGTAGTAAATCGCAAGCGCATTAAAAACCACGCCCACGCCGCAACAAAGCCATAGGCCGAAGTTGCCGCCGGGGATTCTCCACACTTCCCCGCCCTTCTTTTCATACAGGGCCTTATGGGTAATGCGCACCCGCAAAAGGCCGAAGTAAATGTAGAACAGCGATGCGCACCATACCGCCACAAGCGCCGCGAGATAAAGATTGTAGATGACGACGAGTTGCGCCAACGTGGAAAAGACGAGGATTACTACACTCGCACCGATTGCCTGCAAGAGCATTGCGGGCCACGGACTCTTCGTCTTTTCCGATACCCTTGCCATTCCCTGCGGCAATTTCTTTTCAATACCCCCGATGAACGGAAGGCGCGAATAGGCATTCATCGTGGACGCCGATTGGGCGAACACTGAAAGGGCGATAATGATGGCTACTATGATACCCAGAAGCGGCGAAAGGGTCGCAACCGCCTGAGCGACCCCGGTCGTCTGATTGATTTGTGCGACGGGCGTCGTAAGGAGGATGCCAACGATGCCCATAATATATCCGGCAAAAAGCGCGAGCGTTCCCCAGAGGAGCATCGTCTTTCCCGTCCGCCTGTGATTGCCAAATTCCGCGCTCATATTAAATGGGATCTCTACGCCCAAAAGCCAAAGCACAGCAGCGGAGTATAAGAAACCATATTTGCCGAGGTCAAACGAAAAGATTTCGTTAGTCACCGGTGTCGCCGCCGGAATGTGCACGAAGCCCGCGATTACCGCCACGACGGCGGTGAGTATCGCCCCGAAAAACATCACGTTGATCATTATTTGTGAGACGCGCAGGCGGAGAACGGCGATGCTTAGCAGTACCCACACGACTACAACTTGGAGCGCGACTTGCGCCAATAAACTCCAGCTCTGTCCGAGCGCATACTGAAGATAAGAAACGATGATGGTGGCATCAAGCGGCAAAAGCAAAAATATGGGCATCCAGGAGAGCCAACCCGCGATAAATCCCTGCAATGGTCCAAACGCTTTGTGCGCCCACACATACACCCCTCCCTCGCTCGGGAAGAGCGTCCCAAGCTCGTAAGCGGCGAGTCCACACGGAAGAAGGAAAGTGACGAGCGCAAGAAAAAGCATTGGGATGCCCGCCCAACCCGATGCAGCGAGCTGTCCGGCGCCATACGAACCGAAGATGATGGCGAAATAAAGCGCCACCATATCAAAACGGGTGAGAATGCGGGGTAGAATCTTTGGAGGCTCGGTTTCAGCGAGCAAATCCTCGCTTGCAATCTCCATTGACCCCAGTATAACAGTTTATAAATCTCGTGTCGCCACCGTCGGACCCGCGATATAGCGCTGGCATTATCGGCCTCCTATTCCACCCGGAACTTTTTCTTGATCTCCCCCTCTGCTTCGGCCGCGTATTCCTCCTTCGTCTCGCGCGCCTTCGCGGCGAGCGCCCTGAGCGCCGCATCGTCCATCGCGCCGAGACCCTTCATGCGCGCCATGAGCGCCTCGCGGTCGTTCTTCGCGGGGTCGTCCAAAACCTCTTCGAGGAGCGCCGCGAGGATCCACCCCACGCGCGGCGACTGCGGAAGGGCCAAGGCCGCCATCACGTCGTCGCCCGTCACCTTGAGCATCTTCGGCGAGATCGGATCGTTCTTCACTTTCTCGATCATGAACATGAGGTGGCGCGCCTTATAGGGCACCGCCTTCGGCACGCCGGAGCCGATGCGGTCCGCCTCGCGCACCTTCAAGAGGTCGGGCACGGTCTCCGGGCCCACCCGCGCAAGGAATCGCCGCACGCCCCGTTCCGAGACGTCGCCCACATTGTAGTAGAACATGTGCGAACGAACGAGGTGCGCGACCGCTTCCACGAAATCCTTCGGGTAACGCAGGCGGTCGAGCGCCCTGAGCGCCATCCGCGCGCCGATGTATTCGTGCTGATAGAAGGTCGACTTTACGCCGTCGCCCGCTTTGGAGCGCGGTTTCCCGACGTCATGAAGCAGGGCCGCCATCCGCACCTCGAGTGAATATCCCTGCCGCGCCGTGTAATCGAGCGCCCGGATATTGTGCTCAAAAACGCTGTAGATATGGTGAAGGTTCTGCCCCACGCCGAGACCCTCGCGCAGTTCCGGGAGTACATAACGCAAAAGGTCGAGCTCCTCGAGGAGCATTACCCCGCGCGCGGCGTCGGGCGCCATGAGGATCTTCGAAAGCTCTCCCTGGATGCGCTCCTTGGCGACCGACTCGAGGCCGCCCGCCAACTTCTCGATCGCGCGCCGCGTGTTGAGTTCGATCTCGAATCCGAGATCCACCGCAAAACGGACGGCCCGCATGAGGCGCAAGGCATCCTCGCCGAACCGCGCTTCCGGATCCCCCACCGCGCGGATGATCTTTTCCTTCAGGTCGCGGCGGCCGCCGTAGGGATCGATCACGTCGCCCGCGAGACCCATCGCGAGCGCGTTCACCGTAAAGTCGCGGCGCGCAAGATCCTCCCCGATCGTCGTGGCGAAGCGCACCTCGTCGGGATGGCGCTTGTCGGTATACTTCCCTTCGATGCGGTAGGTGGTCACCTCGACCACGCGGAGCTTCGGATCCTCCGATTCCGTCTTTACGCCCACCGTCCCGAAATCATTTTCGTAAACCGTATCCGGGAATACGCGCTGAATCTCCGGCGGCTTTGCGTCGGTCGCAAGATCCCAATCCTTCGGCTCGCGATCCGCAAGCATGTCCCGCACGCACCCGCCCACGAGGTACGCCTCAAACCCGGCCTCGGCGAGCGCCTTGGCCGTCTTCGCCACCTCCTCAGGAACCGCGATCTTCATTCCTTTATTGTAATGGAAAGGCGGCCGGCTGAACATTGACACGTCTCATCCGCAAGGCATAGGATGAGGGCAGTAAAAGCTCCGCCGGAATCGGCGGGTTGGAGAGGACTATATGTCCAATGTGAATGAAGTATTGCTTGTCGAGCTCGAGGCAAACATAAGAAGTAAGGATGTCGCCTCATTCCTCAGCCAGATGTTAATATTGGCTGAACAAGTGGCGAACACAGACTCCTCTGGTCCGGACGCAATGGAAACCATTGCCGAACTCGAGGCATTCCTGGAACTCGGAGGGGAGGGCCTTCCTATCGCCAAACGCTTTACAAACATCCTTGGCGCGGTCGAATCATTGCACGAGCGCCTCGGAGACCTCGAAAATATTTCTAAGTCTCTGAGCGAACTCGAGAAGCATGTCGGCATTTCTAAGCCCAGTGGCAATTTCGAAGACCGCCTAGAGGCGATCTGCACATGGACCAACGACGGGAAAGGAGTAGCGTTCGCGCGCCTCGAGCTTGCGGACATAATCGAGGGCATTGTTTCGTCCAACGACGATACCGACGCCATCCGGAAGATCAAAAACCTTGTGCGCGGCATCACCCAGCGCAAAGGCCTTGGGTTGAAGATTGATTTTCTGTGGGAGGTCAACTGCGTTCGCTGATCTCCCGCCGCGGATTCCGCCACCCCACCATTAGCGCAGTTCCCTAGAGCTGCGCTATTTTTTTATCTTACTTCCGCGCGGAACGCGCTCCTGAGCGCCACCGTGATCTTCTCCATTTCTCCGTTCACCTCCGCGTCCGTAAGCGTGCGGTCGTCCGCCTGGAAAACGATGCGGAATGTCAGGCTCTGCCGGCCTCCCAGCTTTTCATCCTGGTATTCGTCGACGAGATCGACGTTCTCGATGAGCACCGGACTCGCTTCTTCGATCTTTTCCATCGCGTCGCCGATGCGCACCTCGCGCGCGACGAGCACGGAAAGGTCGCGCATGACCGCGGGAAAACGCTTCAGGGGAACGTACTCCTTCCCCTCCTCGGTCGCGGTGAGTACGCGTTCAAGATCGAATTCCGCGGCCCATGAAGACCACTGCTTTTCGGCATCGGCATGGCGGATTGTCCCCAGTGTCTTCCCGTCCGACCGGACGACGATCCCGCGGCCCGGATACGCGGCGTCTTCATTCATGAAAACATCGTCAACGCCAAGTCCTTCGAAGAGCGCCTCCACGATGCCCTTGAGTTCGAGCGCGACTTTGGGATTCCTCTTCTCCGCAAGCACGATGCCGAGGGACAGGCGCTCGCGCACCTTTCCGCCTTCTTTGGTGAAAACTTTCCCCACCTCGAAGATTCCCGCGCGATCGAAGAAGCGCATATTGAGGCGCGCGGCCGTCCGAAGGAGCGGGATGAGGGAGGGGCGGAGATACTTCTTGTCCTCCGACACCGGATTCTCGGGGCCCGTGAGCGCCGATTCGTCATACGCTCCCGCGAGATCATGCGGGCCGAGAAAAGAGGAACTATACGCCTCGCTCAAACCAAGATGCGCGAGCACGGTCCGCACCTTCGTCTTGAGCGCCACGGTATCGTCATCCGCGGCGGGGAGAATGGAGAACACGGGCGCCTTTACGGGCAGGGTGTCGTATCCTTCGAGCCGCGCCACTTCCTCAATGAGGCCTTCCATATTTTCGATGTCGGTCCGCCAGGGCGGAATGCGTACGGTGAATTTCGCGGCGCCGCCGTTTCCCTTCTTCGGCTCATCGCAGACAAAACCCAGCCGCTCGAAGCGGAGGCGCGCCGTGCGCGGCTCAACGGGAGCGCCGATCAGCGCCTCGTAGCGCGCACAGTCAAATTCCATCTTTTCCTCCGCCGGTTTCGTGGAGGCGATATCCGCCGCGTCGATCAGCGTCGCGCCGGCCTCCAAAAGAAGCTCCGTCGCGCGGGCGATGCCCCAGTCGACGAGCGCGGGACTCATGCCGTGGGAGAACCGGATCGCCGCGTCGGTCGGCAGTTTTAGGCGGCGGCTTGTGGTAAGAATGCCGATCGGTTCGAAGTTCGCCGCCTCGACGACGATGCGCCGCGTTGCGGCGTCCACGCCGGAGGCCGCGCCTCCCTTGATCCCGGCGATCGCCTGCGGCGCCGCGGCATCCGCGATCACGAGGACCGCGGGGTCGAGCGTCATCGCCTGCCCGTCGAGCGTCTCGATCGTTTCGCCCTTCTTCGCGCGGCGCACCACGATCGTCTTCGCCTGCCCCGCCCCGCGCGCGCCCGCGAGCTTTGCGTAATCGAACGCGTGAAGCGGTTGGCCCGTTTCGAGCATCACGTAATTCATGATGTCGACGACCGCGTTGATCGGCTTCAGGCCGCAGTCGACGAGCGCACGCTGGATCTCCTTCGGGGACATCCCCACCTTCGGGAGATCGAACACGCGCACGGCATACCGCGGGCAGGCCGCGCGGTCGTCCACGCGCACCGTGAGGAGACCGCGGTGCGCGGGCGCGTCCGCCTCATGGTCGCGCTTCGCCGCGCGGTACGCGAACTTTTGCTCCATTACCGCGGCCACCTCGCGCGCGATGCCCGCGTGCGACGCATGGCTCGAGTAGAGGTTTGCGGGGAGCTTGATGTCCATCGTGTCCCCCTCGACGGACTCCACCTCGAACGCCCGCATGTTCAAAAGCTCCGCGGTCTTCTCCTTCGGCGGCATGCCGGGGAAAAGCTTCCTGAGGAACGGGTAGGAGAATTTCATGGAGGCGGATCAGAATTGATTGATAAAGCGGAGGTCGCCGGAATAGAAGAGGCGGATGTCGGGCACCCGGTATTTGATCATGGCGAGGCGGTCGATGCCGATGCCGAAGGCGAAGCCCTGCCATTCATGCGGATTATAGTGCGCGTACTCGAAGACGCGCGGGTGCACCATGCCGGCGCCCATGATCTCGAGCCACTTCCCTCCCGCGATCTTGATGTCCACCTCGATGCCCGGCTCCACGAACGGGAAATAGCTCGGACGGTAGCGGAACTCGATCTTCCTCCCCTTGAAAAATTTCTCGAAGAACGCCTCCACCACGAATTTGAAATTGGCAAGGGTGATGCTTTTGCCCACCACGAGCCCTTCGAGCTGGTCGAAGTTGATCTCGTGCGAAGCGTCCGTCGCCTCGTAGCGGAACGTGCGGCCGGGGACGATGATCTGGAACGGCGGTTCGTGCGCCTCCATATATCTGATCTGCACGGGACTCGTATGCGTGCGGAGGAGAAGGTTCTCCGTGCTCTTCTTTGCGCCGCGCGAGATCCAGAAGGTGTCCCACATGTCGCGCGCCGGATGCCCCGCGGGAATGTTCAGCGCGTCGAAGTTGTAATACTCGCTCTCGACCTCGGGGCCCTCGACGACCGAGAAATTCATCGAGGCGAAAATGCGCCGGATCTCATCCTCCACCTGCGTCAGAGGATGAAGGTGCCCGCGCGAGAACCTCCTCCCGGGCGCGGTGAGATCGATCGCCGCGTGCGGCGCCGAAGCGCCCTCTTTCGCGACCGCTTCGTGATTGCTCAAAAGCTCTTCGAATTCCTTGCGCAGGGCCTGCGCCGCCGGGCCAATCTTTTTCTTCTCCTCAAGCACCATGCCGCCGAGCGAGCGGAGGATGAGCGTGAGCTTCCCCTTCCGGCCAAGATATTCCACGCGCAGGGCCTCAAGCGCGGCACGATCCTTCGCGCCGCCAAGACCCTTGAGGAATGCCTGCTTGATCTTCGCAATGTCCTCCATATGCATTGATTCTAGCAGAAGGACGGCCGGGCAGGAAGGCGCGGCCCCCTATCCTGTCCGGCTAGTCAATCTTCACTTTTTCCAAACGCGCCTTGCGGCCGAACCACCGGCGCGCGAGCGCGGCCGCGGAACGCGTGATGTCCGTCACGAGGAGCCGCACGGTGCCGTGCTTCGAAAGGCGGCGATCCATCTCCGGATGGCGCGCCAGATAATCGCGCACCTTCGCGGGAACGCATTCGTCCTGCGCGACGACGGGAACACCCGCGAGCATGCGGATCTTCCTCTTTAATATCGGGTAGTGCGTACAGCCGAGCACCACGGCATCCACGCGCGCCTTTATGAGCGGCGCGAGATACTCGCGAAGCATCGGCTCCGCCCACTTTGCGCCGCCATTCTCGATGAGCGGCACGAGGAGCGGCGCCGCGGACTGGACGACCCTGACCCGCGGATCCAATTTCCCCACCTCGCGCTCATACGCCTTCGAAGCGACCGTCCCCTGCGTGGCAAGGATGCCAAGCCGCTTCACGCGTTCTTTCCCACGCTTCCCCTCGAGCGCCGCCTCGGCCGTTGGGATGATAACGCCGAGCACGCGCCGGTCGGGATAATGGCGCGGAAGCCAGCCGCGCTGAACCTTCCGCAGGGCTTCGGCAGACGCCGTATTGCACGCCACGATGACAAGCGCGCACCCTTCGCGAAAGAGAAAATCAACGGCCTCGACGAGGAATCGGTGGATCGCCTCCTCCGAACGATTGCCGTATGGCACCCGGGCCGTGTCGCCGAGGTACACGTAGTCATATTCCTGGAGTTCCCGCGCGAGCGCCCGAAGCACGATCAGCCCCCCGAGCCCAGAATCAAAGACGCCGATCTTCATGGTTTTCGTGCCGACGGCAGGATTCGAACCTGCGACCTTGGCCTTATGAAAGCCCTGCTCTAACCACTGAGCTACGTCGGCAAACGCAGGATTACTATAGAATATCCCGCGCGGATTTTCAATTTCCCGCGCGCCCGGTCGTTAAAGAATTCGCCTCGTTGGTTGCGGGAATTGGAAAACGTACGAGCCGTTTTACCGATAGGAGATCGGTAATAGCTTGCTATTCCACGGTCAATAAGACCTCTTTATTCGCTCGTCTTCCCGTCGAAATGTTCTGTGTCAGCTTCTGCTTCCGCCTTTGTCTTATGAATAACACCGTCGCGATGATGCGGAGGCATATAAAGGGTATAGAGCTTCATGGAATCCGATCCGGTATTCACGATGTTATGCTTGGTCCCTGCCGGCACGAGAATGACGCTCCCGTCCGCAATGTCCTGCGCGGTGCCATTCAGGATAGCGCTTCCCACTCCCTTCTCCACGCGCAAAAATTGGTCCACATCATGCACCTCTTCGCCAATCTCCTCTTTCGGGAGTAGCGACATGAGAACGAGCTGACTATTTTTGTCGGTATAAAGCACCTGGCGGAAATTCTCATTTTCCAGCGAAAGCTTCTCGATGTTTTTTACGTAACCGTTCATGCTTTTATCATATATCATACTATTTTTACAATCAAACATCTTTCATCAGTGAAGCAACGCTTAACGCTTCTTTCCTATTATAACTCAAAACCGCAGAGTAAGACAGGGGCGTCTCGATCTTGCCAATTTATCAATCTTTTAGCTTCATCACAAAAACCATGGGGTCTTTTAATAAATCCTTCACCCCTTCGGAAGATAATCCGACTGTCAATGACCCCAATCTTAGGACACTTTTTCGACAATGTTTTTCAAGCGTTCCGCGAAGCGTAAGGGCGGCATCCTGAGGGCGGAATGAATGCGCA
>JAJXZE010000007.1 GCA_021780195.1 bacterium | reverse complement strand
ATGCGGGCTATGACCGTCCAATCTTCTTTTCCGATGCGTGTGTATGACATACCTCGGAGCATGGATTATGAAAAAGACCTGTGCAATGAGCCTGCAAACCCCTGTGCAATGAGGGTGAGAATTCACCACGGCATCCTGTACAGAGATTGACAATTATTGTCTAATTATATTACTATTTCCTCAGCGCACCACCGAAATCGATTAGGGCGCTTTGAAATAAATATGAGGAGGACTGAACGATGGAAAACAATTCCAAACCGGAATCGTCCATCTTGGTTGTCACGAGGACGAATGATATAACGGCGGATCATGTGTTCCATCGAATGGCCGCTCGGAACATTCCCTATGTCCGCTTGAACGCCGAAGACTTTGGAATGGCTAACATTGAGTTGCGATTTCCAAGTGTTTTCGACTCCACCATTACAATCGGAGACAAGCGTATCTCCATCGATAGCATAAGAGGGGTGTGGCTGCGTCGGCTCACCAGGCCGAAAGCAGACCAGATTCAGAATGCCGAAGCGCGGGTTTTTGCAGAATCCGAAATGGATTTTACGCTCCGGTGGCTCATCGATTTGCTGAGCAACTATTGTCTCATTCTTGATTGCGAGACCAAAATTCTCGATGGACGGAATAAGTTTGATCAATTAGCCATCGCAGAGAAGCTTGGTTTCCATATTCCAGACACGATCGTGACCAACGATCCGGCAAGTGCCAAGGAGTTTGTCGAACTGCATGAAACGGCAGTAATCAAAAGCGTGGGAGGATATGGTCAGCAGGTCGAGGGCGGCTTCTATACGGTTTATACCAACATCGTAACGAAGCAGATATTTGATCGTTTTGATACCATTTGTCTCGCTCCGGTTTGTCTTCAGGAATACATCGAAAAGGCCTTTGAGCTACGTGTGACTATTGTGGGGCAGCAAGTGTTCGGTTGCCGCATTGATTCACAGGTCGCGGAACAAACGCGGGTCGATTGGCGCCACTATGACCATAAGACTCCTCATTCAATCTATGTCATTGATGAGCGGTTGCGTGGGCAGATGATTGCCATGATGCGACATTACGGTATCCGTCTTGCCTCATTCGATCTAGTGGCGACACCGGATGGTCGGATCATTTTTTTGGAGATGAATCCCGCTACCCAGTTTTTTTGGATAGAGGAGCTGACCGGCATGCCAATTGCGGATGCAATCATTGATGAGATTCTTTCCGAATTTCCCAAGCAATGATTCTGTGGTGGCTAAGGTTGACAATGGCCTTCAAATGTCCCATCATCTAAAATAGCCCTTCAAAGGAGAGGGGTTTCCATGGAAAACACTCAACCATTAACCAACGAGTCGGTCGAGTCAGTGCCGCTGGTATTCCAGCTACGTGAACTCGTCACTCTCGAGTCCAACCGTCCGCCGCATCTCGGCAGAACGCAGAGTAGTTGCGGGGGAGAGGACACTTACGAAGCCTAACGGCGACGTATAACCGAGGCGGCAAGCAAGCGAAAGTTTGCTTGCCGTTTTTTTCTTTTTAATTATTGCTTATAAAATAGGTTCGAACTTGGTCTGATACTCCGCACCATGTAAAACCTATTTGGGACACGAACCCCGGCGGGTTCACGGACTTGGCTGCTGGCTGGGCAGAGAGATTTGCCCTCGCGCACGGCTTGTGCTACCATAATTCCCAATGAGACGGCATCCAGGCCTTTTTTTGACCTTGATCATCATCCTCGCCATCGCGGCCGGCGTCTTCGTGTATCCAAAGGGCTGGGGCGCGAAGATCCAGCCGTGGCACCTCGGCCTCGACCTTGTGGGAGGCAGCCATCTGGTCTACCAGATCGATCTTTCGAAGGTTGATGCCGCGAGCCGCGACTCCGTGGTCGCCGGCCTCCGCGACGTGATCGAAAAGCGCGTGAACCTCTTCGGCGTGAGCGAGCCGCAGGTCTATACCGCGCAGTCGGGGAGTGAGGCCCAGCTCATCGTGGATCTCGCGGGCGTGAAGGACGTGACGGACGCCATCAAGCAGATCGGCGAGACGCCGCTTCTTGATTTCCGCGAAGTGGAAGGGAGCGGTTCCTCCACCCAGTTCGTCTATACGAATCTCACGGGTGAGTACGTAACGGGAGCCCAGCTCATCTTCAACCAGACGACGGGCGCGCCCGAAGTGCAGATCAGCTTCAACAAGGACGGCGCGGACATTTTCGGCAGGATCACGGCGGCGAACATCGGCAAGCCGCTCGCGATCTTCCTCGATAACCAGCTGATCGAGGCGCCGACGGTGCAGTCGGCCATCACGGACGGCACCGCGGTCATCTCCGGAGGTTTCACGCTTACCACCGCGAAGACGCTCGTGGAGCGCTTCAATGCCGGTGCGCTTCCGGCGCCGATCACGCTCGTGAACCAGCAGACGGTGAGTCCGACCCTCGGCAGTAATTCGCTCCAGGAGGTGATGCTCGCGGGTCTCATCGGCACCCTGCTCGTCATGCTTTTCATGATCTTCTATTACCGCCTCCTCGGCGTCTTCGCCGCATTCGCCCTCGTGATCTACACGGCGCTCACCCTCGCGGTCTTCAAAGCGATCCCGATCACCCTCAGCCTTTCGGGCCTCGCGGGGTTCATCCTTACGATCGGTATGGCCGTGGACGCGAACGTCCTCATATTCGAGCGGTACAAAGAGGAACTCAAGCGCGGACTTCCCAAGCATTCGGCGCTCGAGGAGGGCTTCCGCCGCGCGTGGCCGTCCATCCGCGACTCGAACGCCTCGACCATCATCACGGCGATCATCCTTTATTACTTCACGTCGAGCTTTGTCCAGGGTTTCGCCCTCACGCTTCTCATCGGCGTGGTGGTAAGCCTCTTCAGCGCCATTACGACGACCCGCCTCTTCCTGCGCACCTTCCTGAAAGACGCGCCACAGGCGCCGCGCCACAACGAAAAACATGCTTAACATCGTAGGACGGAAAAAGATCTGGTTCACGCTCTCGGGTATTTTGGTCGGCGTCGCGCTCATCGCGATCGCGGTCTTCGGCTTCAAGCAGAGCGCGGAATTCCTCGGCGGGACGCAGTGGGAGTTCCAGGTACAGGGACAGAACCCATCGCTCCCGACGGTGCAGAGCTTTTTCGCGACCAATCTGAACATCCCGGGAGCGGAGATCAGCTACGACGGCACGAACCGGTCCTTCCTCGCGCGCTTCAACACGATCGACGAAGCGACGCATCAGAAGGATCTTACGATCGCCGCAAGCGAGTGGCCCTCATTCACCGAGCTTTCCTTCTCCTCGATCGGCCCCACGGTCGGCGCCGCCCTGAAACAGAACGCCATGATCGCGATCGGCCTCGTCCTCGTCGGTATCTCGCTCTACATTGCGTTCGCGTTCCGCAAGGCGTCGCGCCCGATCAGTTCGTGGAAATACGGCTGGATCACGCTCCTCACGCTTTTCCATGACGTTTCGGTGCCGGCGGGCCTCCTCGCGATCCTCGGCCACTTCTATAAAGTGGAGATCGACACGAATTTCATCGTGGCCCTGCTTGTCGTGATGGGCTTTTCGGTCCATGACACGATCGTCGTCTTCGACCGCATCCGCGAGAATCTTCTGACGCACCGCGGCAAGGCGCCCTTCGCGACCATCGTAAATGACAGCGTAAACCAAACCATGGCGCGCTCGGTGAACACTTCACTCACCCTTATCCTCGTCCTTCTCGCGCTCTATTTCGTGGGCCCGGCGGATCTGAGGTTCTTCGTGCTCACGCTCCTCGTCGGGGTCACGACCGGCATCTATTCATCGATCTTTATCGCGAGCCCCGCGCTCGTGCTTCTGAAGCCGAAGGGCGAGGCGTAACCCTCGGCACTCGCCGTCGCCGTGCGGATACTCTTGCCAAAACACTTTTAATTGGTTATACTAGCACCATGGCAACGATTACGAGGATAGTCAATACTGCCTTGTCCGGCATCAGGGCAAACCAGAGGGAAGTGCTCCTCGCCCGTTTTGGTCTCGAGAAAGAGAGCGGGAAAGGGGAGACCCTCGCGGCAATCGGCGAACGCCTCAAGGTAACCCGAGAGCGGGTGCGCCAGATCGAAAGCGCGGCCGCCGCGGCGGCGCGGGCGAATCTCGAAAAAAACGCGGCGGCGGCGGGCGTGATCGAGAAGGTGAGGAAATATCTTGCGGCGCGCGGCGGGGTGGCGAGGCGGTCGGATGTGGTCCAATACGCCCAGACGCTCATCCGCGGCCTGAAGGAGCACCAGCTTGATTTTCTCGCCGAAATATCGGGCGCATTCAGTGCGTACGCCGAGGACGCCGACTTCACCGCATTTTATTACGCGACGGACAAGGATCTCAAGGGCATCCTTTCCTTCGTGGAATCCTGGATCGCGTTCCTCGAATCGCACAAGGAAAAGGTGCTCGCCGGATCGGCGGCGGCGTACGAAACGCAGTTCGCGAATTTCACGAAGGCGAGGGGCGCGACGGAAGCGGCGGCGGATAACTACCTCGCGCTCGCAAAGCACATCCGGAAAAACCCGTACGGCGACGTCGGCCTCCGGCACTGGCCGGAAATCCGTCCGATGACCGTGCGCGACAAAATCTATCTCGTCCTCAAAAAGAAGGGAGCGCCGCTCCACTTTGAGGACATCGCGAAGCACATCAACCGCGTCGGTTTCGACAATCTTCCCGCGCTTGCGCCCACGGTGCACAACGAGCTCATCAAGGATGGCCGCTTCGTGCTCGTCGGCCGCGGTATGTACGGCCTGAAGGAGGCGGGGTATGAGCCGGGCACCGCGCGCGAGGTCATCGCGAAGGTCCTGAAGCACCACGGTCCTCTTGCCCCGACGGACGTGGTCACACGGGTGAACGAACAGCGCTTTTTCAAGCCGAATACGATCCTCATCAATCTGCAGAATCGTAGCCGTTTCGAGCGCCTGGCGGACGGCAGGTACCGGGTGCGCGAGGCATAACGTGCAAGGGTGCGGCAGGCGCTGGAGTCGGCGCGCGCTTTTCGGGGATTTTTGATAGAATAATAGCGTGGCACATTTCATCTCATCACTCTTCTCGTTTCCCGCGATGCCTTCCGTGCTTGCGGGAATCCTCATTGACATCCTCGTCGTGTGGAATCACGTCTGGTGGATCGTCATGCCGGTCATCGCTGCGATTTTTTTCTGGGGTGCATGGGAGTACTATCTTCACGTGCGCTGGTTCGAGGGCATCAAGTGGAAATTGCTTGAGATCAAGATACCGAAGAACGTCCTCAAGACGCCGAAGGCGATGGAGCAGATATTCGCCGCGGCGCACGCGCCATATTCCTACGGCTTCCGTTTTTTCGACAAATACTGGAAAGGCCTCCACGAGGACTTCTTTTCGTTCGAACTCGTGGGGAGGGCGGGGGAGACCCATTTCTATCTGCGCCTCAACGAGAAGTTCCGCAACATGATGGAATCCGCGATCTATGGCCAGTATCCGGAGGCCGAGATCACCGAGGTGGACGATTATCTGAAACAGATGCCGGCGGTCCTGCCGAACAAGGAACTTGACCTCGCGGGGTTCGAGGAGGTGTACGCCAAGCCGAATCCGTATCCCATTCGCACGTATCCGATGTTCGAGGATCCGACTGAGGAGCGCCGCATCGATCCTATCGCTTCCTTCGTCGAGGCGCTCTCCAAGCTCCGCGGCGACCAGCAGTTCTGGCTCCAGCTCATCATCCAGCCGACCGGCGAGGACTTTGTGAAGGAGGGGCAGGCGCTCGTGCAGAAACTACTCCACCTGGAATCGGAGGACACCAAGAAAAAAAGCCGCTTCCCGAAGTTCGACCTGGGCATCACGGCCCACGAAGCGGCACGCGCGCTTTTCGAGCATCCGGGCCCGCCGAAAGAAGAGAAGAAAAAAGACCAGAGTTGGGCGCGCTTCATCATCTCGCCCGGGGAGAAGGAGATCACCGAAGGCATCTCGAAGAAGATCGCGAAGTTTGGATTCGAGACCACGCTTCGCTTTGTGACCATCTATCCGCGTAGCGAGGGCAAGGCGGGCGAGAATGCCGTCATGCTCGGCCACGGCTACATACGCCAGTTCAATACGCAGGACATGAACGCCCTGCGGCCGGACCGCGAAACTACCTCTGCGTCGTACGCCGTCCGCGGGCTTTTCAAAAAGACCCGCCTCCGATGGAGGAAGCGCATCCTGTACGAACGCTATCGCCACCTCACGCAGAATCACCATAAGCCGATCCTGAACATCGAGGAGCTCGCCACCATCTTCCACTTCCCGATCATGACGGTCGCGACGAGCGAACTCGAGAAGGTCGAATCACGCAAGGGTACGCCGCCGGCGGCGCTCCCCATCGTGGAAGATTAACGCACCCGCCCGCACCCCGCACGCCATGACTATCCGGGAACTTTCCTCTCCCATCACGCCGATCGGCACCACGAACGCTCGCGGCGCCGTGCGCAAGTTCGGCATCAAGATCGACGACCGCCGCCGCCACGTGTACATCATCGGAAAGACCGGCGTCGGCAAAACGACGCTCCTTGAGAATATGGCGATCGCGGACATCCAGTCGGGCAAGGGAATCGCGATCGTCGACCCGCACGGCGAGTTCGCGGAAAAGCTCCTCGACTTCATCCCCGAGGAGCGCCTGGACGACGTCATTTATTTCGACCCGTCGGACATGGAAAATCCGATCGCATTCAATCCGATGGAGCAGGTCGGGAACGAATTCCGCCACCTCGTCGCGTCGGGCATCATGGGCGTCTTCAAGAAGATATGGCCGGACGCCTGGTCGGCGCGCATGGAGTACATTTTGAACAACACCCTCCTCGCACTCCTCGAATACCCGGGCTCCACGCTTCTCGGCATTCTCCGCATGTTCGCCGAGCCGAATTACCGCAAGCAGATCGTCGACAACCTGAAGGATCCCGTGATCAGGGCGTTCTGGCAGAACGAGTTCGCGCGCTACACCCAGCGTCTCGAGACCGAGGCCCTGGCCGCCATCCAGAACAAGGTGGGCCAGTTCGTGTCGAATCCGCTGATCAGAAACATCCTCGGCCAGTCGCGTTCCACGCTCAACATGCGCGAGATCATGGATTCGGGGAAGATCTTCATCGCGAACCTCTCGAAGGGAAAGATCGGCGAGGACAACTCGTCGCTCCTCGGCGCCATGATCATTTCGCGCCTCCAGCTCGCCGCCATGTCGCGCGTCGACATGCCGGAGGATCAGCGCCGCGACTTCTTCATGTACGTCGATGAGTTCCAGAACTTCGCGACGGAATCCTTCGCGAGCATCCTTTCCGAGGCGCGCAAATACCACCTCTCGCTCGTGCTCGCGCATCAGTACATCGGCCAGCTCGTCACGAACGAGGGGAACACAAAGGTCCGCGATGCGGTCTTCGGCAACGTGGGGACGATCGTTTCCTTCCGCGTCGGCGCCGCGGACGCGGAATTCCTCGAGAAGGAATTCATGCCGGAATTCCTCCAGCAGGACCTCGTGAATCTCGCGAAGGCGAACGTGTATATCAAGCTCATGATCGACGGCGTGTCCTCGCGACCGTTTTCGGCGACCACCCTGCCTCCCCAGGCCGTTCCGCTCGTCACGCACCGCGACGTCATCATAAAGAACACGCGCGCGAAGTACGCGGTGCCGAGAGCCACCGTGGAGGCGCGAATCGCGGGGGAATGGGCGGCGACGAGCGAGGACATGATCCAGGAAAAAATCGCGCATCGCGACGAGCGGCGGCTCGCCGAGGTCCTGAAGCCGAGGGCGGATTCGACCGGTTCTGGCCCTGGCGCTGGCGCGGATTTGGGCGCGCCTTTGCCTCCGTCTCCGCCTCCGCCAATGCAGGCCCGGGCCAATCCCTCGGCGCGCGTTGCGGGACCGCATAAGATGCAGGACATAGAGAGGAAACCTTTTGCGCCGCGGCCTTTTTCCGTGCCGCCGGGGGCGCCGAATGCGGCCGGTGCGCACGGAGCGTCGGGAATGTCCGGGGTGAGGATGCCCGCGCCTTCCGTGCTCGCCTCCGCGCCGCGCGCGCCGAAACCTCCCGCCACAAAACCATTTCCGCGGCCGTCGGTGAACATCGAGGAATTACGCAAGGCCATCCATCAGTCGCTCTCCGGAGAAGAGAGCGCGAATAAGGAAGAAAAAAATAATGAAAAAAAAGACCACGTCAGCGGCACGGCGGACGGCCGTTAAGCGGTTCCATATTCTGACGATCTTTCCGCACGGTCTGGATTCCTATCTCGGGGAGTCCCTGCTCCGCCACGCGCAGGAAAAGAAGCTGATTTCCGTCGAAGCGCACGATATCCGCGCGTTCGCCACGGGCAAGCATCGGAAAACGGACGACCGGCCGTTCGGCGGCGGCCCGGGCATGGTATTCAAGGTGGAACCGATCTACGGGGCGGTCGAATCGATCGTGCGGCGCTCGCGCGTCGCGCGGAAGAAGCGTCGCGTGATCCTTTTTTCTTTGCGCGGCAAAAAGCTCGATGCTCGGGTCGCCCGCCGGCTTGTGCGCTACGACGAGCTTGTCCTCATCGCCGGACGGTACGAAGGCGTCGATGAACGCGTGGCCGAACATATTGCGGACGAGGAGATTTCGATCGGAGATTACGTTCTCTCCGGCGGGGAGCTTCCCGCGCTCGTGCTTCTCGAGGCAGTTTCGCGCTTCATCCCCGGATTTCTCGGCAAGAGCGAATCGCTCGAGGACATGAAGGGTTCATACCCGACCTACACGAGGCCGGAGATCTTTGTGCCAAAAAAAGGAAAGGCGTGGCGCGTGCCGAACGCATTGCGTGAAGGGGATCATAAGAAGATAGAGGAATGGAGGAGGAACCACGGAAGCAAGTGACGCGGAGAAATAACCGTGCTATAATGAAGGCCATATGAGCACCCTGGTCCACGCCGACATCTTTTTCTTCGTGACGACGATCGCGGTGGTCGTTGTGGCCGCCGTTTTCACCGCGGCGCTCGTGTATCTTGTGAAGATCCTCCGCGATCTGAAGGAGGTGACGGCGCAGGTGCGCGAGGAAACGGTGCTTTTCCGCGAGGACCTGAAGGGGGTCCGCGATGAGATCCGGCGCGACGGGTTCACGCTCCGCGGGATATTTTCCATTCTCGCCAAGTTCTTCAGCGGGAAAGAAAGAACCTCAAGGTCGAAAAATCGGAAATAAACGTATTCCATGAAAAAGATCGCAAAGAAGGGCAATAAGGCGGCGCTCACGATCGGTGCGGGGGTGCTGACCGCCGCGGCGCTTGCGGCCGCGGGAGCATACCTGCTTTCGGACAAGAAGCAGATGAAGAAAGCGAAGGATTGGGCGGTCAAGGCGCGGAAGGATATCGCAAAGAACGTCCGCGCGACGCGGAAGCTCAGCGAGGTTGAGTACGCGCGCATCGTCGATAAGGCGGTGAAGCATTACGCGACGCTTCACAAGGTGGCGGCGCCGGAGCTCCGGAAGACCGCCGCGGACATGAAGGCGGAGTGGAAGCGCCTTATGAAGGATGCGCAGGTGGTGGCCAAAACAATGAAACCTGTCGCAAAAAAGAAGGCATCAAAAAAGCCGGTCCGCTAGGCGGGCGCAACGGGCACGCGACGGATAAAATCCCGCCTTTCAGGCGGGATTTTAGGTTTATTCGTACCGCAGGGCCTCGATAGGGCTCTTGCGCGCCGCCTGGCGGGCGGGATAGATGCCGAAGATGATGCCGGTGCCCGCGGCGACCGCGAGGGAAATGAAGACCGCGGAGAGCGGGAAGGCGAAGACCCAGCCGATCGCGAAGAACGTGGAGAGGATGAAATAGATGGCGACGACGAAGACCGCGCCAAGGGTGACGCCGATCGCGCCGCCGACCAGCGTGATGAGGACCGATTCAATGAGGAACTGCTGGAGGATGTCCTTGTCCGATGCGCCGACGGCTTTCCGGAGGCCTATCTCGCGTGTGCGCTCGATGACCGAGACGAGCATGATGTTCATGATGCCGATGCCTCCCACGATGAGCGAGATGGAGGCGATGGCGGTGAGGAAAAGCGTGAGGATGGAGGTGATGTTGCCGAGGAGCGAAAGGATGTCCTGCTGGGTCTCGATCGTGAAGTCGTCCTTATTGGGGTCCGTAATGCCGTGGTTCTGCTCGAGGATCGTCTGCACGCGGCCTTTCACAAAGTCGATGTTATATGCGCCATTCGCCTGGATGATGAAGTCGTTCAGGTAATCAATGCCGAGCATCTGTTTCTGGGCGACCGTGATCGGGAGGACGACCATGTTATCCTGGTCGATACCGAAGGCACCGGTGCCTTTCTTTTCGAGGACGCCCACCACGCGGAACGATTGGGTGCCGAGGCGCATCAGCTTACCGATGGGATTCAAATTGCCGAAGAGCGTGGTCGCGAGGGACGAACCGATGACCGCCACGTGATTAAAGGAATCGATGTCGCTCTGGGTGAAGGCATATCCCTGCTGGATGCCGAAGTTGCGCATGGCAAAGAAGTTCGCCGTGACGCCGTCATAGGTTACCGTCATGTCGTTGTCCTGGTAGATCGCCGATGCCTGGCCCCGCACCTCCGCGGCGACGCCCGCGATGCTCGGTTCGCGCGAGAGCGCATCCACGTCAGCCTGCTTCAGGCTTGCGACGACGATGCCCTGCGACTGGGCGGGCGAGGAAAGGCGGCTGTTCGTCGAACCGCCCGGGATCACGATGATCAGATCGGAGCCGAGGCCCTGCACCTGCTGGAGGATGAGATCCTGCGCCGACTGGCCGATCGACATGAGGATGATGACCGAAGCGATGCCGATCACGATGCCGAGCATGGTGAGGATCGAACGGGTCTTTCCATGGCCCAAGCTCTTTACGGCGGAGCGGAGTGAATCACGGATGCGCATTGGCGTGGTAAGGTGGTGGGGTGGGGGATTATTTGAAGAACTGATCTTTGCTTCGGCGCGGTTTTCCGACCGGCGCGTCGCTCTCGATCCCGCCGTCCTTCAGGCGGATGATCCGGTCGGCGAATTCGGCGGTGTAGGTTTCGTGCGTCACGAGGACGATCGTGTGTCCGCGCTGATTCAGGTCGTCGAGGATCCCCATTACCTGGGCGCCGGACTGGGAATCGAGGTTGCCGGTCGGTTCGTCGGCGAAAATAATGCTCGGATTGTTGACGAGTGCGCGGGCGATCGCGACCCTCTGCTTCTGGCCGCCGGAGAGCTTGCCCGTTTCGGTGTTGATCTTTTCCGGCAGGCCGACCGACTGCACCGCGTCCTCCACGAGCTTCCGCCGGTCGGCCGGCGGGACGTCCGAGTAGAGCAGGGGAATCTCCACGTTCTCAAAGACCGTAAGGCGCGAAAGAAGGTTGAAGGCCTGGAATACGAATCCCATGTCCTTGTTCCGCACGTGCGCGAGCTCCGCGTCCGTCATGTCATCGATGCTCTTCCCGTAGAATGCATAGAGGCCTCCGGTCGGACGGTCGAGGAAGCTCAGGATGTGGAGCAGGGTTGATTTTCCGGATCCCGAAGGGCCGATGATGGAGACGAAGTCGCCCTTGTCGATCGAGAACGATATGCCGCGGAGCGCCGACGTGACCGTGTCGCCCTCCGCGTAATCCTTTTTGAGATCCTTGACGACGATCATCCGCTATTTAAGGCCGATGTTCAGCACCTGGTCGCCTTCGCTCACGCCGCTCACCACTTCCACGTTGCCCTGGTCATCGCGGATGCCGAGCACGATCGGAATCTGTGTTGTCGCGCCGTTCTTATAAAGATCCACGAACGTTCCCTGGTCGTTCTGGAGGATCGCAAACTGGGGAAGGATGAGGACATTGTCCTTCTCCTCCGCCTTGATGCTGAGGTTTACGGTGAGCCCGCTCTTGATGCGGGGGTCGAGATTATCAAAGGAGGTCTTCACGAGATAATCCACGACGCCCGAGATGATCGTTTCTGCGGGGTCGATGTAAAAGACCTTGCCGGTGAAGGTTTCATTGGGGAAGGCGTCGAAGGTCATCGAGACCGGATTGCCCACGGCGATCTTTCCGATATCCGTTTCAGGCACGTCGGCGTCAACCTCGAGGTCGTTGTTCGAAATGATCGAGACGAGCGTCTGGCCGGGCGAGGCGATCTGGCCGACCTTCGCGTCCTGGACGGTGATCACACCGCTGATGGGGGAGACGAGCGAGGCCTGGGCGATCTGCGCCTGTATGTTCTGCACGCTCGCCTGCGCCTGTTCCACCTGCGCCTGCTGGGCCTGGATGTCGTCCGCGGTCGGGCCGGCGACCGCCTTGTCGAGGGCGGCCTGCAGACCGCTCACGGTGTATTTTTGCGAAGCGATGTTCTGCGAAGCGGCGTTCACATTCGTGATAGCGGTCGATACCTCGGTAAGCGCCGCCGTGAGCGAGGTTTTGTAGTTCGCCGCGGATGCCGAGGACTGGTTCGTGAGCTCGACGAGCGCCTGGGATGCCGTGATGAGGAGCGCGTTCACGGCCGCAAGGTGCTCGTTGCCCTTAATGAGCGCCGCGTCAAGTGTGGTGGTCGAAGAAAGCGGGCCAAGACCGAGGAGTTCCGTCTGCCAGGAGTTCAGTTCCGCGCTCGCGGCCACCCGCTGGCTCTGGATGTTGTTCGTGACCTGCGAGTCGTTCACCGCAAAGGTAAGCTGGGGATTCACCGTCTCGGCGTTCGAGAAGAAGGAGGCAAGCTGGTTACGAACCGCATCATTCGCTTTTGCAAAAGCGTCGGCGAGCGTGGCGGAGACACTGCCATACATATTTGTGAGATCCTGCTGGGCTTTCTCACGGGCCGCCCTTGCGGATTGGATGTCCTCCGGCCGCGAACCCGCCTGAAGGGAGCGGAGATCGGCCGACTGCACGTCCACGTTGGCCTGCGCCTGGGCGAGCTGGGCATTGAGCTGGGTCGTGTCGAGGCGGGCGATGAGGTCGCCGGCGCGCACCGCGGAACCCACCGGCTGGGCGACCACCGCGATCATGCCGCCGTTCTGGAAGGCGAGGTCGATGCTGTGGACCGGGGTCGTATTGCCGGTCACGCTCACGGTTTCCACGATCGAGCCGCGCGTTACGGTGATAAGCTGAGTCGGAGCGCCCTTCGGCTTCAGTGCGGCGTATGCTCCCCACGCGACAAGCACGATTACGAGCGCTCCTGCCGCAAGTTTCCACTTTTTTGCCTCCCTTATTTTCTTGATCATATGGTCTTATTATACCTTATCCACAGACACCCGTTTGACATTGTTAAGTATATTAACTAATTTAAAAGGATGCAAGACATCATCGAGGTGCGCGGCCTCGTCAAGCGGTTCGGCGACTTCACCGCGGTGGACCATATCTCGTTTTCCGTGAAGAAGGGTGAGATTTTCGCTTTTCTTGGGCCGAACGGAGCCGGCAAATCGACCACCATCAAAATGCTCACCACGCTTTTAAGGGCCACGGACGGCGTGATTCTCCTCGACGGGCACGACCCGTCGCGCGATCCCGAGGAGGTGCGGCGTTCCTTCGGCATCGTGTTTCAGGACCCGAGCCTGGACGACGAACTCACCGCCTGGGAAAACATGGAGTTCCACGGGGTGCTCTATGGCGTCCCCAAGCCGCTCAGGCGCGCCCGGATCGAGGAGCTTATGAAGTTCGTCGAACTCTGGGATCGGAAGGATAGCTTGGTGAAAGAATTTTCGGGCGGCATGAAGCGGCGGCTCGAGATCGCCCGGGGCCTGCTTCATCACCCGAAGGTGATTTTCCTCGACGAGCCGACGCTCGGCCTCGACCCCCAGACCAGGAATCACATGTGGTCGTATCTTCAGGAGCTCAACAGGAAAGAGGGGATCACGGTGTTCTTCACCACGCACTATATGGAAGAGGCGGACCGCGTAGCCCAGCGCATCGCGATCGTGGATCACGGCCGCATCATCGCCTCCGGCACTTCGGCGGAACTCAAGGCCAGCACGGGCAAGGCCTCGCTTGAGGACGCGTTCCTTGAGCTTACGGGAAAAGTGATCCGCGACGAGGAATCGAGCGCGACCGACCGCATGCGCGCGCACAGCAAAATGTGGCGCGGCGGCGGAAGGCGGTAGGGAGAAATCACACGACGAACACCATGAAAACCATCTATATTCTCTGGCTCCGGCAGTTGAAGCACTACTTCCGCTCGCGTTCGCGGATGATCGGCTCGCTCGGCCAGCCGCTCCTTTTCCTTCTCGCGCTTGGCTACGGCCTCGGCGCCGTGTTCCAAAAGGCGGGGGAGGGGAATTATTTCCAGTTCCTCGCGCCGGGCGTGATCGGCATGAGCATCATCTTCACCGCGATCTTTTCCGGCATCGAGCTCATCTGGGACCGCCAGTTCGGCTTCCTGAAGGAAACGATGGTCGCCCCCGTGTCGCGCATGAACATCATGATCGGCCGAACGCTCGGCGGCGCGACGGTCGCCACCATGCAGGGCGTCGTGGTCTTTTTCCTTGCCGTGCTCTTCGGCTTCCGGCCGTATAACTGGTTCCTTGTGCCGATCGTGCTCATCGCCATGCTTCTCGTGGCGCTTCTCTTCACCGCGCTCGGCACGGCCATCGCTTCGCTCCTCGACGACATGCAGGGCTTCCAGCTCATCATGAACTTCCTCGTGATGCCCTTGTTCTTTCTCTCGGGAGCGCTTTTCCCGCTCGAAGGGCTTCCCGCCGTCCTCGCGTGGCTTACGCGAATCGACCCCCTGTCCTACGGCATCGACTCCTTCCGCATCCTCCTCGTCCACGCCGGCACGTTCGGCCTCGCGCTTGATGCTTCGGTGCTTGCCGTCGTCACCGCCCTCCTGCTCGTCATTGGCAGCTATCTTTTCTCCAAGATAGAGATATAATGGGAGTATGAAAATCGAGTGGAAAAAAGTGACGTGGTACTCAAAGGCCGCGGCACTCGTCCTCTTCGTGGGTCTTCCGTTCCTCGGCTTCTGGCTCGGCACCAGATACGGCGAGATTGAGGGCTACGTGGCCGCGGGAAAGAACGCGGGCCAGATGGCCCTGCAAAACGAAACCGAAAACGCGGCGGCGGCCTATTACACCGATACCGGTACCTGGCAGACCGGCATGCGGCCGGATGCCGGTTTCAGTATCGCCTATCCGCTCGATTTCCCGACGAACGACATTTACCGCGCGGCGTCCGCGCCCGGTTGGCGAGCGAATACCGCGACGGACGGCTCCCTCTACTTCACGCTGACGATCCCGAAGGTTTTCGAACCGCAAACCAATCTTATCGAAGCCACGCTCACCGCGGGTTCGAGCGGGAGCGCGTTGGCGCTCGCCGGCTGCCTGACGCCCGATCCGGGCGCCGTGGCGCAGGGCGCGGCCACCTCGTCCGCGGTGATCAACGGCACGACGTTCGTAGTATTCCATTCGGGGGACGTCGGTGCCGGCAATTATTACGATACGACGAGCTATCGCACCGTGCATGACGGCCGGTGCTGGGCGGTGGAATACACCATTCACTCGGGTCAGATCATGAACTATCCCGCTTCGTACGGCCTCAAGCCCTTTGATCGAGCCAAGCTCACGAGCGTGCTGGATCGCATCGTCGGCACTTTCACTTTCATAAAATAGCTGTCTATCCTTGAGGCATATGACCCGCGCAAAGATCCGCATCATTCTCCTTGTTCTCGTAGTGGCGATCCTCCTTGTCCTCGCCGCGCTCTTCGCGTTTCCGAAGACGGGACAGGCGCCGACCGCGGCGGATCATCAGGGAGCTCCCGCGGGCGTGCCGCCGACGAAGGTAGTGACCTACGTGCCGCCGGCCCCCGCGACCTCGACGCCGGTCGAACAGGGATCCTGCTGGACGAACTCCATTGCCGCGCCTTTCCGGGCCGATGCCTGGCGATGTTCCGTAGGGAATTCGATCAGCGACCCGTGCTTCAATATTCCGGGGAGCAATGATCTGCTCTGCAATATGGATCCCGCCATCCCCGACGCCACGTCTTCCTTCGTATTAAAGCTCACGTCGCCGCTTCCGAAGCCTCAGGCCGCACAGGGTTCGGCGCCGTCCGATTGGGCGTGGCTCCTGGAACTCGCCGACGGGACGCGCTGTGCGCCGTTCACGGGAACGATGCCGATCGCCGAGGGCGGGATCTCCGCGAGCTACGGATGCGCGCCCAAGACCCCCGGTGGCGAAGGGCTTTTGATTTTCAATCTGAACGAAAACTCGAGTACGTGGACCGCGGATGTCGGCCAGATCGTGGCGAATTCATCGAGCATGCCCGTCGCGGTGGAGCAGGGGACTATCCCCGTGGCCACGGTCTGGCAGTAGGCGCTCCGCGCGGCAACTCCGCGCGGGGACGCTCGAAGCGCGCCTTGACGTTCCCCGTCGCCGCGCGATATGATTTATTCCATGCATTACGCGGCAACCTTCACCGGGAATTTCTATTTTTGGTTTACCCACGAACCTCTCTCGAAGAAGGGATATCTTGCGCGATAATCGAACCCCGACCCATTCATCGCCAGCCGCAAAAACCTCTTCTTCGGAAGAGGTTTTTATTCAATAAATACCGCTTCCGAAGTTCGTTGAAATTTCAATATACACAGGAGGAATATGCAATCCCAACGGGAAGCTGATCTCGTAAGATATGCCGGCGTCCTTGCGCTTCGGTGGATCGCGGAGCTCGGGAGTCGGGAAGAAAAAATCTCCCGCCTTGCGCGACGGTGCGTGGCGACCGGCTATAACTATGCCGAAATCGGCTGGCAGAAACGGGTGGAGCTCATGAGACAAAACGGAGCTCCACTACCGGCCGAAGCCGCTGCCGAAGAAGCAATATTCTGGCAGTTTTGGTGTGCCGCCCGGCGCCTCATTGAAGAGGAACGGCGCACGGGCGTCCTGCCGTTTGCATGGGATGCCTAAGCGGTCGATTCGCTGTTTTTCTTCCGGCGCGAGTCTGTCTCGCGCCTTTTTTATTTTACCGACGGTGTGCCGGGAGCCGGAGCCGCCTCGAGAAGGCCGCCCACCACCGTAAAGTATTTACTGACCCCGAGCGAGGGCTGGGTCGTCATCGGTTCCCCCGCGTTCCGGTCCGCATAGTTCACGAGGATCGTGCCGCTCGCGATAGAAATGTTCTGGGGCGCGATCCGGTCGCCGAGGAGGATGGCGTTCGTCCCTTCCGCGCCCGCGCTTGTCGCAAGCGCCGCGGCGGCGTAATAGAAGGTGCCCGAGCCGCCGGCATTCTGCACGAGGAGGAGCGCCGCGTCGCGGGTGCCGTCGCCATTCAGGTCGCCCATCGCCGGAAGGCCGAAGATCCACGTCCGCACTGTGGACGCCGATCCCGGCGCGGCCGGCACTTCCGCCTGGCCGTTCACGAGCGTGACTACGGTGCCCTCGACGAGATAGCTCGCATTCGTAGGGTCGAAGGGAACCATGCCCCGCCGTGCGTCACCGACGAACGCCATGAGCACCGCGGCGAGCGCGGCGATGGCGACGAAGGCCCCGAGCAGTACAAGGAATTCTTTTTTCATGGATCTAGCTTGCATCGACATTATACCCTAAAAAGCGCAGTGCCGGTTCAAACGCTTGGTCGGCATCCTCAAAGACCGGGTAACCGTATTTTTCCGCCTCCGCTTTGTAGCGTGGACGTTGCTCGAAGAAAAATTCTTTCGCTTCCAGCTCCTGCAGTTCGGGCGTTTTTCCCCAGCGGGGATTCTCCCGATTCCGCGTGAGAGTTTGTTCGTACGATGCGCCAATAAGGCAGATGCCCGGAAATGGAATGTCGCGTCGGGCGATGATTCCGGTGATAAAAAGACGGGGCCTTTATGGAGCGAGATGAGCATGATCGTTGTAGGTCCAGAGGTGCCAGCGCGGATCCTGCTCGAATCCTCCGTGGTAGCGCAGAACGGTAATGCCGGTATTTTCCATGGATACCCCCTTCTGAAACTCACGGAAAATTTCCGCGGTGAGAAAATCTCCTATCAAGAGGCGGGCAATCATCGTCCGGAGAAAATAGGCGTGGGTCACCACGACCATACTTGTTTCGGGGCGGTCGCGGAGATAGTCGAGCGCCTTGTCGGCTCGCGCGACGATGTCGCCGAAGTTTTCTCCATCCTCCACGCGAAGACCCGGCGTCCAGAGACTCCTATCCCACTCCCGCCAAACGTCGTTGGCAACGGCGTCGGTATAGGGTTTGCCATGAATGCTGGTCGGTGTTATCCGCTCAACGAAAAGATCCGAATAATCGACCTGCTTCCCGGTTCTTCGCGCAATAGCTTCCGCGGTTTCCTTCGTGCGGGGAAGGGGACTCGAAATCAATGTTTCAAATGAAAGGCCCTCAGCCCTTTCGGCCACGTTTTCCGCCTGCCGGATTCCTCTTTTGCTGAGGGGCGAATCGGGCGCCTGGAAGACCGGCGCGATGTTGTGCTCGCTTTCCCCATGCCGGATGAGGTATACGGTTTTATCCACGTACGCAGTTTATCACATCCGTCCTTGGGTCGGAATACTGAAACAATATTCCCAAAGCCAAATCTTGCCGACAAGGGTGAGGCATTAGAGATCTTCTGTCTCAAATAGCTCCCCTGAGTCCGAACCTGTCTCAACGTGGCTGCGGGGCCAGGGTTCGAACCTGGAAGTCTCCTGATCCAAAGTCAGGCGTGTTACCAGTTACACCACCCCGCAATCATCACCTGGATTCTACCACCCCCTGGGTCCACCCGGCAATCCTTTGCTTTTGATAGCGCGATAACCCGACCGAATGGAGCCATCCGGAGAGGGTGGATTTTGCGACGGGAATCCTCTCCAGGATTTCGCTGTATGAAAAACCATGCGAGGGATCATGGTGTTTTCATTCTTCTTCATCCTACCGCAACAATATTAAATCTATGTTAAACTGAACTGACAGGGTCGCTCCTAAAATAAACCAAAACCAATATAAACCGATGAAGTACGAATTGCCGAAACTCCCGTACGCGTACGATGCGCTCGAGCCGTATATCGATGCGAAGACGATGGAGGTCCACTACACCAAGCATCATCAGGCGTATGTCGACAACCTGAATGCGGCGCTCGAGAAGCACCCCGAGATCGCGGACAAGCCGCTCGAGGAGCTCTTGGGAGCGATCGACGCCGTGCCCGAAGACATCCGAACAGCCGTAAGGAATCATGGTGGAGGGCACGCGAATCACTCGCTCTTCTGGACTTTTATGGCGCCGCCCGCGACCGGTGCGGTGCAGACGGATCCGGCCGCGCTGGCAAAGGGCCCCGGCGGAAAAACGGGGGAGGCGATCAACGCCGCCTTCGGCGACTTTGGAAAATTCCGCGAGGAATTCTCCGGCGCCGCAAAAAAGGTCTTCGGGTCGGGATGGACGTGGCTCGTCGTCCGGAAGGATGGCGCGCTCGCCGTCATTTCGACGCCGAACCAGGACAGCCCCGTGACGCAGGGCCTGAAACCGATCCTCTGCCTCGACGTCTGGGAGCACGCCTATTATCTGAAGTACCAGAACCGCCGGCCGGAATACATTGAGAGCTGGTGGCACGTGGTGAACTGGGACGAGGTCGCGAAGCGCCTCGGCTAGCGCGCCGGCTTCACACGCACATCCTTCGGCACACCGCCCTCTTCCTGAATGCGCGTGATGTGCAGGACGCCGTTTTCGATGCGCGCCGCGAGGAGTTTCACGCGAATGCCGTTCATCATGGTCCATACGCCGGGTTCTTTCCCGAGGGCGTTCATTGTGCGGAGGATTGCTTCTGCGGTCTTTTGGTCGCCCGCCTGCGCGGCGCCGAGGTCGCGCTCCTCCACGCGCCCGTCCTCGGTCGTGAATTTCCGCGTATAGGTCGCGAGGGATTCGTCCTGCGCGACCGGCGCACCGGCATGTGCGGAAGAAAGTCCTTCGGCGCCCCTTGCGGCAAATTGCGGAATGATTTTCGAAAGGAGCTTTACGCCGAGCGAGGCGAGCTCCGCCTCGAGGTCCTCGTATGAAGCCGCGAGCGCGTCGAGCGGCACGGCTTCCCGCGCAACGATCGGGCCGTGGTCCATCTTGGCATCCATCAGATAGATCGTGGTGCCGGTTTCGCGGTCGCCGTCAAGGATGGCCGATTGGATGGGGGAAGAGCCGCGGTGGCACGGCAGGAGCGACGGATGGACGCCGAGCGTCCCGAAACGCGGGATATCGAGGATCGCCTGCGGGATGATCTTTGCGTATGCCGCGACGACAAAAAAGTCGGGCGCGAGCGCCTTCAGGTCTTCGGCGAATGCGGCGTCGAGCTTTTCCGGCTGGAGGATGGCGACGGGCGCGGCAACGAGCGACTTCACAGGAGGAGGCGTTACGATCTTTTTTCTTCCGACGGGGCGGTCGGGATTGCAGACGACCGCCGCGGGAGGGAACCCGGCATCCATGAGGCCATTAAGGACGATCGAAGCGAACCGGGGCGATCCAAAGAAGACGTACTTCATTATTTTGCGGCGTGGCCCCGTTTCTCGTCCCGTCGGTCGTCCCGCTCCTCGTCCGGCGCTCCGCCGTGCTCCTCTCCATAGACGGCTTTGGTGCGGTCGATGAAAAGATGGCCGTCCAGGTGGTCGATCTCGTGCTGGAAGACCCGCGCAAGGAGCCCCCACGCTTTTATCTTGGCCGGCTTTCCGTTCTTGTCGAATCCGCCCACGGTGATCTTCTCCGCGCGCACGACGTCGCCCCACTTGCCGGGCACGCTGAGGCATCCTTCCTCGAAGGCCACCTCCTCCTTGCTCTTCTTTTCGAGCCGGGGATTGAACACGGCGTAGAATTTCGTGCCGCCCTGCGCATCGGGAACCTCGGCAACGAACAGGCGGTAGGGGAGACCGATCTGGTTTGCGGAAAGGCCGATGCCGTTCGCCGCGCGCATGATGCGGCGCATCCGCGTGACGAGCTCCGCCACTTCCTTGCGCGTGAATTTCTTGAAATCGAAATCCGCCGTTTTGCGCCGGAGGAAATCCTCGTCCGCGCGCTTTTCGACCACCAGGATGTCACTCGCCATCTTTTTTGAGGAGGGACATGAAGTATGCACCGCGGTTTTTGACCTCGCGCCGGTCGGCGACCTCTTTTGCGAGCCGGAGGAGGCGCTCGGCATTCATCTCCTTAGCGAGTTTGATGTAGAGGGACTTGTGACGCTCGTCACCCAGGATCTCCGCGATCTGGAGGCCGAGCAACTGGTACTTCCGGTAGACGTGCGACTCCGCCGCCCTCCGTCTGAGTTCCGCAAGATACGCCCCCTTCTTTGTCTTCGTCGGAATCATATATGCGGATTATAATGATTTTTTAACGATTTTTCAATGTTTCGCCCGCGTCGGAGAGCTGTGGTATAATGCAGAATACATGCGCGCTATCGGCAAAAGATATCTGGAAATAGGCATCGCGGTCATCGCCGCCGCCGCCCTCCTCGGCAGCGGTTTCTGGCTCGGCTGGACCGAAGGGGAGAAGTCGCCGAAGAATATCGTTGTGACGGACGCGGCGAACATCGCGGGACCAACCTCGACCGCGGCGGACTTCGGCACGTTCTGGCAGGCGTGGAGCATCATCAACCGCGACTATCTCCGCAATCCAAGCACGACCCCGGAACAAAAGCTTTACGGCGCGGTGAACGGCCTCGTGAACTCTCTCGGCGACCCGTACTCGGAGTTCTTCGACCCGTCGAGCAACCAGCAGTTCCAGGAAAACATCGCCGGAAACTTCGGCGGTATCGGTGCCCAGCTCGGCATGGACGCGAATGGGGACATCGTGATTGTCGCGCCGCTCAAAGGGACGCCGGCGGAAAGGGCGGGCCTGAAGGCGAAAGACGCGATCGTCTCGATCGACGCTTCTTCGACGCTCGATATGTCGCTTGATGAAGCGGTAAATCTGATCCGCGGCGACGTCGGAACCGCGGTGACCCTCGGCATCCTCCGCGCGGGATGGAGCACGCCGCAGGATTTCAAGATCGTCCGCGAGAACATCCAGGTGCCGAACGTCGAATTCGAGATGAAGGGGGACCTCGCTCACATCACGCTCAATGAATTCACCGGCGATTCGAACGCGCTCTTCTATCAGGCGCTCGTGAAGGCCTTGAACGCGAACGCCAAAGGAATCGTGCTCGACCTTCGCGACAATCCGGGCGGCTATCTGGACGTTGCGGTGAATCTCTCCGGCTACTTCCTGAAGCCGGGAAGCATGGTGGTGCGCGAAGTGGGGCGCACCGTTCCGGAACAGGACTTCACGGCGCAGGGCGACGGATCGCTCTCCGGCGTGCCCATGGTGGTGCTCATCAACAACGGCTCGGCCTCGGCGGCGGAAATCCTTTCGGGCGCGCTCCACGACGACCGCGGGGTGAAGCTCGTGGGAGAGAAGAGCTTCGGGAAGGGGACCGTGCAGGAGCTCGAACCTCTCGCGGACGGATCCGCCATCAAGCTCACCGTGGCCCACTGGGTTCTGCCCTCCGGCCGCATCCTCGACCACGACGGACTCGTCCCTGATTATGTGGTGCCCCTGACCGACGCCGATGTGGCGGCCGGACGCGACCCCCAGCTCGCGAAAGCCCTCCAGGTGCTCCAGGCGGAAGTGGACGGGACGCCCTTGCCGCCACCGACGCCCGCCACCAGCACGGCAAGTACCACGAATCCATGAAAGTGATCCTTCTCCAGGATGTGCGCGGGGTGGGCCTGAAGCTTGAAGTGAAAGAAGTGAAGGACGGCTACGCCCGCAACTTTCTCTTCCCGAACAAGCTTGCGGAGCCCGCAACCGAGGGCGCATTGAAGAAGCTCGATGCCATGCGCGCCGAACACGAGAAAGAGGATGCCGAACTCCGCGGCCGCCTCGCCGAGATCTCGAAGAAGCTCGAAGGCACCGCGATCGAGTTCGAACTAGCCGCGGACAAATCCGGCGCGCTCTTCGGCTCGGTCAATAAGGAATCAATACTGAAGGCCCTCCGTGATCACGGTCTTGTTACGAAAGAACGCGTCGAGATCGATCTTAAATATCCGATCAAGGAGGCGGGGGAGTACAAAATTCCCGTCGATCTCAAAAAGGGCGTCACGGCGACGCTCCGGATTGTGGTGAAGAAAGCGGAGAAATAAAAAAAGGTAACCCTTGCGGGTGGCACTTTTATCGCTGGTCGAAAACGCTATTTTACGCTGACGAGCGTCGCCTGCTTCTGCGAACCGTCGAACTTGCGCTTCGTTTTTTGGCGGAACTGCACGATGCCGTTCGTCGCGGCGAAAAGCGTGTCGTCGCCCGCGCGGCTCACGTTCGCGCCGGGGAGATACTTCGTGCCGCGCTGGCGGATGATGATCTGGCCGACCGCGACCTTCTGGCCGTGGTTCAGCTTAACGCCGAGGCGCTTGGCGACGGAATCTCTTCCTAATTTGGTGGATCCGAGGGCTTTGGTATGTGCCATATAGAGGGTATTTTATGCTACAATGGAGGCGATGTCAACCGCCACCCAGAAGCTCGTCGTGGATATCGAGACCATCGGGGAGGATTTTGAGAAGCTCGATAAAACAACCCAGGAAAATCTCACCCGCTGGATCAAAAAGGATTCGCAGAGCGACGAAGAATACAAACATACGCTCGAAGAGATGAAGGGCGGTCTCGGCCTCTCACCCCTCACGGGGGAGATCGTCGCGATCGGCGCGCTCGATTACCATAAGAACGAAGGGGCGGTCTATTATCAGGCGCCGGGGCAGAAGAACCCGGAGCTCAAGGAGGAAGGCGTTTCCTTCAAGCAGATGAGCGAGGAGGAAATGCTCCGTAAGTTCTGGGAGCTTGCCGCGCATTACCAGGTCTTCATCACGTTCAACGGGCGCGGTTTCGACATGCCGTTCCTCATGATCCGTTCGGCGATCAAGGGCGTCCGTCCGACGAAGGATCTCATGCGCGGACGCTATCTCTACCAGAACAATCCCGAGGCCCTTCACATCGACCTCTATGAACAGCTGAGTTTCTACGGCGCCACCCGACGGAAGGGGAGCCTGCACCTCTGGACGCGCGCCTTTGGCATCGAAAGCCCCAAGGCCGCGGGTGTGGCGGGCGATGATGTGGGGCCGCTCTTCAAAAAGAAAAAATTCCTGGATATCGCAAGATACAACGTGCGCGACCTCCGCGCGACCCGCGATCTTTACACGAAGTGGGAGGATTATCTGAGCTTCTAGGGACGCGTCTTCGTTCGCGCTCGCAGTTAAGGAAAATTTAACGGCCGGTGCGGTACCATGCCTGCATGGGCTTTTTGACGTCCGTGCGATCATGGCTTTCGGCGCATAAGAAGGAAACGGCGCTCGCCGCGATCGTTTTCCTTGTCTCCACGCTTTCCTTCGGCGCCGGCTATCTTGCGAACCGCGAATTCAATCATGCGCCCATCATAATTGAAGCGTGCGCCCATCCGGAGATGCTGAAATAATGCTGAAATAAAAGAAGGCCCCTTTCGGGGCCTCTTTTATCCTTATATTTTGTCTTAGGATGTTTGCGGATTCTCGTTCGCACCGTTCGCCGGCACTGGATCCTTCTTTACCGCTTCCTCTTTTACTGATTCCGCCTTGGCGGGCCAGAAAAGCCAGAGTCCCACTGCCGCGAGAAGAACAACCATGACGATGATGAAGGGCCAGTTAAGATTCTTGAGGGGCAAAGCCGCCGAGGCCTGCGCAAGATCTCCCGAAGCCAAGGGGCGTTCCGCCGCCACTACCGCCACTGGCGTCGCCACTGCGGGGTCTGCCGCGACGACCAACGGTGTTAGAGATCCCTGCGGGGCCGCCATAGCAATCGACGCACTCGGACCGGCGCCGTTCAGGGCATACTTGATCGAGCCGAGCGTTTTGCCGATGCCGCTAAGCGTTGCCGCGACTTCCTTCTCCTGTCCCGCGACCGCGGCCGGGTCGGTTGCAATCTTTGCATTTGCATCGGCGAGCGCCGATGCGGAAAGCGAGAGGGCGCTTTTCAACGGTTCGGTATCCCGGCTCAAGGTCAAGACATGAGCCGTAGCTGGAGTTGCCGCCACGACCGTGGCGGAAACTTCCCTTGTCGCTCGTGCCGCCGCCTGGGCCTTGAGCTCGTTCACACGAGCGGTCAGCGCGTTCACGGTCGCCTGAAGCGAGACCGTATCTCCCGAAGGGAGCGACTGCGCGTTGGCGCGCAGGATATTTCCCCCAAAGCCCGCGATCGCCGCAAGGGCGAAGAATGAAATGAATAATTTTTTCATAAAGATAGTGATCGAAGTTTTTGTAAACCGAAAACCACCAAAGAGCGTCGGGAGGTATGTCAAATTGCCGCCTCAAGTATAGCGCGCCCCGAAGGAAGATTTCCAGTGGACAACAGGATGCCGATATGGTATGGTATCCGCAGTGATATTTGCCGCCAAAGGAGGGCGGCGAGGATGAAAAGATCGGTTAAGCTAATGCTGTTGCTCCTCGCCGCTCTCGTCGCGGCCCTCTGCGAGGGCTGTGCGATGTCGGCGAGCGCGCGCCGCGACCACGGTGTCACGAAGTTAATCGTGGTCAAGGCGAATCTCCCTCCGCTCCATGCGCCGGGCAGGGTGCATGGAAAGGGAGGCGAAGTACTGCGGTCCGCTCCGCCTTACTTCGTTGAACTGCGCGCTCCCGGGAGCGTGGGGCGCGCAGTTCGTTGGTACTTCCACGGGGGAGTGCCAGGGGCGTGGAGTCGCCTCCGCGCGGGGAGTAAGATCCGCGCCCGCTACCGCGCGGGTAGCGTGGACGGCATCGGCTTCGTCGAGTACGAGCCGTTGCTCGGCTCTCATTCGGCGAAGCCCACGCGCCACTAAAAGTTTTTTGCAGCGGCCGGATTTGCCACCGGCCCTCTCCCTGACCCCATCCATGGATTAACCGATCCGCGGATGGGGCTTTTCATATCCCATAGGCCTGCGTTCCCGTATTCTTTTTCCGGACATTAAAGAGAGCCCATGGCCGGAAAAAGAATACGGGAACACGGCCTCGCGGATTGCAAAAAGCCGGCTTCTGCGGTATCATTGCGGTCTATGGAGCTCAGGAACATCGCCATCATCGCCCACGTCGACCATGGGAAGACGACGCTTGTCGACGCGCTTTTGAAGCAGTCGGCCGAGTTCAAGCTGAAGACCGGCGCCGACACCGAGCTCATCATGGACTCGAACGAGCTCGAGCGCGAGCGGGGGATCACGATTTTTTCCAAGAACGCCGCGGTCATGTACAAGGGCGTGAAGATCAACATCGTGGACACTCCCGGCCACGCGGATTTCGGCGGCGAGGTGGAACGCATCATGCGCATGGTGGACGGCGTCCTGCTTCTCGTGGACGCGAAGGAGGGGCCGATGCCGCAGACCAAGTTCGTGCTCCGCAAGGCCATCCAGGCGGGCCACAAGGTGGTCGTCGTCATCAATAAGATCGACAAGCCGGACGCCCGCCCCGAATGGGCGCTGAACGCCACCTACGATCTCTTCTTCGAGCTCGACGCCAGCGAGGAACAGATCGACTTTCCGGTGATCTACGCGGCCGCGCGCGAAGGCAAGGCGGGCCTCGGCAAGGAACTTTCGGAGATGACAAGCATCGAACCGATCTTCGAAACGATCGTGAAGCATATTCCGCCGCCCAAGGAGAGCGGCACGGATATTCTCCAGATGCTCACCGTGAACCTCGCGTACGACAACTACAAGGGCAAGGTCGCCGTCGGGCGCCTGTATTCCGGTACGCTCCGAAAGGCAGAGACCGTGGCGCACGTCACGCGCTCGGGCGAGATAAAGAAAGAACAGCTCACGTCGGTCATGGTCTTCAGCGGCCTCGGCCGCGTGGAGGTTGACGAGGTGCAGGCGGGCGACATCGCGGCGATTGCCGGCATTCCGGACATCACGATCGGGGAGACCATCACGGATCCCGATCATCCGATGCCGCTTCCCACGATCACGATCGACGAGCCGACGATCAAGATGACGTTCAGCGTGAATACCTCTCCGTTCCGAGGCAAAGAGGGGAAATTCACGACCTCGCGCAATCTGAAGGAGCGCCTGGAGCACGAGCTCGAGACCGACGTCGCGCTCAAGGTCGCCCAGGCGGACCAGAGCGACCGCTGGACCGTCGCCGGACGCGGCGAGCTCCACCTTTCGATCCTTATCGAAAAGATGCGGCGCGAAGGGTTCGAGATCGAGGTATCGAAGCCGCAGGTCATCTTCAAGGAAGAAGGCGGCAAGAAAATGGAACCGATGGAGCTCGTGTCGATCGAGGTGCCGGAATCATATTCGGGCGTCGTGATCGAAATGTTCGGTAAGCGTCTCGGCCAGATGAAGAACATGCGCATGGACGAGAACCGCACCGCGTTCATCGATTTCGAGATCCCGACGCGCGGCCTGATCGGCATCCGCAACCGTTTCCTCACCGCCACGAAGGGCATGGGCATCATGAACTCAATCTTCCTCGGCTACGCCCCCCACAAGGGCGAGATCACGGCCATCCCGCACGGCTCGATCGTCGCTACCCAGAACGGCGTGTCGAACAATTACGGCCTCGTCACCGCGCAGGGGAGGGGGACGCTCTTCATCAGTGCCGGCGTGCCCGTCTATGAGGGCATGGTGGTGGGGGAGAACGCGAAGGACGGCGACGTGATGGTTCATGTGGCGCGAGAGAAACAACTCACGAACTTCCGCGCCAAGAACGAAGGCCTCGCCGACCAGCTCGAAGTGCCGCGCACGCTCTCGCTCGAGGATGCGCTCGATTACATCAGCGACGAGGAACTCGTGGAAATCACGCCGCAGAGCATCCGCATCCGCAAGAAATACCTGACCGACAACGAGCGCAAGCGTGCGTCGTCGAAGAGCGGCGCGTAGCGAACCTTCGCAGAAATTATTTCACCGCACGATAAAGCGCGGAGACCTCGGCCGCGGAAAGCGAGCGGTTATAGACACGAGCATCATCGAGGAGGCCGTTCAAATGGTAGCTTGACCAATGCGTTCCATCTTCCCCCAGGGTAAGATCATATGCGGGGGTGGGGGTTATCGTTTCGGTAGAAGAAGCGATGAGCACTCCGTTCACATATAATGAAACCGTGGTTCCATCCCATGTTCCCGTCAGGTAATACCACGTGTTGAGAGATAAGCCGCTGGATCCAATAATGGAGTTCCTGGCGCTGCTATTGCAGACCTCGAAGATGGGTTTGCCCGCGCCGATATATAAATTCACTCCGAGTACATCGGATTGCACACTCCCATTCGACATGAAAACGCCGTAGGTCGATGTCGGATAGACCCAGGCCGAGAACGTACCCGCGCTTTTCGGCATCGAGCTCGAATTATTTCCCGTGTCTATGTAGTTATTGATAAAGGTTCCGGCCCATGGCCCCACCTTGCCGGAACTATAATACCCGCTGGTTCCAACCGGAGTCCCGTTCCACGTTCCAGTATTGCCGTTCCCGCTCATGTCATACGCCGTACTTCCCGTCCCCTCGTCAAGAGTCCATAGGCCGACAAGCGAGCTATCGCCGTAGTCCAGCGGCTCTAACCCAAGCACGGACCCCACCTCATAGACAGAGGCAAGGGGCCCTCCGTCGGAACTTATTGCATCATTCGTTCCCCCGAGCTTATATTTCTGGGATTCCATAGCGGCAGTGATCTCATATCGGCTACCATCCGTCGTGTAGGTATAGTAGTTTCTCGACGATGAACTGTTTATTGAATCGACCGGAAGTTGTCCGAAGGGAGATCCGGTCGACATAATGGAGAAATTAACAGGAATCCATCCGTTGCCGTTCGTGCCGCGGTAATAGTTTGGTCCTGCGCAGTGATACGTGTAAGTAGCCGGAAGAGTGGGTAGGTTGATGGATGAACAGTTTGATCCTGCGGTCGTTGATGCCGTAGGATCGGGGATAGATACATAGACAGTATTCGCGTTTCCGAGCGTGCCGGATCCCGTCCCCACGTCCGTCGCATAGAGGCCGAGGGCGTGGTTCAGGGTGTCGAGATCCGAGAGGCGGTTCGCGTCACGCGACTGACGCAGGAGTTCCGCGGGATTCAGGGCCAGGATCACGACCGTGGCGAGGATGGCGATGATCGCGATCACGACCAGAAGCTCGATCAGGGTGAAGGCGGAGGAAGAGGAACGGGGACGGGTCATTGCTTATAGTATATCAAAGAGAGAAGAAGGGCGTGAAACGGATCCGCTACTGCTCCCTGTCCGTTCCCTCAAGTACTGCGAACAATTTTTCCTGGAGCGCGATTGCTTCCGCGGCCTGGCGGAGCGACGCCTCCGGTTGTTTTGGGTAGCTCATTTTTAGGCGCATGATGCCGATCTGCACCTCCTTCTCGTCTGCTTCGATCCCTTCACGCTTCCGCACCTCCTGCATCACGAAGCTCGTCCTGAGCTCTTCTTCGAGCCGGGCGCGCTCGTCTTTTTCGAGTTCCTCCGAGGTCTTTTTCATTTGCTTCAAATACTCTTCGAGCGGCAGTCCCGCCTCGGCGAGCCGCTCGTCGCGTTCCGCGAGATAATTCTCGAATTCCTCGTCCGCCAGCATGGCGGGTACGGTGAGCCTGGCGTGTTTCACGATCTCCCGCACCATCTCCTTCCGCTTGGCGTCGCGGGACTCCGTTTCCTTTTCATTCAAGAGTTCGCGCTTCAGTTCTTCGCGGAATTCTCCGACGCTTTTGAAGGGGCCGAACTTTTTGACGTCCTCGTCGGTGAGGGAAGGGAGGGGAGAGGTTGCAGAGACAGCGTGAGCGGCCGCGTCTCCCGCACCCGCGGCTTCGCCCGGCGCGACGGCGTCACCGAGCACTTCCGTGCCCGCGGGCGCTTCCTGCGGCGCGAGCATCCGCCTGATACGAAGGATCGCCGCATCGATCTCGGCGTCCGTCGCTTCGAACGCATCCTTCCGTTCGGCGATCTCGCGCCCTATTTTCCGGTAATCGGGGAGCGTGATTTCCGGGAAAAGCGCGTACCGCACCCGGAAGCCCAGCGGGTTCTTCGGCGCAAGCTTGGTGAGGGTAATGTGAGGCCGTCCGAGCACGGGAAGTTTTTCGTCCTGGGCGATCTCGCGCACCGCGTCGCGCAGGGCCTCGTTCGCGGCGTGTTCCAGAAGCTCCATCTCGTCAAGATGCTCGCGGACGACCTCGTGCGGCACTTTGCCCTTCCGGAAGCCGGGCATCGTAAAGTCGCTCGCGGCCTCGGCGAGCGCGGCGGCCACGTACTCCTCAAGCACGGCGGGGGAGACCTGCGCCTCGAATTCCGCCTCGCTCTTCTTGTTCGAAAGTTTTTTGAGCGACGTATATATTTTCTCCTCCTCGGTCATAATGGTAGTTCGATGTTATTTTTTATAGATACCCGACTTTCTTCAGCCAGAATTCATTCTCCCATTCCCAGAGTTTCTTCGCGCCGAGGAATGCCTGGAAATCATCCTGCCAGTAGGGGAACTCCTTGAGCTCGATCTCGCCCTCGGGATCTCCCCATACGTGCTCGCACTTTCTCATGAGCTCGTTTCCCCATTCCGTGCGGATCTTTTCGCGTCCGCCTTTCGTCCGCCGCCGCGCGCCGCATTTCGTACACCGCTGGATCTGATCGATGCGGAGGATCCAGCGCGTGGCAAGGTCGCGGAACTGGTCTTTGAGCGCGTCCATATACGCGGAGGTCTGGAGGTTGTAATCGCGATAGACCGCCTGCGAGGTCTTGATGTCGAGCACGCCAAGCTTTCCGCCGATCAGCGCAATGGCGTCGACCGTGCCGGCGTAGCGGTGGTCGTAGCTCACGATCCGGCGTTCGACGCGGTCCGGCGTGACCGCGATGTGGTTCTTTTCGAAGAACGCTCTGAATGAATTCACCGCGGGGGCGACTCCGGCCGGAACGTCGCCCGTCTTCCCGAGGAGAAATCCCTCGACCGCTTCGTGGAGCATGGTGCCTTCCCGCGCCGACTGCTCGGTCGCGTCCTGCGCGGCCTGATAGCTCGCCGCCTCGCCGTAATAGCGGTATAGCGCCGGCTTTGCCTTGATGGAAACGATCTTCGTGACGCGCGGATACCAGACGCCGTCGATCGTGTACCCCGACTTCTCCTTGAAATCCTCGAGGTCCTTATATTCGCCGAACATGCGGCTTATGATACCAGAGAATCGGTCAGTTCCACAATGTCTCCGGCGCCCATCATGACGATGACGTGCCGCGAGAGGGGGGCGGCCGCGGCGAGGATAGCTTTCCGGAGGTCGCGGGGTTTTTCGAGATAGAAAATGGGACGGCGCGGATGCTTTTCCCGGATAGCGCGAACGAGCGCTTCGGCGCCGCGGCCCGCGGACGGCGGAACGTCCCGTCCGGCGACCTGATAGGCGGGGAGGACGATCGTCTCATCCGCACCATCGAAGGCATTCGTGAATTCCCTGAAGAGCGCCTCGAGGCGCTTGGCCTGGTGCGGCTGGAAGACGCAGAGGATCTTCCGCGCGGGATATTTTTCGCGGAATGCCTGGAGTGATGCTTTAATTTCCGTCGGGTGGTGCGCGTAATCGTCGAAGACCGGTGCCCCGCGGAACGATCCACGCCGCTCCATGCGCCGCCATGCGCCGCGGTACGCGCTCATGGCACGAAGGGCGTCGCCGCGGGAAATGCCGAGCACCTTGGCGAGCGCAAGTACCGCGGCCGCATTCGAGACGTTGTGCACACCCGGAACTTTGAGCGCCGCGCGGATCTTTTTCTCCTCCGGTCCATGCGCCGAGTACCACGCGACCTGCACACGGTTTGTCGCCGCGGTTTTTTCGATCCTTGCGCGGAGCGATCGGAGTACGTTGTCGTCGCGGTTCAGGATAACGGCGCCATGCGGTCGGGTGGCCGCAAGGAATTTCAGGAATGCGCGCTTGAGATTCGCAAAACTCCCATAGTAGTCGAGATGTTCGCGATCAATGTTCGTGACGATCGCGACGGTGGGGGAATAGTGCGTGAATGCGGCACCGAAGTCGTCCGCCTCAAGGACGAGGTACGGCCCATTCCCCATGCGCATGTTTTTCCCGCCGAGCTCACGAAGGTTCGTGCCGATAAGGATGGTCGGGTCGAGTTTCGCTTTCATAAGGAGCAATCCGGCGAGCGCGGTTGTCGTGCTCTTGCCATGCGAACCACTTATGGCGATCGTTCGGTACTGTCGCGTGATGTCTCCCAGAAGCTCCGCATAGGGGACGACAGGTACTCCGAAGCGCTTGGCGGCCAGTATCTCCGGATTATTCAAAGGAATGGCCCTGTTATAGGCCACGAGAGCGGTATCCCTGCCTATATTGCCGATTCTATGCCCAATTTTGACCCGTATGCCTTCTTTGATGAGAGTATCGGAAATCGGGCTTCTTGCCAGGTCGGAGCCCCCTACGGCCCATTTTTCGCCCTTATAACGGGGAGTTCCTCCGCGGCGTCCGGACGCCGCAAAATAGCGCGCCAATGCACTCATTCCTATGCCTCCGATACCTACGAACCATATCTTCTTCATCGGGGGATTAAAAACACTACCTGTCGCACAAGGTTTATTTTACGACAGGATGGGCAGGATTGTCGGCTTCTCCATCTTGCTTAATAGCCGATCAGATGCAGGAGCCAGTCCACGATGCTCGTCACGAGTCCGAGAATCCACGCAAGGATGTTTAGAAGTGCCGCGAAAAGTCCAAGGATGTGAAATCCCGCGATCCCATAAAGCCACTGATCGAAACCCTGGAGCGCGCCGCGGACCCCGCCGTTGATCGCGGGGTTGTTGGTCACGGATGGCGGCAAGGAGGCCGGACCGAGGCCCTGCCCTCCGGACATTGAGGTCATGCTCCGGAAAAAGTTCTCGAAGGGCGCGATCATGGTATTCAAACCGCTACTTTGAACCGTAGGAACCGACGTGATGGCGGTCAGCTCGGGAGTCGTCGCGGCCGCCGCGGCCGTACCGCCGACCGAATATGCGTTTGCCGTCGCAGGGGCATAGAGCGTCGGTGGCATCAAGAACGCGACTGAGCCGAGGATGATTATGGTAGCCGCCGCAGTTCCTTCAATATGCAGGCGCCTCAGGAGGGTCATGGGCGTGGGTGAGAGCTCGTTATGCGTTATGCTTTTATAGTACTCCCGTCGGACGGAAGACGCAAAATGGCGGTCTCGATGCGTCGGAGCGATTCTTCGCGGCCGAGGACTCCCATTATTTCGATCGGATCGGGGGACGCCCTGAGGCCGGAAAGCGCCACGCGGAGCGGCCAGAGGACTACTCCCCTTTTCCTGTCGCCCACGGCGGCGCTCACCGCGCCGCGGAGGTCTTCGGCGTAAAAAGCATCGGCGGAAATCAGGGCGAGACCATCCTTCACGCGCGTGAGCGCGGCGCGCGCTTCGTCCGGGGTGCTTTCTCTCCACACGAGGAGGTCGGCTTCATATGCGGGTATGGCGAAGAAAAAGCGGCCGCCGTCTATAAAGTCGCGGAGGGTGTTCGCGCGCGTCCGTTCCACCGCGACCATGCGTTCGAGAAATCCGCGGTCGGCGTGGAATCCTTCTTTCTCCGCAAAGGGCGTGACGAGCGTGGCGATCTCCCCGTCGTCGAACACCTTCAGATGTTCGCGGTCGAGCCAGTTCAGCTTCTCTTCGTTGAAAACCGCGCCGGCAGGCTGGATCCGTTCGAGGTCAAAGGCGCCGATTAATTCCTTCACCGACATGACCTCGCGGTCTCCCTTCGGATGCCATCCGAGCAGGGCGAGAAAATTGACGAGCGCCGCGGGGAGATATCCTTTCTCGCGGTAGCTCGCGAGCGTCGTGTCTGAAAAGCGTTTTGACATCTTGCTCCGATCGGGATTTAGGATAAGCGGGATGTGCGCGTAGAACGGCTCGCGGAAGCCGAGCGCGCGTTGCATGAGGATCTGCTTCGGCGTGTTCGAGAGATGGTCCTCGCCCCGGATCACGTGCGTGATCTTCATCAGTTCGTCGTCCACGACGACCGCGAAATTATAGAGCGGCGTATCGAGGTCTTTGGCGATCGCAATATCTCCGAAGAGCGCGGCGTCAAAGACGACTTTACCTCGGGCAAGATCCTTGAATTCGACTTTCACTTCGGGAATGCGGAAGCGGATGACTTCCGGCTTTTTCCCCGTGGGCGGCGCGGCGTGCGCGCGGCAGTGGCCGGAATATTTCGGCGGGAGCCCCTGCGACGCGGCGGCTTCGCGCTGGGCCTCGAGTTCGTCCTTGGTGCAATAGCAGTAATAAGCGTCGCCCTTTGCCATGAGCGCTTCGAGATATTTCCGGTAGAGCGCGGTGCGTTCACTCTGGCGGTACGGCCCGTAGGCGCCCTTGTCGCTCGCCACGGGAAGGCGATTGCCGTTCGTGAGCGGTCCCTCGTCCCAGTCGAGGCCGAGCCAGGAAAGACCGTCAAAAATGTCCTGTTCGTGCCGCGCTTCCGAACGCGTCTTGTCGGTGTCCTCTATGCGGAGAATGAACGTCCCCCCGTACCTCCGCGCGAAAAGCCAGTTGAACAGCGCCGTGCGGACTCCGCCCACGTGAAGCGGCCCCGTGGGGCTCGGGGCGAAGCGGACGCGCACTGCGTTTCCCGGAACATCGGCCATATCTCCCCTATCTTAGCTCAAAATCCGGCGTAAAAACAGGTCCTGCGGCGGCGAACGATTCTCTACGATGTGCCGGCGACAAGCTGGATGATTTCATCCGCGATCTTGTCCGCCGCGCCGGGGATGCTGAACTTGGCGGAGGCCTCGCTCATTTTTGCGCGGAGCGCCGGGTCGCCGAGGATGGCCTTCACCTGGCCGAGGAATATCCCGGGCAAGAGATTTCCCTCCTCTATCACCACTCCCCCGCCGGTCTTCACGAAAGCGTAGGCATTTACCCGCTGGTGTCCGTTCGCCGATTCTTCGAGCGGGATGAGAATTGCGGGAACGCCGAACGCGGAGACCTCGGCGATGGTGGCACTGCCGGCCCGCATGACCGCGAGATCGGCGGCGGTCAGAATGAGGCCGAGATTCTGGTCGAGGTAGCCGATCGCCTGGTAGCGCCGCGTCGTTGATTCGTCGATGAGCGCCGCACGGGATAATTTCTGCACGTCCGCAATGTTCATCACGCCCGCCTGGTGGAGGATCTGCGTCTCGCGGATGAGCGCGCCGAGATTTTCAAGCACGAACTCGTTGATGCGCCGCGATCCGAGCGAACCGCCGAGCACAATCGTGAGCGGCGCCTGGGGATCGAAGCCGAGGGTTTCCTTGGCGAGTTCTTTCGTGGTCTTCGCGGCAAAGAGTTCCGTCCGAAGGGGCGTTCCCGTGATCTCGGTCTTCCCCGCGGCAAAATACGTCGCCGCCTCGGCAAAGCTCACGAACACCTTGCGGGCAAAACGCGCGGAGAAAAGATTGGTGAGCCCGGGATGCGCGTCCGATTCGTGGATCACGACGGGGATCCGGTAGAACCATGCCGCAACGACGACGGGTAGGGCGCCGGTGCCGCCTTTCGAAAAAACGATGTCCGGCATGATGGCATAGAGCTTTGCAAGCGCCTCGATGAATCCGACGAAGAATTTCGGCACGTCGAGGAGATTCGCCCATGAAGCATAGCGGCGGATCTTGCCCGCGGCAATGTCCCTGATGTCGGCGCCGAGATTTGTAAAAAGCGCATCGTACCCGTCGCGCGGTCCCATGCGGATGATGCGCATTGGGGCGTTCATGGCCTTGAGCCGTCCCTCGAGGGCCTCAAGCACCGCAAGCGTGGGGTACACGTGCCCCCCGCTTCCTCCTCCCGCGATCACGATACGGAATGTTTCGTCTCTCATGTGCGTGCGGCGGCGTGGTCAGGTATATTTTGACACATTGAGCGAAATTCCGCTCATCGTGAGGAATATGGCGAGGGCGGTACCGCCGTAGCTCACGAAGGGAAGGGGGACGCCGGTGAGCGGAATGAGGCCTGAGATCGACGCCATATTGACGAACGCCTGGACGCCGATTGTCGTGCCGAAACCAATGAGGAGGAGCTTGCCGAACCGATCCGTAGTCCGTTTGGCGAGCCAGAGAAACCGAAACGTGAACATCGCGAAAAGCGCAATCAGAGATCCCGCGCCCACGAATCCGAGCTCTTCAGCGATCACGGCGAAAATCGAATCATCGACCGGGGTCGGCAGGTAATTCGTTTTCGTTGCGGACTGTCCGTATCCCACGCCCGTCACCCCGCCGGAACCGATAGCGATCAGCGCCTGATTCACCTGGTAATTCTGCCCCTGCGTGTCGGTGCTCGGATTGAGGAAACCGAGGATGCGCGCACGCCGGTAGGGCGTCGCATAAATCACGAGTGCGAAGATCGCGGCGCCCGAAAGGATGATGAGACCGATATATTTGAGTGGCGCGCCGCTCATGAAGAAAACGGTGAGCCCGGCGCAGAGCAGGATCGCCACCGTGCTCGTGGCCGGCTGGAGGATGAGGAGTCCCATGATGAGCCCTGCCACAAGAAGGAACGGGAGAAGCCCAGACTTGAAGTCCGTCGCCCGTTTGAATTTTGGGTTTGCGAGCCACGCCGAAAGATAAATGATGAACGTGAGCTTCATGAGCTCGGCGGGCTGGAAGCTGAAAGGTCCGAGAAAGAGCCAGCGGCTCGTATTGCGTACGGGCGATCCGAGCGGGGTGAAGACAAGAATGAGCGCGCCGATGCTCACCAGCAGGAGAATGAAGGATATTTTCTTGAAATATTGATAATTAATGAAATAGCCCGCAAGGAACCCCGCGAGACCGAGGCCGAGGCCGAAGATGATCTGGTGCTTCAGGTAATAGTACGTGTCGTTGTACTGAACCTTGCCGAGATTCGACGAAGCGGACGCGAGCATGGCGAGTCCGAATACCGTAAGGACGATGAGTACGGCGAAGAAGAAATAGTCCGGCGCGTGTCCCCTCTTAGAGCTCATCTCAAAAATAGGCTGGTGAGGATTTCAGACCAATTTCGTGCGAAAAACGCGGAGCGCTTTGCAGCCGAAATTGGCCGGAAGAGTCGCATGCTCTATTTTTGAGATGAGCTCTAGCCATGGCGGAGCGCTTTCCCCGGGAAAAGGTTTCCAAACTCCCCGTTCTCCATCGCCACTTTTCCGTTCACGATCGTGGCGCGGATCTCGCCGCCCCTGAAGCACGTGAGGTCGGCATAATTGCCCACGGCGATCGTCCCCCGCCCTGCAAGGCCGAATTTCCTCGCCGGAGCCGCCGTAATCTTCGCGACCGCATCCTCGAGCGGCATGCCTCCCTCTCCTTCGGCGAATTTCAGGAAGTCGGTGAAGGTGCTCGTCGTGCGTTCCGATTTCAGGCGCCGCGCGCCCTTGCCTGCATCGAAACTCGGCGCGTTCGAGGCGATGAGGCTCCGCGGGCTCTTCATGGCGCGCTTCGTGAGCTCCGGAGAAAGATTGCGGTAGAGCACCGCGCCGCGCATATGCATGGTGGCCATGAGGCGGAGCAGGGCGTCGCGGGAATCCGCGAGGCCGTAGATCTCCTTGATCTCGCGGAGGTTCTTGCCGACCAGGAAATCGTTTCCGGGCGCCTGGGCGATCACGAAGTGCTCCTCGTCGATCGGCGCGAGGTCTCGCTTGATCCGCGCCGCGAGCCACTCGTCTTTCACGTTCGCGAGCATAACCTCAACGCCTCCGTTCTGCGCCCAAAGCGGAAGGAACAGGTAGAGCGCGAGGAGCGAATTCGGCGAAGGATAGATGTCGAAATGAAAATCGGCCTCCCGTGGGAGCGCCTCGATCGCGTCAAGCGCTTTTCCGTATCCCGCCTCGGAGCCGAGGATCGGCGTGAAGTGGCTCACGAGGGTCCTGACGCCCGTCTCGCGCGAAAGCTTTATCGTTTCGTCGATGGAAGCCCCGATCCCTTCGGCGGCGTTGCGGAGGTGGGTGGCGTAGACGCCGTTCGCTTCGCGCACGACGCCGGCGAGCGCTTTGAGCTCGGGATAGGAAGTGTCTCTCGCGTGAACATAGGAAAGCCCGGTCGAGAGGCCGAAGGCGCCTTCCCTAAGCGCGCGCCTCAATATGCCGGCGAAAACCTGCAACTCGCCCTTCGTGAGATCGCGTCTCGCCTCCGCAAGAATCGAGCGACGTATGGTCGCGTGCCCCACGAGCGTCCCGAAGTTTACGGCGAGGGGGTGCCGGTCGACCGTCTTCAGGAATTCCGCCATGGTGTGCCAGTTGACGTTCGCGCGATCCGTTTCCCCCCATTTTTCGAGCGATTCGAGCGTGCCGTAAAGGAGCGGCGCGAGCGAAGCGCCGCACATGCCGCCGAAGATGGTCGTGACGCCCTGGCGGAGGAAATCCTCCTGCGCGGGATGGTCGAAGAGCGTGAGGTAATGATCTGAATCGGTATTGACGTCGATGAATCCCGGAGAGAGATACGCTCCCTGGCCGTCCACCACGCGGGCGGCGATCTTCTTCGGGAAACTCCCGATCGCGGAGATCCGCTCGCCGCTCACGAAAACATCCACCGGATCATGGAAAGGTTTCGTCCCGCCCACGATGCGCACATTGCGGATGAGGAGCGTCATGAAGATGGTTATGCCGCCGCGGCTTCCGCTTCGATCTCGAGGAGGCGGTTGTATTTCGCGATCCGTTCGCCGCGCGCAGGGGCACCGAGCTTCAGCCCGTCCGCGCGCACGCCGTACGCGAAGTCGGCGATAAAATCGTCGTCCGTTTCCCCGCTGCGGTGAGAGGCGATGACCGCCCACCCGTAGCGGCGCGCGGCGCGGACGGCGTCCAGCGCGAGCGTCACCGTGCCGATCTGATTCGGCTTCACGATCACCGCGTTCACGCTCCCCTCTTTGAGCGCCCGTGCCATGCGGTTGGTATTTGTGGTCGTAAGATCGTCTCCCGCGATCCATATTTCCCCGCCGAACTTCTCCGTGAGCGCCGCGAACTTCCCGAATTCTTCTTCGCCGAACGGATCCTCGAGATACGCGAGGCCGTAGCGGCGGATGAACGAGGCATAGCGTTCCCCGAGGCGCGACCGCGCGCCGCGGGGAACGTCGGTCGCCGCGGCATCCATGCCGAACATGACCTTATTTCCAAGCTTCAGTTTTTTCGCGAGGCGCGCCATGATGCGGAACGGCTCTTCGGCGCTCGAAAAATCGGGCGCGTATCCTCCTTCGTCGCCTACGTTGCGCGCATTTTTCCCTTTGGCACGCACGAGCGCATTCCCGAGTTCACGGTACAGATCGGCGATGATCTCCGTCGATTCGCGGAACGTGCGGCCCTTTGCGATCGCGAGATATTCCTGAAAGTCAAGATTATTGCCGGCATGCAGGCCGCCGTTCACAAGATTGGCGAAAAGCCACGGTTTTGCGGCGTCGGCCCATGAGGGCAGGGGCTCCCCGTACGCCGCTCCCACTTCCCGCCAGAGAGGTACGCCGCGCGATTGCGCCGTGGCACGGAGGAATGCCACGGAAGCGGCGAGGGTCGCGGATGATCCAAGACGTACTTTCGCGCGCGCCGAGCCGCCATTGATCTCGCAAAGGAGCGCGTCGAACGAGGCCTGGTCCCTGAAATCAACCCGCGCCGCGTGGGAGGAAAGAAGGTCGTTCGTGTTCGCGATCGCGGCCGCGGCGGGAATGGCGGGTGCTTCCGCCTTTCCGGTGCTCTTTCCCTGCGGCGCGGAGGCCTTTGCCCTGGCGCCGTTCCAAAGCTCGATCGCGGTCTCGATGGTCCACGCGCCGCGCGAGTCGAGAATCGGTCTCGCGGTAAGAGAGCGTATCTTCATACGTTTTTCGCTTTCACCACGTTGATCGGCGCGCCGTTCACGAACGCGACCACGTTATCGATCGTAGTATCGAGGATCCTGAAGAACGCCTCTTTGGTGTTGAACGCGTTATGCGGCGTGATGATGACGTTCGGCATATCGATCAGCACGTGGTCCTCGAGGACGACTTTCAGATCATGGCTTTCTTCGCGCCCCGCCGTCACGAATTCCATTTCCGACTTCAAAATGCCTTCTTCCTCGAGCACGTCGAGACCTGCCCCGCCAAGCTGTCCGTTCTTAAGCGCCGCAACGAGCGCCGCCGTCTCCACTACGGCGCCGCGCGACGTATTCACGAGATACGCTCCCTTTTTTGCAAGGCCGATGTTGTCTTTATTGATGAGGTGATGGGTCGCGGGCATATAGGGAACATGGAGCGTGACAATGTCGCTCGTCCCGAGGAGCTCGGGGAGCGTGAGGTATGTAAAGCCGAACTCCGAGGCGAGCGCCCCGTTCGGATACGCGTCGAAGGCCGCCACGTTCATGCCGAATCCTTTCGCCATGCGCACCACGTGCTGGCCGATGTGTCCGGTGCCCACGACACCGAGAGTTTTCCCGGCAAGATCGAACCCGCACAGGTCATCCGTGCTGAAACTTCCCTCCTCCCTCACCTGACGATTTGCTTTGATGATCTTCCGCGAAAGCGCGAGGATAAGTCCGAAGGTGAATTCCGCCACCGTATTCTCGCCATAGCTCGGCACCGAAGACACCGGGATGCCCTTCGCCGCCGCGGTCGCAAGATCGATATGGTCGAAGCCGGTCGAGAGTGTCGCGACGAACCTGAGGTTCGGAAGCCCGTTCAACACTTCGGCGCTAATCAAGGAATCCATAAAAACACCCGCGAGGTCGAAATCGGCGTCCGAACCCGAGGGAATCCGGTCCTTATTGAGCAAGCCCTCCGCAAACGCGACCTCAACTCCTGCGGCCTTGAGCTTCGCGCTCTGCCGTATATAATCCTTCCCTTCTTCTCCCCAGTGATCGAAGTTGAAGAAAGTTATTTTGTGCGCCATATACGGTCATTATAGCAGATTTACAGATTTTTAACGTAGTTTTTTCTCCTTTTTCCCGATTGCGATCGTCGTACGGACGACCGTATCAGGGTTCAGGGATATGCTTTCGATGCCCTTTTCAACAAGAAACTCGGCGAATTCTGGATAATCGGAAGGTCCCTGTCCGCAGATGCCGATGTACTTCTTGCGGGCGCGGCACTTCGCGATGATATCGCCGATCAGGCGCTCCACCGCAGGATTTTTTTCGTTCGCGATCCCCGCCACGATCCCCGAATCGCGATCGAGACCCATCGTGAGCTGGGTAAGATCATTCGAGCCGATCGACATGCCATCGAAGATATCGAGGAACCGGTCGGCGTCGAGTACGTTTGAAGGAATCTCGCACATCACGTAAATCGGCGTTACGGCGCCAGTCACTCCGCGTCCGCGCTTTGCGGTGCGTGCCGTGCGCGCCGTATAGAGTCCCGCTTCCGCCATGGCCTCCTGTACCTTCATCCCCTCTTCGGGCGTGCGGCAGAAGGGTACCATAGGAATCACGTTCGTGAGGCCCATCTCCCCGCGTACCCTCCGGATGGCCTCCGCTTCGAGCAGGAATGCCGGCTTGAACTTGGGGTCGTAATAACGCGAGGCGCCGCGCCACCCGATCATCGGGTTTTCCTCCTTCGGTTCGTACGCTTCGCCGCCGAGCAGGGTGCGGTACTCGTTCGTCTTGAAGTCGGAGAAACGCACGATGACCTTGCGCGGATAGAACGCGGCGCCGATCTTCGCGATGCCGAAGGAGAGATTGTCCACGTAGTACTGTTTCGGGTTCTTCCATCCTGCCATCTTTGCTTCGATCGCCCGACGCACCCCGGGCGCCTGATCGCGCAGATTGAGAAGCGCCATGGGGTGAAGGCCCATCTTCGAAGCGATGATGAATTCCTCGCGCGCGAGACCGACGCCTTCGTTCGGCAGGAACGAGGTCGCGAATGCATTATCCGGGATCGCCACGTTCACCATGATCTTTGTCTTTGGATGCGGGATCTTTCTGAGATCGTGCTCCGCCACCTTGAACTTGAGGAATCCCGGGTAGACGCTTCCTGCGCTTCCCGTCGTGTCCACCGTGACAGGATCGCCGGTGCTGATGAGCTTCGTCCCGCGCTCGGTGCCCACCACCGCAGGAATACCGAGCTCGCGCGAAACGATCGCGGCGTGGGAGGTCCGCCCGCCCTTATCCGTCACGATTCCCGCCGCGATCTTCATGATCGGTTCCCAGTCGGGATCGGTCATTGTGGTCACGAGGATCTCACCCTTTCGGAAGTCACCGATGTGCGCCGCGTCGAGGATCACGCGCGCCTTGCCGACCGCGATCTTTGATCCCACCGAGGCGCCGGTCACGATCGCCGTCTTTTTTTCGAGCGGAAGATATTCCTTTACCTTCGAGAAATCCTGGTTTGCATGCACGGTTTCGGGACGCGCCTGAACGATGAAGAGCTGGCCGGTTTCGCCGTCCTTCGCCCACTCCATATCCATCGGCGTCCACTTTTTATAGTGGTCGCTGTAGTGCTTCTCGATGATCGTCCCCCAGCGCGCGAGGGAGACCACCTCTTTGTCGGTCAGGACGAAAGCCCGTTTTTCGGCGGGCGTCGTCCCGACCACGGCGGTCTGCTGAATGTCCGCACTGCGGCGATAAATCATCTTGCGGGTTTTTACGCCGAGTTTCTTCTCTATGATCGGCCGGGCGACGCCGCGCGCGAGACCTTCCTTCCAGACGATGAACTCGTCGGGGGTCACTTCCCCCTTCACAATCATCTCGCCGAGGCCCCACGACCCGTTGATGAGCACGATGTGCGGGAATCCCGATTCGGTGTCAAGCGTGAACATGACGCCGGAACAAGCGCGGTCCGAGCGCACCATTTTCTGTACGCCGGCGGACAGTCCTATCTTCAGATGATCGAATCCGCGGTCGGCGCGGTACGAGATCGCGCGGTCCGTGAAGAGCGACGCCATCGTGGCCCGCACCGCACGGAGCACCTCGTCCCCGCCGCGGATGCCGAGATAGCTTTCCTGTTCGCCCGCGAACGAGGCCCCGGGGAGATCCTCCGCGGTCGCGGAGGACCGCACCGCGACGTCGGCGTTCTTTCCGTACCGCTTTTCGAGCCCGCGGTAGCCCTCGCGGATCTCCTCCTGGAGATCTTTCGGGAAGTCGGTCTTCATGATCGCCTCGCGGATCGTCTTGCCGCGTGCCTGGAGCTCTTCGAGGTTTTTGGTATCAAGCCCCTTGAGTGTGGTACGGATGAAATCCCTGAGCCCGCTCGCTTCGAGGAAATAGAAGTAGGCGGCGGCGGTCACGACGAATCCCGAAGGCACGGGCACGCCCTTCGACGCGAGCGTCCGAATCATCTCGCCGAGCGACGCGTTCTTCCCTCCGACCAGGGGGACGTCCTTGATGCCGACCTCCTCGAACTTCAGAATATTTTTTTGTTTTTTCATGAAATAGTATTTTTTATTTTTTAAGCGCGATCATGAGGTCGGACACGTTCGAACCCGTGTCGCCGGTCATGAGATAATTGCCGATCGTTTCAAAAAGGGCGTACGTGTCGCTTCGTGCGAGGAACGCTTCCGGATCCGCGCGCGCCTCTTCCGCGGCGCGCATGGTCATGATGTCCCCGATCGCGCCGGCGAAGGGTCCGTGGTCGCGCCCGTCCGAAGCGAGCGAAAGAATCTCCTCGCCGTCGCGGACCAGCGGCAGTACCGACGCCGCAAGCTCAAGATTCCTCCCTCCTCTCCCCGGTCCGCGAACCTTGACGGTCGTCTCGCCGCCCCACAGGAGTACGGAGTGCGGCGGGGCTTCGTGAATTGCTTCCGCGATCATCGCGCCGACCTCCGACGCTTCGCCCGTAAGCGCGCTCCCCCGCACCTCCGCACGGAAGCCGAGCCCTTCCGCGGCGGCCTTCATTGCGCCAAGCGCCCGGACATTCGAAACCGCGAGCAAGTTCGTCGCGGCGGCGAAATATTTGTCCTCCTTCGGGGTCTCGATCAGACCGCACTTTTCGAGATGGCAGGTCTCAAGAATATGGAATTTGGAGAGTACCGTTGCCGCATCCTCCACGGTCGTGAGGTCTTTTACGGTCGGACCGGAAGCGATGAACGAGATATCGTTTGCGGGGACGTCGCTCATGATGAGCGCGAATACCCGCGCGGGATAGGCGTACTTCGCAAGATAGCCTCCGCGGGCGAGCGAAAGGTGCTTTCGGACGATATTCATTTCCCCGATGTCCGCGCCCGCATCCATAAGCGCCTGAACGATGCGGACCTCGTCGCGGTCCCTGCGGTCCTCGGGGAGGAAAAGAAGGGTCGATCCCCCTCCCGATACCACGAAGATCACGAGGTCCTGCGCCGTGAGTCCCGTGAGCGTTTTGACAATCTCCTCCGTCGCCGCAAGATTTTCATCCGAAGGAAGCGGATGCGTGCCGCAGAAGGTTTTGAGCTTTTTAAAACCGGCGCACCGCGCCACGTCGAGTACGACGCCGTCTGTGATGCGGTCGCCGAAGATTTCCTCCGCCGCGGATGCGGCTTCCGCGGCGCACTTGCCGACCGCGACAAAAACCAGCGTGCGGACATTCGCGAGATCGATCGCGCTTCCGTCAAGGTGAAGTACGCCGCCGTCGAGGCGAACGAGCTCGCGCATGACTCGCTTCGTGTCGATTGCCTGAAGCCCCGCTTCCGCGATGGAAAGCAGGGCGCGCCTTTCGTCCGATAACGCGAGCGAGGCGAAGTTTTGTATCTTCATCACTCGTCCCGGCCGAGGCGAAGTCCAAGAGTATGCGCCAATCCTCCGAGGGCGGCAAGGTACACGACACCGCAGACGAGCCATCCGACGAATGGGATGATGCCGACCGCCATGAAGACGAATCCTCCCGCAAGCACCTGATACCACCTGAGTTCCGTGCGTCCTTTCCAGAGGAGCGATCCGGTGAAAAGAAACGCATACGGCGCGGCGATGACAAGGAGGGCGACGTAGATCAGCATTGCGATCATAGCCGGAGCGATCCCGATCACCGTAAAGCAGATGATGATCGCGGCCACCGGGACGAGCACGAAGAGCGCGAACCCGCGGAGCAGTTCACGTGAGAAACGCGCCTTCACTAATTCGATGACGCGGCGCGAATCGCGCGGCCTCCCGTACCACAGGAGATAGGCGAGAAGCAGAAGCGAGACGAATTTCACGAGGAACCAGACCGTCAGGATGCCGAAGAGGGTTCCCCAAGCCGTCGCACTGCGCGCAGGGACGGGAAGGGCGTGAAACACGGTCTCCCCCATCACCCTCGCTCCAGGGTCCATCACTGCCGCCGTCGGAGCGCTATACGTGAAATTCTTTTTGACGAGCGCGTGCGGACCGAAGCTCACCTTGGTCGCTTTCGTGATCATGAGATTGCCGTTTACGGTTCCGTCGATGACCACGTTTCCGCCCGCGATCGTAAGATCGCCCGCATCATTGCCGAGGAAGTTCACGGCGGCTCCCGCGAGGTAGGCATCCTGCCCGATCGCCGAGGGCTGGGCGACGGTGATCTGTCCCCCCACGATCGCTACCTCGCCCTTCACCGCGCTCGTAAGGGTCACGTTCGCGCCCGCCGCCCGGACATTCGCCGCCGAAGGACCGACGAGATTCAGCGTGGCGCCCGCGGCCGTAAGGTCGCGCGACACGCTTCCGGTCACGAGGACGTTCGCGCCCGCGACATAAAGATCGCCGCCTACCGGACCGGCGACATCAACGCTCGCGCCCGCGATATACGCGTTCGTCGAAGCGGTATCCGCTCCCGCCGTAAGCACGTTCGGCCCTCCCCCGAGATATGCCGCTCCCGCAAACGCGGGCAGGAGCACCGCAAGCACCGCCGCCGCACCGACGATTGTTTTATTCATACCGCTATTATACACCGTCTGCGGCAGGGTGCTGTGCACAAGCCGCACACACACGGGCGGCGTCTTTGTCCAGGATGTCATTCATTTGCGCTTCGGCATTGCATCCACATGGATCGTTCCCTCCAATAACGTGAAGAATAGGGTGCCGTCTTCGTCGGTGCGAAATATCCGACCACCCGTTGACGAGGCGAGACGCATACGCGCCTCTTTTGACGGATGGCCGTAGGTATTCCCTTTCCCGACCTCGATCACGGATACGAGCGGCGCGGCCGCGCGGAGGAACGCGTCGCTCGATGCGTACTTCGACCCATGGTGTGAAACTTTAAGCACTTCAGCCTTTAGTGCCCCCGCCCCCGCTCCCGCGCCGGCACCGGCGCCTTCGCCCGCGAGCAGTATCTTTTCCGCGGCCAATCCGGCGTCTCCCGTAAGCAGGGTCCGCACTCCTTCCACTTCGACCCGCGCGACGATCGAGGCATCGTTGTCCGCCGCGCTTGCCGCCATGGCGCGGCCAGGCGAAACGATCTCCACCGTTGCCCCGCCCGTCGTGATCCCGTCTCCCGCGCCGAGCGTGAGGAACGGGATGCGCGCGGCGCCGATTCTTGAACGCAGGGCTTCCCACGCCTCATCCGCCGGATCAGGCGTGCGCCCGTTATAAAGGAACGCGCCGAAGGAATACCCTTCATCGATGAGAAATTGATACCCGCCGAAATGGTCGAGGTCCGGATGGGTAATCATGGCGAGATCGATATAACGGTCGCTCTCCCCGAGCGGAACCTTGATCGCCCCGCGTACCGCCTTGCCGGGTCCCGCGTCGACCATCATCTTCGCGCCGCTTGGAAAGATAATGAGTTCGCTGTCGCCTTGCCCGACGTCCAGAAAATATTCCCTCGCGGCCGGAGGAGCCGCCGTGGCGGCCGCGAACGCGAACGTCGCGCAGTATGACCCAAAATATACGTCGAGCGATACGAGTACCAGCGCGACGATGAAGCCCGGCGTGCTGAATCTTCCGAGAATCTTCATGGCGCGCGCGAACGGAGCACGGCGGCGGCGAGTACAAGCGCGGAATAATAGAGCGCCACCACGAATGTCTCGCCGAATGGTATGGGGAGCGGGACATGAACCGCCGCGCCCCAACGCATGATGTCGATCTGGTAGCTCAGAATAAATCCGACAAACCGTCCCGCGAAGAAGGCGAACGCGGACGAAAGAAATCCCGCGAGCGCCAGGATGCATCCAAAAAACATGGTGAGCGGCACCGTGGAGAGGATGAGGATATTCGCCCCGATGGCGCTCAGCGAGAAACGCCCGAACGCGCGGATCACGACCGGCAGGACCGCAATCTGGGCAGAAACGGTGGTCACGGCATTTTCCTTCCACCCAAGGAGACCGCCGTCTTCAATACTAAAGACGCGCGTGATCACCGGATTCAGATAAACGATCCCGAGCAGGCTCAGGAATGAGAGGATAAAACTCATATCTCCCGAAGGGGCCGCAGGATCCGCGAACGCCATGCCCGCGGCAGTCAGGGTGATTGCGTTCCGCATGTTAAACCGCCTTCCCGCCTGGCGCGCGATAAGCGCAAGGAAGCCCATCAACGCCGCGCGGACGCCGGATGCCGCGTTCCCCACCATGATCATAAAAAGCACAAGAAACACGGTCGCCGCATAGAAGGTTGCCCGCTTCGAGAGAAATCTCCCAAGCGTGCTTCCAACCGCGAATATCACGATGGTGATATTGTATCCGGATACCGCCACCAGATGCGTCGTCCCCGAGCCGGCCATTGCCGCCTTGAGCTCCGCGCCGAAATCGACCTTCGACCCGAATGCGATTCCGCCGAGGAGCGCCGCCTCATCCCTCGCAAGGACGCGCCGGTATCCCGCAAGGATTTCGCGTTTCAGATCGATGAGTTTTTCGCGGAGCCAAAACCCGCGGTTCCGCGCCGCGATGATGGTCTTCTTCGGGAAAATAGTCGCCGCGCCGCCGCCGTCTTCCGGCGCGCGGATCTTCCCTTCGATCCTCAATTCATCCCCGTAGCGGATGTCCGCCCCTGGCGGAACGAAAATCGTAAGCGCGCCGGCATACGGCGCCTCGGCGAGCGCGGGAACGACAAGGAAATTTTCGACGGGGCGGGGTTCGTCCACGACGGCGGCGGTGAACGAGGACGAAGATCCGTACGGAAGATTCACTCCCGCACCGAGCCGGTTCTCGTGCCAGCGAAAATAGAAGATGCCGGACGCAAGCGCGAGAAAAATAAGCGCGCACTCCGGCCACCGGGAATGCTTCCGTGCCGCCACCGCGGCACCCGCGGCAAGCGCACCGACCAATATGAGCGACGGCGCCCAATCCATGCTCTCGCAGAAAACACCCGCAACGAACGCGAGCGCGACTCCGAACGCCGTATCCCCCGCCGCAAGCCGACGATCCATGAGGCAAGCATACCCCACGGACCGTGAAAACTTTCTAAAAATTTTCCGAGCTCCCGCGGCGCGGCATCCTATTTCTCCGCGTGGTAGAGCGCCGCAATCTCTGCTGGCGACAACGCCCGGTTATAGAGGCGGATATCATCAAGCGATCCCCTCATATAATTCCCCCACCGAATTCCATCTCCCAAGCGGATCATCGAACCGGAAAGTATATTGACCGTTCCGGTGGCCGCCACGGAGCTTGAAAGCGGAGCGCCGTCGGCATACGCGGTGAGGGTGGTGCCATTATATACACATGAATACTGGTGCCATGCCCCAACTGAGGAAGGAACGGCTCCCACACCCCCACCCATAAAGGAACTTCCATTGTTATAAAAATAACACCAGAGTCCCGCACCGGCATGGATATGGAAATCGATGAGATCGGTGGAAAGACTTCCATTGCCGACCGCCAGAAGCATTTGATCCACCGGACCTCCGGAAGCTTGGTTCATCCAACCCGAAACAGTGAACTGAGAGCCCGTCATATTGATATTGATCGGGGATGACACGTTTGAGTAGTCCGTACTCCCGTCAAAATACCCTGCATAGCTCCCCACCTTGCCGGCGGCATAGTAGGTGCCGCCCGTCCCCGCGGGCGTCCCCGCCCACGTCCCCGTGTTCCCGTTCCCGCTCAGATCTCTCGTCGTGCTCCCGTTCCCCTCGTCCATCGGCCAGTAGCCCACAAGGCCCGAAGCATTGAAGAGGTTCGACAGCGTGAGGTTGTTCCCCTGGGCCGCCACCTCGGGATAGCTCTGGATCGGGGGGTTCAGGGTGAGGGCAAGCTTCTGCTTCTGCGACTCCATGAGGGCCGTGACCTCATACTGGCTCCCGTTCGTCTGGTA
>JAJXZE010000018.1 GCA_021780195.1 bacterium | reverse complement strand
TTCCTCCTTGATCCGACGCAGGATCTGCTCCTTCACTTCCGGAGCGACCCGATGATATTTCTTCATGTATTTATCTTTGGACAATCCGACCTTTCTGTCCAATATATGGGGTCAAGGCCAACGAGCCTACCGCCTCGATCGACGCACGCGCCGAGAGCGAAATTTTTGCGAAGGTGGACGAGCTTTCCAGGGGGAAGACCGTCATCATCATTTCACACCGTTTCAGCACGGTGAAGAACGCGGACAAGATCTACGTGATCGAAGAAGGGAAGATCGTCGAGTCCGGTAGCCACGCCGCGCTCATAAAAAAGAAGGGGGTCTACGCGGACCTCTTCAATCTCCAGGCGAAGGCGTACCGGTGACGCTTACCCCTTCCATTCCTCTCTCTCTTTCCTGACAATCTCCAGTACCTCCGCGTTGCCTCCGTGCGCCATCAGCGTTCCGTCGGGACTGACAAAGGTGATGATGTCTTTTTCCTCGATTCCCGGCGGGAGGCCTTCGAGTACGCCATTATCATTGCGGCGCACCTTCCACACGGTGGGTGCCTTGTCCGGTGTGAGCGGTTTTCCGGTTCGAATATCGATTACTTCTGCGTCTCCTTCGGTTTGATTTTCCCCCAAGTCGTTTTCCCTCGGGAGCTTTTCCTGATCCATGTCATTACTATGCCGCGGCCGCTACAGAAGTCAAGCGCGGCAGGCAGGCGCCTCGCGGGCACGCATATTTAATCGTGGCTTAATCCGCCGTGCGTAGGATGGAGGAATGATTTTCCGGTTCTACGAGCGATATGTGCGATGGACTGACCGCGGCGCTTCCGTAGGTAATGCAACTCTGCACGTCGGCGATCTGGACGAAGCGCTCCGCGGCTTTCTTACCTCGGGGGACGGGGGAATATTTTTGCACGCCCGCGCCCTCAAGCACGTTTATGACAAGCGTCCGGCGCAGGAGTGCGATGCCTGCCTTTCGCATCTCTCCGAGACTGCGACGATTCCAGACCTTGTATATGAGGATCAGCGGGGAAAACGTGGAAATTACTGCTTTGTGAAAAAGCTGGAAGGCGATCAGTATCTTTGCGTCCTGGAACGCGTTGGAATTGCACTGGAGGTGGTCACTTTTTTCGTGATCAGGGAAGAAAAATATCTTGCCCGCCGCAAGCTTTTGTGGAGCCGGGAGGACGGCAGTACCCTCCATCGCCACGCTCCCGGTGTCGGTTATTACTGATCGCGGGGAGGCGCTCCGCAGGAGAGCCAAATTTCTGCATTTCGACTCCACAAAAGTTTGAGGTGGGCGGATTCCAATCTTTATCGTACGCCTTCACGTTCGCCTGGCAAGCTTCTTTTAATGATTTTTTAATGTGCACCGGCCGCGGCAATCCGCCTACTGAAAAGCGGCGCCGATTTTTGGTCGGCGCCGGAAAAAGGTTGGCGGATCACTGCGGACGCTTGGCATTCTTTCCGTTGCGGTCTTTCTGCTCGGCGCGCCATCTCTCGCGCGCGGCGAGCCATTCGTCCCGGAAGACGCCGAGTATGACCTCGTCGCAGTAGGTGCCGCGCTTGAGGAACTGTCGGCGGAGGCGGCCTTCGATCTGATAACCGCACCGCAGGCTGTAGTTGAAACTGCGGTCGTTGAAGGCGAGCGCCCCCGAGCAGATCTTACGGAGCCCGAGCTCGTTGAAGGCGTATTCGAGGATCAGCATCTTCGCCTCCGTGGCGTAACCGAGGCCGCGGTCGGCCTCGTCGCCGATAATCGTGCCCGTGGTGGCCGTGCCGTCCTTCCAGTTGATCCGATGGAGGCCGATCGTGCCGATAAGCTTGCCGTCGAGCATTTCAATTGCGAGGATGATATCCGTGCCGCCGCCTTTCGCCGCCCGTTCGAGCCATTCCTTCTCGCTCTCGCGCGACATGGGGAGATGGGCAAGGACATACTGCCTGATATCGGGATCGTTGATCCATCGGGTCGCGATCTCGAGATCGGTTTCGACGCACAGGGGACGGAGGATTACCCGTTCACCCCGCAGGAACACAAGGCGCTTCGATGCGAGTTTTCGTTTCATGGTACCCTTCCTGCGATATTAAATTTTCAAACAGCGTTCGTTTGCCAGAGGGTCGGGATAAAATTATTCCCGGCGGTCTGGCCGGGACGTTTTTATCGGGAGACGGAGCGGGGAATTCAACGGAGACGGGGAGGAGCGATAAAAACTGCCTTGGCCAGACCACCCGAAAGGGCGGGCGTCATAATCGGCGCGCCGCCGTTCTTGAGGGTATTCAGCTTGTGGCAGTAAGAAAATTGCATGGCTTTCATAAGAGAAAACGGCCGGATATGCGCTTTGGTTACGCGCCGCGCGGATAAAAAATAAAGAGGCACTGCCAAGGGACGGAACCCAGAGCGATGCCTCTTCCTGGTGACACTGCAACGATAGCATATTTATGCCGCCTAGCAAGCTTCTTTTAATGATTTTTTAATGTGGGAATTTCCGAAATCGTGTATACTGAAAGGTATGAATGCCTCGCGGCTCGAGAACGCATTTTTCGTCGCCCTGCTTGCGATCGCCCTCGTCCTCTCGTGGCTCGTGCTCCAACCGTATCTTGCCGCGCTCGTCCTTGCGGGCGCGCTCGCCATCGTGTTCCGGCCCGTGTACCGGGGGCTCAAAAAGATCCTGCGGTACGAGACCCTTGCGTCGCTCGGTGCGGTGGGCGTCGTGATCGTCATCGTGTTCATCCCGCTCGTATTTTTCGGCATCCAGATCTTCAACGAGGCGCGTGGATTGTATGCCTCGATTCTCGCGAACGGCGGGTTCGACCTGGGGGCCGTGATCACGAATTCCCTGCGCACCGGCTTCCCGAACATGCATGTCGCGGACATTTCCCTGAACGTGGGCGACCTGGCCCGTCAGGGGCTTTCCTGGGTGATCCAGAACGTCGGATCGCTTTTCTCCGGCGTGGCACAGGCGCTCCTGCTCACCTTTCTCTCCCTCTTCGGCCTCTTCTATTTCCTGAGGGACGGCGACCGCCTCAAGCAGTGGACGCTCGGCCTCATCCCGCTCGCGCCAGAATACGCGGAGGAGATTCTCCGCGAGACGGAGCGCATGCTGGGGTCCGTCATCAAGGGCACGCTCGTCGTCGTGATTCTGCAGGGCGTCGCGGCCGGCCTCGGCTTCTTCATCTTCGGCGTGCCGAATCCCATCTTCTGGGGCGCGACCACCGTGCTTGTGTCGCTCATTCCGATCGTGGGAACGTGGATCGCCGTCCTTCCCGCGATCGCGTACCTTTTCCTCTCTGGACACGGCGCGGCGGCACTCGGCCTTGCAGTATGGAGTCTGATATTCGTGAACCTCATCTATAACGTGGTCTCGCCCCAGCTCATGCATCGCGGCGCGAATCTTCACCCCTATCTTATTCTTCTGAGCGTCCTCGGCGGGATCGGCATGTTCGGCCCGGTCGGGTTCATTATCGGACCGTTTGTGGTGGCCTTCCTGTTCTCCCTGCTCAGCATTTACCCGAAGTTCATTTTGCCGGGGCGCGGCGGAAAAGGGGAATAGGAGCGCGGCTCGCGCGTGGTGATGCCGCGTGTCGCGGGGTGAGGCGGGCGAACGTCCGGGCCCGTCTACGGTGCGCTTAACCGACGATCTGGGAAATCTTCCAGAGCACGATGATGCCGGCGACAAAACCGAGGATAAAACTCAGAAAGGGACTCATGGGGAGGATCGTTTCCGGAATATTATAGCGTGCCGCCGTGCGGCCCGCAAATCCCGCGGCGCTGAGGTGCGGCCACGGCATCGCGCAGGCGGCGCAGGCGGATGCCGCTCATCGCGCCGGCGGCGCGCGCGATATGCGGTGCCCGGCGCGGCGGCCGGAAAATAAAATACCCCGCATTGCAATCGCGCGGGGTATTTTAAAACCGCAACGGTGCGGTTCTTAGGCCTTCTTTTCGAGCGCCGCCCAGAGCGCGATCAAGGCGATCAGGACGCCCAGGATCACGATCGTCATGGACACCGAAGCGCTCATGTAGGCGACGATGATCACGAGGATGCCCAGAACAAAGTTTAACCACTGTTTCCACATCGTTTTGTTAAGTGATGGTTTCGGCCTTTGTATAAGTATAGCATTTCGGGGCCGTGGCACGGCCGGGGGCTGGGGAAAAGTCTCGGTGAGCGCTTAACGGCGCTTTAACTGCGCGTGATATGAAGATTACGCGGTTTTATGCGCGATTCTTGCGTCATCCGTTACCCCGCGCAACCGAAAACGGGCGCATACCAACGACCTGCATACGCCTCTTTTCTGAAATAGATTTTATTTTTCAAACAGCGCTATGTATTCGTGCAATTCGAATGAACGGTTGCGCGAGTAGCCCGTTTTTTCTTCAAGGATACCCCGGCTTTCAAATTCATTGACGAGACGGGTTGCGGTGACGAAGGCTACGCCAAGCTTCTCGGCGATCTGATTGATATTCATGATCGGCTGGGAGAAGAGCGCGACCAAAAGCATTTGTCCGATTTCGGTGCGCTTACCCATCTCGAATATCTTCCCTTCATAGCGCTGTCGCAATGCGACGATTTTTTTGAGTGTCGTTTTCCCCTTCACGGCCGTTTCAATGACGCCCGACAGGAAAAATCTGATCCACTGTTCGATATCATCCGATGCCCGGACCACGGTAAGGGCATCGTAGTACGATCCTTTGTGCCGCTCGAAGAAATCAGAGAGATACAGCGTCGGCCTCTGGAGTACTCCTGCGTCTATTAACTGGAGTGTGATAAGAAGGCGACCCGTCCGTCCATTGCCGTCCAAGAATGGGTGGATGGTTTCAAATTGGTAATGGCTCATCGCCGCCTTAATGAGTAAGGGCATTTCAAGTTGCTTGTTATGCCAGAACTTTTCCAAATCGGAAAGTAGTTCGGGTATTTCACTCGGAGGGGGCGGTACGAATACTGCATCTTTTAAGCTTGAACCGCCAATCCAATTTTGACTTATACGCGTTTCGCCCGGCGTCTTGTGCTCGCCGCGGACACTCGTAAGCAATATCTTATGAGCACCCTTAAGCAACCGCATTGAGAGAGGCAAATTATTAAGTTCTTTGATGGAACGATTGATTGCCGCAATATAATTTTGTACCTCTTTCCAGTCATCGCGCCGTTCGGGGTTGACATCTTCTTTCGGGAGGAGCGCTTCATCAATTCTCGTTTTCGTACCCTCGATCCGGCTTGAGGTCGTCGCTTCCTTTGCAACATGCATACGGATGAAATAATCTATATCTGGTACGAGCGCTGAATAGGCGTTTAGCTCGCCGAGAAGAAGCATTGCCTCGCCGAGAAGCACATCGATTTTCGGATCTTTCCACTCGTAGGGCGTATTGATCGGCGATGGGCTGAAGCTCTTGTATTCGATTTGCTGTTTATACGCGCCCGCTTTAAATGGGGTTACCATACGTGAAGATATAAATTTTTATATTTTCACTTTAACATACTAAGTGAAAATACGCAAATCCGTGTTTTCACTTGTCGGCAGGTGTTTGTGAGGGTTCTCGCGGTGCCTGCCACCCCGCGCCGCGCTGTGGAAAACGTCCCGTGGCGCCATCGCGGCCGATGTCGCCGTGGGTGTGGATAAGAATGAAATAAAAAAACCCGCCGACCATGAAGGCCAAGCGGGAAATGAAGAACGCCGTCGGGCGGCGATCTCCGCGTCCGCGGGGAGCGGGGTGCTGATGGGCGGAGCGATGACCGTGGAAGCGACGGGAAGCTATTCCGCATTCTGCGGTTGCGCGCGGCGGGGTCCGCCGCGGGCGGCCGATGACGCGTGCCGGATTATCTCATAGGTCACGGGGATGACACCGGCATCGCGTGCGCCGAGTTCCCCTGCGGCGGCGTATGAGAGGTCAAGATCGCGTCCCGGCATGTCCGGAACGTAAGGTCCGCGATCCTCGACGGTCGCCACGACGGAGCGTCCGTTCGTGAGGTTCATGATGCGGAGCTTCGTCCCGAAGGGGAGCGACCGGTGTGCGACGAACGTGTCGGTTTTGATATAGACGCGACCGTTCGCGAGCCGCTTCCCGTAGAATCCCGGACCGTACCAGGACGCCCGGGAGAAGTGTCTCCCAAGGTTGCCGATGACCCCGCTCTTTAGAGGTGGCGCCGGATGGTCGGGCTGGGTCTGTACCTTGGTCGGCGCTTTCCTTCCGGCCATTTTTCTTTCAAAAGAACGTCCGATCCGCAGTGCAAAAAGCCCGGCGGACATAAGGACAATAAGAGCAACAGAAATCACGACTGCAGACACTTTCAAAATTCCCCCTCAATTCATGGATTGTTAAGGTGCTTAACCATTAGGTAATACGTATGAGAAGCGAAAAAGTTTCACTTCCGGGCGCGCCGCCGGTTTCGCGCCCGTGGCCGTGTCCGCGCCGCCGGACCGTACCGGTCGCGTCTGGCCCCTGCCCGTGGCATTCGGTACAATAAGGGCATGTTCGTGAAGGTCATAAAAACACGAGTTTTCAGGGAAAAAGAGCGGCTTTTGCCGTTCATTCAGGAATATCTTGACCGAAGGGGCGGCCTTCGGGAAGGGGCGATTCTCGTCGTGACCTCCAAGATCGTGGCTCTGGCCGAGGGCCGGGCGAGGGAGATCACGAGCCCAGCGACCCGCGAAAAACTGATCAAAGCGGAGAGTCAGTGGGCTATGAAGACAAAGTACACCTGGCTGACCGTGAAGGACGGCACGGTCATGTCCTCGGCGGGCGTCGACGAGTCGAATGCCCGCGGGAAGATCATCCTCCTGCCCCGCGACAGCTTCCGTTCAGCGGCGGCGATCCGCCGCGCGCTCATGACGCGCTATCGCCTGAAGCGGCTTGGCGTGCTCGTGAGCGACAGCCGCCTTCTGCCCCTGCGCGCGGGCATCGTGGGGATCGCGCTCGGCTATGCGGGATTCCGCGGCGTCCGCGACTATCGCGGCACGCCGGATATTTTCGGGAGGATCCTCAAGCTCTCGCGGACCGACGTCGCGGACGGCTTGGCAACGGCCGCGGTGCTCGAGATGGGGGAAGGAGCCGAACAGCAACCGCTTGCGATCATCACGGGCGCGCCCGTGGCGTTCACGGACACGGTTGACCGGTACGAACTCGCGATCGATCCCCGTGAGGACATCTATCAGCCGATCTTCGAGAAGATCAGAAAGATAAGATTGATAAAGGCCGGGCGGCGCGCGGCGCGGAGTACGAAGTGACGGCCACCGGCACTAGAGCAGGCCTTTTATCGCCGCAAGGTTTTCGACCGATCGCCAGGCGACCGCTTCGAGGCGCGGCGATGATTCGCCGCGGAGGGCAATGCCCATGCCCGTTTTAAGAAAGATCGGGATATCGTTCTCTCCATCACCGACCGCGACACAGTCGGCTTCCTTGAGTCCATACGCTTCGCAGAATTCGGCCAGTTGCCGCACCTTTTTGGCACCCTGGTCGGCTTCGTAGTGCATATCGGCGAGTACGCCGTTCCCGTCCCAGACCAGTTCGGTATTCGCGTAATAACGATCCGCGCCGAGCCTTTGTGCGACGGCGGCGGCATAAAGATCCATCGATCCGGTAATCAGGCAGGTGAGATAATGCCCGTCATGAAGATAATCAAAGAGAGATTCCGCACCGTCCCGAAGGGGCCACGCACGAAAGATCGCTTCAAAGGAAGGGCGAGTGGCGTTGCCCGTCGCCTTCCAGAGGTCGATAAGGCGGCGGCGCGCTTCATCGTAAGCGAGTTTTCCCTCGCGGTATTTGCGGAAGATGCGCTCGTGTTCTTCGGGATCCGCGCCGAGATCCTTGGTGAGGGTGGTCCAGGAGGTATGAGGGGCGAGCGTCCCGTCGATGTCGAAGATTGCCGCCTTGGCCATACGGCATTGTAGCACGGGGATGCCAGGTGCGCTATAATGCAGGCAATGTCCCGCCGCCGCATGATCATCGCTCTCGTCGTTCTTGTCTGCGCGGCCGCAGTGTTCCTTGCCGCATGGGTCGTGCACCGCGCGCCGCGCGCGGACGAAGCATCCACGCCTTCCGTGACGCTCCGCCTCGCCTCCGACACCTATCCGCTGTATACCGGCGTTGCATGGGGCGCCGTCTTTGCGACGACGACGGACGTGCTCTCGGGATACGAAGCCGATGCCGCGTCTGCGCGCGACATCACGAATATCGCCGCGGTCACGACGCCTTTCGAACGCTACTATGCGGCAAAACTCCCGCCGCTCGGGTGGGTCATTCAGCAGAACCTTACCGCGAGCGGGCCGGGGAGCAATATCACCGTGTATAAAAAGGGGAGCGAATATCTTGTGGTCGGCTTCCGCACGGTCTTCAAGGACCTCGCGCCCGACCGGCCGGAGCAATGCCCCTGCGACACCACACTCTATCTCATGAGCGGGACGCGCTAGGCATCAACGAACGCGGAGGTGGTATGGGGGATGGTATAATGAGCGTATGGAAAAGCACGAAACGGCGCCCGAAGCGGAAGATCGCAACGAGGAACAGTTCGCCGCGATCGGGAGGCTCATTGACGAAGACGGCTGGCGACTAAAGGGCAATTTTTTTCAGCCAGATCAGACGTATCATATCGTCCTCTCAAAAGAAGGGGAGAACGATAAGGTTTTTACGGTGACGAAGCCCTATCCAAAAATAGCGGCCGCGGATGGGCGGACTATCGAGATTCCGTAGGATTGGCTCCCTTCGCGGCTTCCTCGTCGAGATCTTCCTGTATCGCCCTTTCCGTTTCGGCGAGATATTTATCTCCCAGATCGGATAAGCGTTTCTTATTGGCGGCTTCGATTTTTTCTTTTTCGCCCTCCTTTTTCGGATCGGGAGAAAACCATCCGTGTTTAAATTTTTCCATCATGTCTCAATGATACCTCGATGAGGGGTTGACCGCAAACGGGCCGGCATGTCGCCGGCCCGTTTTATCGCCCCGCGTCCGCGGGGTTATTGTCCCGCGCCCTGGCCCTGCTGGACCTGGACCTGCGCCTGGAGCTTCTGGAGAAGCTGGAGGAGCTGCTGAATCTGCGCCTGGATGTTCGCGGTGTTCTGCGAGGCGTACGAGAGATCATTCACCGAGGAAACGGTGATCGCGTGTGTCGCTTCGTCGAACGTACCGCTGCCCGAGAGGGTGTCGCCGGGCTGGATGTCCGCAAGGGTGATCATCCGGCCGCCGCCCGTGATCGCCGCGCCCGAAAGGTTCACGGTATGCGTGAAGCCGTAGAGCGTGACCGTCGCCGAGTTCGAAGCGGCGTCGACCGCATTCACTTTGACGCCCGTCACGGTAAAGCTGCCGTCCGCCTTGAGCGAGGCCGACTCGTTCATCGATCCGCCAAGGCCGTTTTGCTCCGCTTCGCCCACGGATACGGCGCGCGCCACCTGACTCACCGCGGCGCCGTGGTTCGCACCGTCGCTACTCTGGCCGTTCGCGTTGCCGTTGTCGTCCGCGCGCGTGATCTTCGCGCCGAAGAAGGCGCCGAAAAGCGCGAGGACGGCCAGGCCTCCGACCGCCGCCAATATTTTTTTATTCATGATTTTTTATGAAATGGTTTTTGAAGCCACCGACCTTTGCCGCATTAATGATTGCCTTTCTATTGTATCAGAATCCGGCGCGTCGCGCGCGCCGCGTCGCGCGCCTTATGGTCTTTATTCCTCGAACAGCGACTTTCCTTCAAGTCCTTTAAGAACCCGGGTTTTCATGGTGTCGTGCCAGAAGTGATACTGGTCGAGATCCTTCGGGGCGACCCAGTGATAGTGCGCGTGTTCGTCGCTCAGGCGCGGCTCCGTGAAGTGCTTCGGTTCGACGAGGAATGTCACTGCGTAGACGCTGTTGCCGCGGTGGGGATGGGGGATGGAGGTGACGTCGACGATCTTCCGTACGGCGAAATCCTCGAGGCCGATTTCCTCTTTCAGTTCGCGGCGCAGAGCCGTGAGCCAGTCCTCGCCGCGGTCAATGTGGCCGCCCGGCAGAAGGCACGATCCGCTCGGGAGCTCGAGGATGAGCACTTCGCCCCTGGCGTTCCTGATGACCGCGCCCTGCGTCACTTCGAAAAGTTCATACGGCATTTTCCAAGTGTACCCCCCATGCCGCCGCTCCGTAAAGTTTTCGGCCGTGGTATACTGTACCTCCATATGGACACCGCCACCGCGCCCGCGCCCGTACTCGCCAAGGAATCCGGGGAAGTCCGCCGCCGCGACATCGCGCTCGTGGCGCTTGCGCGCGTCGCGCGGAGCGTTGCCGCGGGCATGGTGAGCATCGCATTCCCGTATTATTTCCTCGTGACCCTGCACCATGGCGCCGCGGCGCTCGGTCTCGTCTACGTGGCGGCGACCCTCGCGACGGCACTGCTCAGCTTTGCGGTCGGCATCACGACCGACGTGTGGGGCAAACGGGGGACGCTTCTCGTGACGAGCGCGCTCCTGCCTCTCGGCGCCGTCATGATCTACGCTTCGGCGAACGTATGGGTGATCGTTCTCGGCGCGATGCTCGGCGGTCTTTCGGCGACCGGATCGCTCGTCGGGGGAGGCGTGGGCGGCGCCGTTCAGCCGGTGCAGAACGCGGTCATCGCCGACCTGGCGCCAAGAACGAAGCGGACGTTCTACTTTTCCCTCCTCACCTTCCTCGCCGCCGCCACGGGCGCGCTCGGTTCGCTTTTCGCGCGGACGGTGAGCGCCCACGATCTTTTCCTCCTCGCCGCGGTCATCGCGGCGCTCGGCATCGTGCCGCTTTGGTTCGTCGCCGTGACGGAGCGGAAAGGGGAGCTCCGCGTTTTGAAAACAAGGAAGATCATCGGCCAGTTCAGCGCGACGGGCATCCTGAACGGTTTCGCACAGGGACTCATCGTGCCGTTCCTCATCCCGTTCTTCCTGCTCGTCTATCATCTGCCCCAGGCGCAGATGGCGTGGTACGCGTTCCTGAGCGGGATCATCGGTTCGCTCGCCCTGCTCGCGGCGCCTCTCTTCGAAAAATATCTCGGTTTCCTCCGGAGCATGCTTGTCACGCGGGGAGTGGGGACGGCGCTCTTCGTGCTTTTTCCCGTCATCCGGCTTCTGCCGTTCTCGCTGTTCGTGTATCTTATCGCGCCGGCGCTCCGCGTGGCGGCGGTGCCCATCCAGCAGGCGGAACTCACGCGGCGCGTGGACGACGACGAGATGGGCCGTGCACTCGGCACGAACCAGGTCGCGCGGCTCGTGGCCTCCTCCGCCGCGACCGGCGTGAGCGGCTATCTCCTGGAGGGGGCGCTGTTTGAAATTCCGTTTTTCGCCTACGGCATCGTGATGGCGGCGAACCTGTATCTCTATGTGAGGTTCTTCGGGAAGCCGCGCGGCGGAAGGTGAGGCGATATTTCTGGTATCATTAACGGCATGCGAAAGGAAATCGAGGTGAAGGCGCGCCTGCGCGACGCGGCGGGAGTCGAGCGAAAACTCGAGGAGTTCGGATGCGCACTCAGTGTGCCGGTGCGCGAGAGCGATACGGTCTTTACGCTCTCGCCGGACGATTTCTTGAAAGACCCGCTCGGGAAAAACTTTTTGCGCATCCGCGAGCGCGGGGGAAAGGTTCTCTTCACCCTGAAACAGCCGCAAAAGAACAATCTCGACCGGATCGAGAGGGAAGTTGAGGTGAGCGATGCGGCAGAGATGCGGGAGGCGATCATTCTCATGGGCTACCGCGAGGGGGTGCGCGTCGTGAAGCGCCGGCGCCAAGGGCGTTGCGGCGGGTACGAGATCTGTCTCGACGACGTGGAGAGACTCGGGCCGTTCATCGAGGTCGAAAAGATCGCGGGCAACGAGGACGGCGAGAAAGTGCAGGAAGAGCTTTTTGCGTTCCTCGAAGAACTCGGCGTCGCAAGGGAGGATCGGGTCTTTATGGGATACGACCAGCTGATGCTTGCGGAGAGGGGGCGGGCCTGAACGGAAGCGGACTCGTGGGTCAGTCTGTGCGCCGCGCGTGACGTCGTTCCGCGATCCAGCTCACGAGATACAGCGCTCCCACGACGGCCGACGGGAGGGCAATGGCCGTATACCAGCTCCACGGGCGATCGAGGCCCGCGGAGGAGATATAGAAAACGGCGAAGCCGAGGAAGACGAATGCGCCCACCAGTTCGTGCCGCCACGCAATCGCCACGACGCCGAGAAGCACGAAGGAGGGGACGAGATGGATAAGGAGCGGCACGGCGATGCCCCATCCTCGAAAGGTATCGAAGACGTCGAGTGCAAAGAGTGCGAGGAAGAGTGCGAACGCAATGCCGAGCACACGCGGCAACCAACAGCATATTTTCCCGCCGAGGGGCATACCCAGAGTATATCACCCCGTAGTGTTAACTGTACCGGGGCGCGGCCCGTGCAAACCACGCGCTGACGCGGTTCCGCTCGCCCGCAGGATCGGATATACCTCTCGCGAACCTTGACAGCAGATTTGAGATACTTTATAATGTAGCGAGATCTTCAGAAACCGAGGTGGCACATGGAAAATCCGAAGAAGTCCTTGGTCGCCCGCGCGGCGTACCTTCTGATCTGTCCGAGTTGCGGTCAGCATGCTGCCATCGTAACGGCATGCGGCAGCCGCAGCACGGTCTTCCGCTCAAAGAAGCAGGGTCGCGAGTTTGTCGACGAGATGCTTGCGAAAAAAGAACTGCTGCCCGAAGAGGCGAAGTACCTACACTCGGCGATCAACGAGTCGAAGCTCGAAGAAGAAAACCCTTTGGCCGATGCCATCTCCTCGATCCTCCACGATTTCGAGGCCGAGGAAGAAGCGTCAACGCCAAACCCTTCGCCTTGGGTCAACTAAAGGCGAATGTCGGACTGACCATAAAAACCGAAACGGCTCTGCTGGGTCGGTTTTTTTCTTTGTTTTGAGCGTGGCGACGTAGCTCCATCGCGTCTTGACATAGAGTTCCAAAAGCTGTAAAACGTACCCAGACCTTCAAAAGTCAATAAGGTCAGAAAGGAGAAACAGGTCATGGAACAGCGACACAAAGGTTTTGTCGTCGGCTGCGATCCCGGTCCAAATGGCAACATTTGGAAGGTAAGGGTGAAAGACGAAAACAGTCCTTTTGATGGCGAGAAGTTCACTGTTGCATCCGTGCACGGTGGACTCGAACTTGCGAAGGGATTGAACGTCAACTTCCTTCTGGGGAATGTGGACGACAACCAAGGTCAAAAGGTAGCTCGCGCTGTAGATGTGCGTCTGGAAACTCTGGACGCAGAACCGCAATCTATAGGTCAACAGGTCAGGAGGACCAAATGAACGAAAGAAATGAGCAGCTCGATAACTTCACGCGCCGTGGCGAAGATCGCAACAGAGAACTCGCGGCGCAAGTAGGGCGGTTACAGCGCCAGATCGAAAACGGCGCGACCGAAGAAGTTACTGAACTCCGTGGCGCTCTCGGTATCGCACGCGACAGACTTATCGAGCAAAACACATTGCTTCAACAACTGACGGCAGCCCCGTTGGTCCTTGCAGTTGTGCTGCGTGTCGATACGGAAAATATCAACAAGCAGTTTATTCCGGGAGCGAAGGTTCGCATTTCCCCGGACGCCGGAGATCACGCAGACGAAACGGCCACCGTAATCCAAGCCGCAGACCAAGACGGAGAAATCCGTGTAAGGTTTGACGACGGCGGGGAGCAGTATTTCAACATCGGAAAATCCAAAAGGAAAGCGGCTCTCAAAATCCCGCGGCGGAAGAAAGTCACTCCAAGGGATTTTCAAGAAGGTGTTCGCGTCAAAGTTGTCGGCAGAGACGAAGATGACCGAACCCGCTTCATCGGCAAGATCGGTATCGTCGTCAATGACGACAATAACGGTTTCCGAGAAGTGCGCTTTGAGGAGGATAATTGCTCCGCGTGGTTCTGGGTCGGCAAGTTTAACTACGTTTCGCTTGTCGAACAGCTCAACGGAAGCGTCATTGTCCTTCACGAAGGCAAACAGTTTGAAGTCGCGCTCCCGCTCGACAAGAAAATAAGTGCGGGCAGCACGGTGAAGCTGAACTTGCAGACTATGCAGATCGTTGAAGTCGGAAAACCCGTTTACGCTGGAGGCATCTCCATCGTGCGTCGGGCGATCGACGACAAAACGAGTGAAGTCGAAACTGAAGGTTCCGTACGAGTCGTGCTGAACGGCATGCTCAAGACGAAGCCGGAAGTCGGCGACCGCGTCGTGCTCGAAGCGACCGCTACGGTTATCGGGTTGAACCTCGGCAAGGAGGACGAGCGGTTCTCGTTCACCTCGGAAACGAACGTGACGTGGGACGACATCGGCGGCTTGGCGGAAGCCAAGAAGCAGATGGTCGAAGCCATCGAACTCCCATTCCGCTACCCCGACATCTACAAACACTACGGCAAGAAGCCCATCAAGGGAGTCCTGCTGTACGGGCCTCCGGGATGCGGCAAGACCATGCTCGGCAAGGCGGCCGCAACGGCGCTCGCTAAACTCCACAACGGCAAGTCCATTTCGTCCGGCTTCATCTACGTGAAGGGGCCGGAGATACTGGATCGCTTTGTGGGCGTGGCCGAAGTGGCCTTGACCCCATATATTGGACAGAAAGGTCGGATTGTCCAAAGATAAATACATGAAGAAATATCATCGGGTCGCTCCGGAAGTGAAGGAGCAGA
>JAJXZE010000008.1 GCA_021780195.1 bacterium | reverse complement strand
ACCACGTGCGCATTCATTCCGCCCTCAGGATGCCGCCCTTACGCTTCGCGGAACGCTTGAAAAACATTGTCGAAAAAGTGTCCTAAGATTGGGGTCATTGACACTGGGTCCACTGCATCGAATCATCGCAGAGGACAGTAGCAGCGGTTCGCAAATCTACGGACTGAGACATTATGGCTCCCAGCAGGAAGGCTCTTCTTGTTCGGGAGCCTTTCAATTTTTATGAATCGCTAGCCGCGTGAGCCAAACAAAAAAGCCTTCTTTCCCATCCCTTCTTGCGGGATTTTCGGAGCCGCGAAGGCGGCGAGAACAAGACGCCCGGCCAGCAGGCCGGGACGTCGTGCCCGAAAGAAGGGATGGGAGAGAAGGCTCTAGCGCTTCGCCCACTGGGGGGCTCTGCGGGCTTTCCTCAGGCCGTACTTCTTGCGCTCCACCATGCGGGAGTCGCGGGTGACGTAGCCCATGGCGCGGAGACGGGGCTTCCACGCGGGGTCCTTTACGAGAATGGCGCGGGCGAGACCGTGGCGCACGGCCTCCGCCTGGGCGCTCACGCCGCCTCCCGAAACCTTCGCCACGACATCAAACTCGGTCATCTGAAGTTCCCGGAGGGGGGCGCCCACGATTGCCGCGAGGCGCACCACGGGAAAATATTTGTCTGCATCCATGCCGTTCACCGTGATCGTTCCTTTGCCGTCAGGGAAAAGCCGCACCCGCGCAATTGCGGTCTTGCGCCGGCCGACTCCTTCAAAGTACCTGCCCTTCGGCATGGCGTGCGCGGCACGAGAAGCCGCATGGGAGGCGGCATGCGCGGCGGACCTATGCGCCATGGCGTGGCCCGCGGACGCGGGATGCGCCGGGGCGCGCTTTCCTTCCTTCTTCTCGGATTCTTTGGCGGTAGGCATAGATTCGGGTGTGTTTTTTTATTTTGCTCCCGCTTTCCGCTTCACGACGGATCCGTCGGGGTCCACGAATACAAGGTTCGCGAGGCGCTTCTGGTTCAGGAAATTCTTGGGGAGCATCTTACGCACCGCCTGGCGGAGCACCCAGCGAGGATCCTTTGCCATCTTCTGTTCGAACGAAAGCTCTTTCAGGTGCCCCACGTAACCCGTGTGGTGGTAGTAGACCTTGTCCGTCGCCTTACTGCCCGTCACCCTGATCTGATCGCAGTTCTTGACGTAAACCTTGTCGGCGCTCACGTGGTTCCGTTCGTAGGACGCGCTCTTTTTCCCCTGCAGGATGAGGGAGATTTCCGTGGCCACGCGGCCGAGCACCTTCTCTTTTGCGTCAATGTGGTAGTCCATGTCGTCCGTGAGTATACTATACAAATTCGATCCGCGCCATCCGCGCACCGTCCCGCTTGCGGCTCGCCGCGAGCTTCACGATCCGGAGATAGCCGCCCTTGCGGTCCGCGTAGCGAGGGCCGAGGTCCGTCATGAGCTTCTCGACGATCTTCTTGTTGTGGGCGCGCTTCATGACGAGCCGGCGCGCGGCGAGATCCTGCCGCTTTGCGATCGTCACGAGCTTTTCCACCTGGGGCCGCATCTCCTTCGCGCGGGTCTCGGTCGTTTCCACTTTCCCGCTGCGGATAAGGTCGTTCGCCAGATTCCTCATAAAGGATATCCGCGGACCCCGGAGACGGTTGAATTTCTTTCCCTTCTTTAAGTGCCTCATGGTGATTGCGGTACGCGAATAATTGGCTACGCCTTCTTTGCCTTGGCAGGCGTCTTTTTGGCCGTTTTCGGGGCGTCAAATTCGGCGACGGCGACCTCGCCCACCTTCTCGAAGTGATCCTTCAGGATGTTCGCCGCCTTGTGAAGCGCGGACGAAGGGCTGATACTGCCATCCGTCGTGACCTCCATGCGGAGGCGGTTGTAGTCTGTCCGGTCGCCCACGCGCATGTCCTCCACGGCGTAGTTTACCCGCATGACCGGCGTGAAGATGGCGTCCACCGCGATCGTGCCGATCGCAAGGCGGCCCTCCGACTTCCGCGCCTCCACCGGCACGTAGCCGAGGCCTCGCTCCACGGTGATCTCCATATCAAGCTCCGCGTCTTTCGCGGTCAGGGTCGCGATCGTCTCTCCGGGATTCATAAGCTCGACATCCGAGTTAAGCTCGATGTCATCCGCCGTGACCGCGCGCTCCCCTTTCACCCTGAGCGAAAGCACCTGGGGTTCGTCGACGTGCAGGCGGAAACGGAGCTTCTTCATATTGAGGGCGAGCTCCACGATGTCCTCCTTGAGTCCCGGGAGCGTACTGAACTCGTGCGGCACATTTTTTATCTTGATCTCCGTGATCGCGGCGCCCGGAAGGGACGAAAGGAGCGCGCGGCGCAGGGCATTGCCGACGGTGAGGCCGTACCCCTCGAAAAGCCCTTCCACCTCGAAGACACCGTACGTCGCGTCTTCGGAAACGGTCTTGATGGAAACGGTCGAACTCAGGTGCGCGTATTCCATGGGATGAGTGTTATTATTTTTTATTTTGAGAATGATTCGACCACGAGATTGACTTCGAAGGGGATGTCCGGTGCGGACGGGGGCGCGAGCACTTGCCCCTCCATCTTTTCCGGATGGAGCGCGAGCCATTCTGGCGGCGTGTATTCCTTGAGGAGTTCGCGTCGCCCGGCGAGTGCGCCGAGGGCCTCGTCGCCGTCACGGACCGCAACGATGTCCCCTTTTTTCACGAGGTATCCGGGCGAGGTCACCTTCTTCTTATTGACGACAATATGCCCGTGGCGCACGATCTGGCGCGCGGCGAGGCGCGTCGGCGCGAACCCGAGGCGGAAGACCACGTTGTCGACGCGGCTCTCCAGGAATTCGATGAGCTTCGCGCCCGTGGCGCCCTTCACGGCGACCGCCATCTGGAACAGACGCTTCAGGCCGCGCTCGTCGACGCCGTAGGTAAGCTTGAACTTCCGCTTCTCGCGGATTTGCAGGCCGAACTCCGAGGCCGCCTTCACTCGCCCGCGCGGGCCGTGCACGCCCGGACGATAGGGCTTGCGCACCATCGCCGACTTCGGCGACATGCCCCGCTCGCCCTTCAGCCCGAGGGACTGTCCGAGCGCCCGTTCTTTCTTTTCTTTTGGACCGGTCATAATAGGATGTTTTTATATTATACGCGGCGGACCTTGGGCGCCCGCGGGCCGTTATGCGGTATCGGGGTGGCGTCCTTGATGGAAAGCACGTTGAAGCCGAGGTTGATGAAGGAACGGATCGCCGAATCGCGGCCGGAGCCGATGCCCTTCACGATGATGTGGAGGTCGTGCGGACCCGTTGTCTGGATCTTCTCGGCGATGGCCGCTACCACTTTGGACGCGGCGAACGGCGTCGCCTTCTTGGGACCGGAGAAGCCGAGTCCGCCGGAAGTCGCCCAGGCGACCACGTTGCCCTTCTCGTCCGTCACGGTGATCACCGTGTTGTTGTACGAGGCGTTCACGTAGACGCGGCCGAGCTGGACCCTCTTGGCGCGCTTCGCCGCGGAGGCCGAAGGCGACGGGGCCTTCGCATTCGCCTTCGCCTTCGCCTCCGCGTCTGCTTCCGTTCCCGGGGTGGTTATTTTTTTCTTTCCCATGTTATTTGAGATCAACTTTTCTCTTGCCGCTCCCGGCCGTCTTCCGCACGTTGCCGCGGACCGTGCGGGAATTGGTGCGGGTGCGCTGGCCCCGGACCGGGAGGCGCCGCGCGTGGCGCGCGCCGCGGTAGGTGCCGAGATCCTTCAACCGCCCGATGTTCTGCTTCAGCCGCTGGCGGAGTTCGCCTTCGACCGGATAATTCTTTTCAATGAAGTTTTGAAGGCGCAGGACCTCGTCCGCGGTCAGATCCTTGGCGCGTTTTGCGCCGTCCACCTTCGCCGCCGCGAGCGCCCGCGTGGAAAGCGTGCGGCCGATGCCGTAGATATAGGTGAGGGCGATATCCGTCCTCTTGCCGTCCGGAATGTTGATGCCGAAAATGCGCATATTATCCTTGGCGTTGTTTGTGCTTGGGATTTTTGCAGAGAATGTAAATCTTGCCGTGGCGCTTCACAATCTGGCAGCTCGCGCATATTTTCTTCACTGAACTTCTTACTTTCATGGTGATGGTGGGGTTAGAGCCGCCGCACGACGCGGCCGCGGGTTCCGTCGGGACTCATCTCGACGAGGACGCGATCGCCCGGCAGGACCCTGATCTTATGGAGCTTCATCTTCCCCGCAAGGTGGGCGAGCACGGGCTCTTCCGATCCCGCGAACTTCACGCGGAACGTGAGCCCGGGAAGCGCCTCAAACACCGTCCCCTCCTTGGTGGTTTCCGCCATTAGCAATAAAAAAACGGGCTAATGCTCATAGGTGAAGCAACGGAAGGATTATAGCCGAAAAGCGCATTCCTTGTCAATCGGCGTTCACCGTTATCTTTGAAGGATTCGACGGGGCGCTCCAGAGCCACATCGGCCAGGCGGAAATCTGCCCGGTCGCGAGCTGGGGCAGGGAGGCGATCGCCGCGCGGGCGTCCCCCATGCTCTTGCCCGCGATCGACGAAGCGAACGCCCCCGCATCGAAGGCGGGCTCGAGCGAACCGTTCGCCGAAAGCGAGAACGAAAGCGTCCCCTTCGCGAAGTCGGCCTTCACGCTTCCGTAGTTCAGCGTGAGCGAATGGAACGTCGAGCTTGCCTCCGTTGCCTGCGCGGTCGCGAGAAGGAACTGCTTGAATGCCGCCTCATCAAAACCGATCGCCTGGAGGGTCGCCTCGCCGAACACGCCGAAGTTGCCGCCGGCATCGGTCGTCGTGGTCACGGTGAGCTTCACGATCTGGATCTGCGTGGCGCCGTCGGGAATCTTGAAATTATTCGGATAGCTCGTCGCGATCGCGGCCGTGAGGTTCGCGGTGAGGGCCTCCGTCACCTTGGTCTTCGCCGCCGCGATGTCGGCCGCCGTCGGCACCGCCTTGTTCCCTACGAACCCGCCGGAGGTTCCCTTCGCAAGCTGGCCGTAAAACGCGTCGAATTTCGGTGAGCCCTGGAATCCCGGGATGGTGAGCTTCACGACCGGACCGATATTGTACGCTGTTCCCGCCTGGTCGGCGGCGACCTGCGCGTCGATCGAGGAAGGCACGATCTGCCCGTTCGTCACGGTCGCCCCCGGCACGATGATATTGCTCACAAGCCGGAAGATCTTGCCGTCGGGGGTCACGAAGCGCGTCGTCGCCACGAGCTCCTGCTTGGCCGAGCTGTACGCGTTATAGATGGTCATAACGCCCGCCGCCTTGATCGAAACATTGGCATTGCCGGTGGCGGGGAAAAGCTGGGTCGTATTCTTATCGCTCGTGAAGACCTGGGCGGGGATCGTCCCCTGCGCGCCGTTGATGGTCGAGACCGCCTTGTCGGCGACGAAATTGCCCTGATAGGTCCACGGCGTCTGCTTAAACGTGATCGTCGCCGTCATGCGGCCGAACGAGAACGTGACGACCCAGAATGCCGCGATCAGGACAACCGCGGCCATCGCGGCGCCCCAGACAAACTTCCGGGAAACGCGGCGTCCGCCCTCATCGCCGCCTTCGTCATCGTCACGGTCGTCGTCTTCGTATCGCTCTGCGCCGTCCCTGCTCCCGCCGCGCATCGCGGCCGCGGAGCGCTTGAAAAACCGTGCCGCGCCGAGGAAGCGGTTTTCCTTCTCCTCATCCTCCTCGAGTTCCGCCTCGATGCGGATCTCCGCTTCGTTCGCTTCGTCCTCTTCATCTTCGGCGCCGTCTTCCTCCCTTGGAACGGAGAGCCGCACGGAGGAGGGCTTCTTTTTCCCCTTCCGCGCCGAGGACCGCACTGCCGCCGCATCATCTTCACCTTCCTCCTCTTCACCGCCCCGTACCTTTTCCCGCGCCGCGGGGATGATGTCCGCCACGCCGCCTCCCGCGCCGCCGCGCCACAGCGGATGCGCGCTCTCGAGGTCGTTCTCCTTCGCAAAAGAAAGAATGGCTTCGTCGACGGACTCCACGGCGACGCGCTTGTCCGCCGCATCCGCCTCGCGCTTCAAAAGCCGGAAGTTTTTCGCCGATTTCCCGAGCGCCGAACCGCGGGGAACGACGAACGTGAGGTCGCCATCCTCCTCCTCAAGCATCCGGTCGATCACGTCAGCGATCCCCTCCTCTTTTTCGATGATGATTTTTTTCATGCGCGCGCAATATGAGCATTATACCACATTGCCTCAGGCGGCAAGCCAGTGGAGGCGGCGGCGGAGCTTCTGGTTGATCTCCGTACTGCTCTTGTCGAAGTACGATTCGAGGAAATAGATGAGGAGGCGGCGGACGCGGGCGCGATCGTCGCGCGAAACCCGGAACGCGTCGAGATCGGCGGTGAACCCGAGGTGCGCCGCGATCTCTTCCGCAGGATGCGGCTCGAACCGCGCCCCGCCGCGGCGGCGCGACGCTTCGGTAGGAAGCCCGTGGGGATGGTCCACGTACGCCGTCCCGCTCACCTTGGCCCGCGCCATCTCGCGGAAGAACGCATCGAGCGCGGGCTCGAGCGCGGCGCGGAATACCCGCGCGACGCCTTCGGAAACCTCGCCGCGCCGGTATGCGCAGTAAAGGTCCTTGGCGGCGCGCGGACTCACGCCGAACGCTTCCTGCAGGGCTTCAAAAAGCGAATTGAAGCGCCAATCGAGCGCCTCGCGGTAGAGCACCGCATAGTCATCCTTCGCCTTCTGGAGCACGAAGAGCGACGTGCCGTCCCCGTCCGCCGCAACGAGGGAAAGAGGCAAGGCGCGCACGCGTGCAAGCGACGCGAGATGCGCCTGCGGCGCCTCGGCAAAAAAGAACGGTTCGGGAGAGTTGAAGAACGGCTTGAGCTCTTCGGCCAGTGCGCGGCCGGTGAAGGTGAATTCGAGAAGCAGGGTGATCTTCTTCCCCGGATATCCCACGGGATCCTCCACGTCGCTCCGGTCGACGCCGAACTGCTTCGCTTTCGCGCTCACGAGCACCGCGTCAAGATCGGAAAGGCCGAGGCGGCCCGCCGCCTCGGTGCGGCACCCGTTGAAGATCCTGGCCATCGCCTGCGCGATGAGGTTCTCGAGTTCGGCGAGCGTGATCCGGCTCTTTGCGTTCGCGGCATCGCGGTGCAGTTCGAGCGGCACCGGAATCGTCGTGGCGAGCGAAGCATCCGCGGCGACCGCGAGGCGGCGCCTCCCGTTGAACAACGGCCTTCCCTCCCACGACTGGTCCGCCACGCGGCGCGAGGGCGCACGGAGGAACTTCGCGAGATTCACGCCTTTTTCGAATTTTTCAAAAATAATGTTCCGGTCCTCATCGACGCTCAAGAAGAGCCCGCAGGTCTCCTTCGGCCCCACCTCCAGTATGAGAAACTTTTCCCGCGGACGGAACACGCTCACGCCTTTATTCTAGCACGCCGCGGATGCGGCGGATGCCCTGGCCCACCGCCTCTTCCTTCACGATCCTGAAATGCCCGATCTCCCCGGTATGCGCCACATGGGGCCCGCCGCAAAACTCGATCGAGAACGCCTCCGCGATCCGCGGATCCTGGGGCGTCGCGCCCTTCGGCCCCACGGAGTACACGCTCACGCGGTCGGGATACTTCTGCCCGAACTCATGTTCCGCGCCGATTTTTTCCGCATCCTCGCGCGCCATCTCGCTCCGGATGACCGGCAGATCTTCCGCAATCTTTTCGTTCACGATGCGTTCCGTCTCCCGCTTCTCCTCGTCCGTCATCTTGCCGTCGTAGGAAAAGTCCATGCGCAGGCGTTCGCTCGTGATGTTGCTCCCCCGCTGTTTCACCTGCGGGCCGAGCACGGCCTGGAGCGCCCTGAGCAGGAGGTGGTGCGCGGTATGGAGGCGCGTGGTCTTCTCCGAGTGGTCCGCAAGCCCGCCTTTGAACATGCCGGCGGAGGAAGTGCGGGAGAGTTCCTGGTGTTGCTTCATCAACTCTTTAAATCCTTGCGGTCCAACTATATCAACCCCGACTCCTCTCTCGTTGGCTATTTCAATAATCAATTCCAAAGGAAATCCAAATGTGGTGAAGAGATTAAAGGCGACCAGGCCCGGCATACGCTTTTGCGCTTCTTGATCCGGCTCTGCATACCATCTTTCAAATTCTTTTAATCCCCTCGCAAGTGTGGCTCTAAATTGTTCCTCCTCTTTTTTGACGACCGGAAGAATTTCGTTCCGATCCAGCACAAAGGCTCCGGTATATGCCTTTATAAACCATTCAGCGGCGTCCATTATTACCGTGGTATTGAGGTAAAAATCCTTCCGTGCCCCTCCGTTAGTAATGACCAAATCGTTAGCATTAAGCTTATCGGCAAATCGAATGGCACGCCTAAGTAAGCGGCGAAGGACATACCCCCTGCCAGTGTTTGAAGGAGATACACCATCGGCAATAATAAAGACGGCGGCACGAACATGGTCAAGAATAATTCTAAATTCTTTCGGTTGATCCGCGTATCTCTTTTTCGTGGATATCTCTAAAATTTTCTTTACCTCATCAAACGTGTCGATATCAAATATGTCCGGCCTGCCGTTCGCCGCCGCCGTGATGCGCTCGAGGCCGCCGCCGAAGTCGACGTTCCGCCGCGGGAGTTTCTCGAAGCCGCCGTCCTCCTTCTTACGGAACTCCATGAAGACCGAATTGCCGATCTCGAGGAATCGTCCGCAGTCGCAGTTCGGATGGCAGTGCGTGCCATACTTCCCTGCGTCGTGCATGACGCCCATAGGATCGAAATCATAGAACACCTCCGAGTCGGGGCCGCCCGGCTCGCCCGCGGGCATCTTCGAAGGAATACCCGAACGGCTCCACCAGTTCTTCCTTACGCCGTAGCCGAAAATGCGTTCGCCCTCCTTCATCCCCCGCGCCGCGCCCTCCTCTTCCGTACCCATCTCGGCGTACGCGGCGTTGATGTCGTGTGCGGAGAAAATCTTCTTCCATATTCCGATCGAGTCCTCGTCGCGCGCGACACCGTCGCCGCCGGAGAAGACCGTCGCGTAAAGCCGCGCGGGGTCGAGGCCCGCGCCGCGATCCCCGTCCGTCAAAAATTCAAAAAGCCACGGGAGCTGTTCCTCCTTCCAATAGTCGCCGAGCGACCAGTTGCCGAGCATCTCGAAGAACGTGGTGTGGCGGTTGTCGCCGACCTCGTCGATGTCCTCCGCGCGGAAACATTTTTCGGAATCCGCGAGACGCGCGCCCAGGGGATGCGGCTCGCCGAGAAGATACGGGATCAGCGGCTGCATGCCGCTCCCCGTGAAGAGCGTCGTGGGATCGTTCTCCGGCACGAGGGATGCCGAAGGGATCACGGCATGGCTCCTCGGCGGCGCCTTGAAGAATTCCAGGAATCGGGTGCGGATCTCCTTCGGTGAGGTCATGCGCGGCGTGGAACTACGTAAGGCTGTCGAATCCTTCGAGCGCCGGCGCTTTACCGTGCTCGCGGATCTTTTCGAGCGCCTTGGCTTCGATCTGGCGGATGCGCTCGCGCGTCACGCCGAACGCCTTCCCCACCTCCTCGAGCGTGTGGCTCACGCCGTCATCGAGGCCGAAGCGCATCTTGAGGATCTGCTGTTCGCGGTCGGTGAGATCGATCATGATCTCCTTGATGAGGTCGCGGAGCATGGCGCGCGCCGTGAGCTGGGACGGCGTCGCGTTGCGCTCGTCGGGAATGAAATCGGAAAGCGTGGAGTCGTCCTCGTCGCCGATCGGCGTCTCGATCGAAAGCACCTCCTGGGAGATTTTCTGGATGTGGCGCACCTTCTCGACGTCCACGCCCATCTCGGCGGCGATCTCCTCGGCCATGGGGTCGCGGCCGAGCTCCTGGATGAGCTGGCGGCGGATCTGCGTGTATTTCGAGATCGTCTCCACCATGTGTACCGGAATGCGGACCGTGCGCGACTGGTCAGCAAGGGCACGCGTGATCGCCTGACGGATCCACCACGTGGCGTACGTCGAGAATTTGAAACCGCGGCGGTAGTCGAATTTTTCGACGGCGCGCGAGAGGCCGATGTTCCCCTCCTGGATGAGGTCGAGGATGGAGAGGTGCGGCGTGCGATTCACGTAGCGCTTCGCGATGGAGACCACGAGCCGCAGGTTCGCCTTCATGAGTTTCTGACGCGCCTCTTCATCCCCCTTCTCCGCGCGCTTCGCGAGCTCGCGTTCCTCGTCCTTGGAAAGGAGGGGCGTCTTACCGATCTCCTTCAGATACATCTGCACGGCGTCCGGCACCTCGCCCTCGAATGCCATCGAGTCGTCGAGATTTTTGTCATTCTCATCCTTCGAAAAGTCGATCAAGGCCGACGTCTCGATCACCTTGATGCCCGCGGCGTCGAGGCGGTTGTAGATCTCGTCGAGGAGCGAAACGTTGTCCTCGATCTTCGGGAAATAATAGAGGATCTCGTTGTCCGTCACGAACCCGCGCGGGCGGCCGCGCTCAATGAGCTCGTTGATCTCCGCCGCACTCATCTTGAGCGCCTTGTCGAGCTTGGAGGGCTTTGCCGCTTTTTTCGCTCCGGCCTGACTTGCCGGGCGTGCTTTTACCGCCTGCTTTTTTGAAGCCCTGTGTGGCACCTTTGAGACGGCCCTTCGCGCCGGCTTCTTCTCCGGCCGTTTTGCGGCACGCTTCGCGGGTCCCTTCTTCCGGGCAGGTTTCTTGTGGGTGGCCCTTTTCTTCATATGGAGCGCATCAAATAATACCTTATTATTAACGATTTATTACGTTTTGGCAACCCTCGTGGCGCGGCGCTTCCGGCAGCGCCGCGCTCATGCGGCGCTCGCGGCGCGGTTACGCGCCCGGCGGCAATTCGGCAAGTTCCGCGAGCGCGGCCTTAAGCTCCTTCTCGTCGCCGCGCGCCTCGGCGTTCTTGACGGCCTGGGCGAGAATCTGCCGGCGTTCCTTGTAATATTCCTTTTCAAGCTCGCGCTTCAGCGTGCTCACCTCCTCTTTTTCAAGATCGCCGCCCGTACGGAGGACGATGAGGCCGATCGACGCATCGAGCGCGGGGTCCTCGCTCGCGCGCTTGCCGCTTGCAAGGATCCGCACCACTTCCCTCTGGGGCGGAGCGAGGAACGGCGCGCAATCGTCCAGCATGCCGAGGTCGTTCTTGGCGAGCGCGGCGGAGGCGAGCTCCTCGAAGATAAGCTCCTGCCGGCGCACTTCACGCTTCGCCGCCTCGCCGTCCGTTTCTCCTCCCGCGCCGCCTTGCGCCGCGCGCACGGCGGCGGCGCCTCCCGCAACCGCCGTTTTCTCCGCCTCCTCCTCGAGCGTCCGCTCCGCGATGCCCGTGCGCTTGGCGAGATCCGTAAACCAGAAACTGCGCTCGACGGGACTCGCGATGCTCTTTAACTTGCCAAGCACCGCGCGGAGGCCGCGCAGGCCTTCGCGCGTCTTGAGGGCCAGCGGATCTTTCGGAAGATATTTGTCAAAATAGAAAAGGGGCGCGGGAACCGCCGTTTCGATCACGCGCTTCACGTTCAGGGGATCCGCCTGCACCGCATCCGCCGCATCCTTGAAGTCCTTGAAGACGGCGACCTTCACCGTAAAGTCGTTTGCTTCCGCGAGGTCGATCGCCCGTTCCGCGGCGTCGGAACCCGCGAGGTCGTTGTCGAAGGAGAGCACGAGCTCGTCCGCCAGACGGTGCACCGCGCGCAGATGGTCGGCGGTGAGGGCCGTGCCGGAACTCGCGATCACGTTCTTCACCCCCGCCTGCCAGCTCATCAGGTAGTCCATCTGACCCTCCACGAGGAACGCGGACTTCGCCTCGCGCATGCCGTCCTTGCTCTTCCAGAACCCGTAGAGGATGCGCGACTTCTGGAAGATCGGCGTCTCGGGACTGTTCACGTACTTTCCCATGTCGCCGCGGTCGAGCTGGGGCAGGATGCGCCCCGTGAAGCCGACCACCTTGCCCAGATGGTTATGGATCGGGAACATGATGCGCCCGCGGAAACGGTCGAGCATGAGACCGCGCTCGGTCTTGATGGAAAGACCCGCCTGAATGAGATCCTGCGGGGTACTGCCGGAGTTCAGGAGATGCATCGAAAGCCCTTCCGGTTCGTTTGGTGCCCAGCCGAGCTCGAACTCCTGCACGGTCTCCGCGGCGAGGCCGCGCTTCGCGATATATTCGCGCGCGACGGGCGCCGCGGCGAGCGCCTTGCGGTAAAAATTCTTCGCGGCGTCGTTCAGATCGTACAGTAGCCCCGAGTACCGGTACTCGGCGGGATTCTCGCGCCGGAGTTCCACGCCCGCTTTCTCCGCAAGCATGCGGAGCGCTTCGCCGAACTCAAGATTTTCGTACTTCATCACGAAGCCAAAAATGTCGCCGCCGGCGCTACAACCGAAACAATGCCACGACTGCCGCTCAGGCGAGACCATAAAGGACGGCGATTTCTCGTGGTGAAATGGGCAGAGCGCCTTGAAGTTCTTCCCCGCCGGCTGGAGCGTGAGATACCCGCGGAGAAAATCCACGACATCCAGCTTGCTCTTGATGAGTTCGGTCGTGGAGGACGGCATGTTTGGATTCTACGCCGTTTCCCCGGCGCGGGAAAGACGCGCGGGAAAAGCGGGCGGCGCTACAACACCACCGGCGGCGGGACGGCGAAGTGCTGGTTGATCACGATACAGAGCCCCGCGATGAGGATGACGAGCATCCCGCCGAGGATGACCTGCGGATGCTGGATCTTCACCTTGATGAAGACATTAAGTCCGAGCGCCACGGCAAAGACCGCGGCAAGCGCGAAGTAAATATAATCGACGGTTCGCGCGGGATTCGGTATGGTAATCGTCGCGCCCTTCACTTCGGCGGCGGGGACGGTCGTCCCGACCCCGGGTGCCTTGGGCACCGCGGACGTCGCCACCGCCACGGACGGGGCGGAGACGGCAGAAACGCCCGCCACGGAAACGGCGCGTGCATTCACGCCGGGAGGCGGGCTCGTTTTTGCCGCAAAGGACGGCAGGGCAGGCGCGCCGAAAAGTTCGACGACGTAGATCGCGGGGTGTCCGTCAAAGCTCCCTTCCGCGTAAGCCATGCCGATGTCCGTAAAATCGATGTTCAAAATGTTCGCGCGGTGCTCCGGCGAGTTGAGCCATGCCTGCGTGACGTCGGATGAATTCGAGAAATCGACCGCGAGGTTCTCCCCTGCCGAGGAGAAATCATAGCCGGCTTTCTGGAACCAATACCACGGTGTCGTGCCGGACGGACTCGTATGGGCGAAATAGCCCTTGCCCGCCATATCGTTCGCCTTCATGGCCGCCGCCGCATCGAGGATGGGACTCTCGCGGAGCGCCGGAAGGTGGTTCGTAATGCGGGCGGCATTCGTTTCCTCGATGAGCGCATTCACCGCGATGGCGCTGATCAGCTTCGCGCGCGGCACAAGCGAGACCGTCCCGAAAAGAAATATTGCCTCGAATGCCAGGACGACCATGCACACAAAAAGCACGGTTCTGGGACGCAAGAGTAATGGCCGGTGGTCGTTTCCCGCGGATGGTACGAGATACTCCTTCAGCATGTTTTATATTATGTCATAAAATATGGAGAAGCACAACACCCCGTCGCTTTCCTAAGCGGCGGGGTGTCAGTGCTCCCCTCGATGGAGAGAACGGGTTTCCCTGGAAATATCTACGGCAAAGCAGGGATGGGCAAATGTAGCGAAGGACACGCTAACGAGTTGATCCACCATTGCGTCGTTTTGTAGACATAGCCGGTTGAACTCGCATCTGGCGGAAGTCCGTGCGAAAGCCATGGGACCATGACCTGCGCGCGGTACTTGGCCTGGAATTGCCTCACCGCCTGCGCGGTCAATGGCCCGTAGAATCCCGTGACGGGAAGATCGATGCCCAGGTTCTGATTGAGGAACCCCTGAAGCTTCCTCACTTCCGCGGGATCGTTCTTTGCGCCAAGCTTGATATAGCTCTGGAGGTAAACGCCGCAGGCGGTCGAGGTCGATGCACCGAGCACCTGTCCCCTGATCGCGGGCGCGGTACTTCCAAGGAGTACGATCGATGCCTTGGCGGTTCCCACCTCGCTTCCGCTCACCGCGCGGAACTTCACATACACCGTCTTTCCGCCCGCCCCGGGAATGAGCGTCCACGCGTGCGTGGTCGCATACGGTTCCCAGGTTGAGCTCGCGAAATCCGGTGTGTTCGATAGCTCCATCGTATACGCGGCAGTCGCATAAAGCGAGAGCGACACGTTAACGGTAAGCGTCGAGGTTGCGTTGTTATTGACGGCCAATACGTAAGAAGAGCCGCCACCGCCAACATTGCCGCCGCCTCCCCCGCCTCCTCCGCCACCACCACCGCCCGTACTTGCGGTCTGCACCGTGATGGCAACCGAAGAAGTGTTATTGGCGGGAGGATCGGCAAGCGAGCTCAATTCCGCGACGCTCGCCGTGTTTACGATCGTCTGCCCGGCCATCCGTCCGTCCACGAGCGTCGCCATAGTAAGCGTCGCCGTGGCGTTCGGACCAAGCGTGCCGATGATCCAGTCGCCGGTCGTCATATTGTACGATCCGACGGACGAGGTCACGGACACGATACTGAGTCCCGTGGGCAGAATGTCGTGCGCCGTAACGAAGGTCGAGGTCGCGGGTCCGAGCGCGGTCACCGTGATTGTGTAGTCAACGGTCGCGCCTCCCTGCGGAGCCGCATTATTCACCGTCTTCACGATGGCGAGATCCGCAGTCGAGGATGCGTTGCCCCCGCCTCCCCCGCCTCCCCCGCCACCCGTGCTTACCGCCGCCACCGCGATCGTCGCGCTCGCGGCATTGTTCGCCGCATTCGGGTCGGTCGTCGAAGCGTTCTCGCCGACGGAGGCCGTATTCGTCACCGTCGT
>JAJXZE010000013.1 GCA_021780195.1 bacterium | reverse complement strand
ACTTCCGAAGAACTTACCCATGTCGTCCGTATATTGAACGACCGGCCACGGAAGCGTCTCGCATTCAAAAATCCCCGACAGATATTTCAGAAAGGCTGACCTGTGCAATCAGAGTGCAAATTCAAGCGTCAATTCCCCTAGAAAAATTCTGTGCTAAAATGAAACAATGACAAAAATGAAAGGCGGCCCACTATCAATCCTTTTTATCGGAAACAGTTTTAGCTACTACCATAGTCTGCCAAAACTGATAGCTCATTTCGCTCACGTATCGAATTCGGGTGATCTTTTTGTAGATAGTGTTTTTCGCGGAGGTGCCACACTCAAAATGCTCTGGGATGACGGCCCAGCTATTAAAAAACTCAAAAGCAGAAATTGGGATTATGTTGTTCTCCAGGAACGAGGACGTTTGGGAGGGATCATTAAAGATGGCGTCGTTCACGTAGGGAGACCTCAGGTGTTTAGTACATATGCAGCTCGATTCGATAAGCTAGCCAAAAAGATCGGGGCAAAGACAATTCTCTACTGCCCTCCTTCATTCATCGGCATCGGTCTTCTCAAAGACGCAAAAAAATTAAATGCACTCTATGCGACGGTGGCAAAAAAATTGCATGCTAAAATGATCTCCACTGAACCTGCTTTTGCACTCGCCATGAAAGAGCGACCGGATATGAATTTATTTGAACGCGATGGGCATCATCCAAATTCCACGGGAATCTATCTTATCGCTAGTTTATTTTACAGGAAACTATTCCGAAAAAAGATATCCGATCTTCCCCTAGAATCATATTCGTCCAAATCGCAACGTATTCCCAAAAATCCCACGGTGGTGAAATTGCCCGCCGCAGAAGTTCGGTTTCTCTGGTCGATTGCTAATCGGACAAAATGATCAACTTTCTCCACACTATATATTTGCCTCCATGGTGCGCAGGACAGGATTCGAACCTGTGTAGCCCGAAGGCGGCGCGTTTACAGCGCGCTACGATTGACCACTCCGTCACCTGCGCTTAATCTCCTCCTCGATTGTAAAATTGCTCGATAGCGTTCCAGGTGTTTTTTATTCTGAGGTCCGATTTCCGTGAAGAATCTTTCGATATCTTCAAACCTTGTAATATAAAACCGTGGCCCGCTTATTTCTGACACCTTATATAGTAATTGCTTCAGGGCTCTCTGTAAAGAAGAGAGAAGCGGCCGCGAAGCGTTGGTAAACGACAATTGGATGCCGAATCTCAGTGAATATATCGATCCGTCGGTGTCAAAGAAACCACGCACGCATCTTGCGATCCATATTTTTCTCCGAAAAACCCATCCGGGAACATCAACCTGAGACTTAACTTTGTTATAAACCAAACCCTCGGAGGAGAGCCACTTGGAGGCTATAACCGATGAGAGGCACACCCCAACATATCCCTTCCGTGAAACCGACACTCTGGGAAGAACCCCGAAGAGGCGTTGATAGAGATGTGCCACGTGTCGGGCATAAGATATTTCTTTCGTCCCCAGCGTCACGCAGACCTGCGATGAAGTGAGGTGGCCATCACCCAGCATGATGCCGAAAAATTCTGCCAGGTCATTCGAACGATTGGATGGAACCACCACGTCGGTCCTCCGATTGCAATAATGAAGCTTCGTCGTCGGTACGGTCTCAATACCGAGGCGATGCAGTCTTTTCCCAACGCTCGACTCACCAATATTTAATATCTTAGCAATCTCACTGATGGTCTTATTCTGATTAATATATAAAATGCGGATTTGCGTCCGATAAAATGACTCCTCCTTTTTCGTCCATCGTTTTGGCACGCCTCAAGCATACCAAAGCAATCATTAAAAATATCTTAACTCCTCTCGTCCTCTCTCTCTTCTTTCCCCTGCCCCGCAATCTCCTTAAAATCAATGGCCGGCCTCTTGTCCGCATCCTCCGGTTTCACCCGCTGGAGATGGCCCGCAAGTGCATTGTCGATCTTCAGTACGAACACCCGGAAGCGTCGCAGGAACTTGAGGAGGAATCCGTTCAGCGCGCGGTCCACTCTCTCGGGGATCTCGGAGTGCGCCCAGCGATCAAGCAGGCCGCGCTTTTCCGCCGGCGGCTCTTCCGCGATCCGCGGCAGGGCGCGCACCATAAGATACAGCATCGCGCCGAGCGATACCATGAGCGCGCACGTAAAAATAATCTCTACCATGAGGTAAGTATACCGCTATGCCTCGATCCGGGCGAACTGGCTCACGGAAACGTTCTCGCCGGTCTTCGCGATCACCTCGTTCACCACGTCCTTCACCGTGCGCGATTCGTCCTTCACGTAGGGCTGGGCGAGAAGCTCTTCCACGTTGGCGGGGGCGGCGGCCGCGATGTGCATCGCGAGCTCGTGCGCGAGCTCCTGGAACGGTTCCGAACGGACCACGAAGTCGGTCTCGGCGCGAACCTCCACGAGGACGCCGATGCGGCCGTTATGGACGTAGGAATGAACCAGCCCTGCGCCGGTCGCGCGATCGGCGCGCTTTTCCACCTTCGAAAGCCCCTTCTCGCGGATCACGGCCTTCGCCTTCTCGAAGTTGCCGTTCGCCTCGATGAGCGCCTTACGGCAATCCATCACGCCCGCGCCCGTCTCCGCGCGCAGTTTCTGCACCTCTTCCATGCTCACGTTTTTTTCGTTCGCCATGTGTGCGGATGTTAAAAAATTATTCGGCACTCACCGCGGGCGCGGCGGATACGGGCGCGGCTCCCGCACCTTCTCCTGCCGCCTCAGGGATGACCCTCAGCTTGATGCCCTCTTCGATTGCCTTCTCCACGTTGCCGAAGAACCACTCGATGCTCGCGCGGGCGCGGTCATTGCCCGGAACCAGATGATCCACCTCATCGGGATCCGCGTCCACGTTCGCGAGCGACGCGATCGGGATCTTCTTCACGCGCGCTTCGCGGAGGGCAGTGCGGTGCATGACTGGGTCCACCATGATCACGAGATCCGGCTCACGCGTGAGGTTTTCGAGCCCGCCCATGAGCTCCTCGAGGTGCGCAAGTTCGCGCTCGAGACCCAGGCGCTCTTTCTTGGTGTATTTTTCGACGAGCGCACCGGACGCGAGATCCGTGCGAAGCTTCTTCATGTGCTCAATACGAAGCGCAATGATCTTGAAGTTCGTGATCGCGCCGCCCACCCAGCGCCCGGTGACATACGGGAGGCCGAACCTCTTCGCGATGCCCGTGATGGACGCTTCGGCGGAGGGTTCGGTTCCCACAAGGAGGACAAGGCCGTTCTTGCTCACTTTTTCGCGGATGGCCGCGGTAGCTTTCTCCATGAGCTCGGCGGTCTTCTGGAGATTGATGATCTCGATGCCGCCGCGGTTCATGAGCACGTACGGGCGCATCTTGGGATTCGTCTTGCTCTTCTTACGGCCGTAAAAAACCCCCGCGTCGATCAGTTCGCGGGACGCTTCGGCAGGATACGCCTGTTCGCTTTCAATGAGGTTCTCGTCTGACATACGAGAGGTAGTATAACAGAAGGGCGCGGGGCGTCAAATTGAAGCGGAGAGAATGCCGAGACGGCGTTAAAGGGAGCCCACGACGGCGAGGCATTCTCTCCGCGGCGCTTTCCCTACATCGCGCGCGACAGGAAGAAGATGACGAGGCCCAGGGCGCAGATGATGGCGGAGACGATCCAGAAGCGCATAGTGACCTGCGATTCCGGCCAGCCGAGGGCTTCAAAGTGATGGTGGATGGGAGTGGAGCGAAAGATCTTTTTCCCGCGACGGAGCTTCTTTGATGTAAGCTGGACGAGAACGGATCCCGATTCGACGACGAGAATGAACGCGAAGAACGGGAGGAGGAGCGCGGTGTTCGTAAGCATGGCGATCACGCCGATCGTGATGCCGAGGGACATGGAACCCGTGTCCCCCATGAAGAACTTCGCGGGATAGATGTTGTTCCAGAGGAACGCGAGAAGCGCCCCGACCATCACGCCGCCGAATGCGGCGAGGTCATATCGGTGGAGCACGAAGGCGACAGTCGTGAGCGCGGCGAAGGCAAAGAGCGAGACGCCGCCCAGGAGGCCGTCCAAGCCGTCCGTTTCGTTCGCGGAAAATGCCGACGCAAACACGATAAAGATAAAAATTGGGATGTACCACCAGCCGATCTGGAAGTTGCCGAGGAAGGGCACGTTGATGACGTCCCACCCGAGGCGGAAATAGAACCACCATGCCCCGACGAGCGCGAGACCGAGATAGAGGAGCGATTTCTGCCGCACCTTGAGTCCCCCGCCCGAGGCGCCGCCGATGCGCCGCACGCCGAACCAGTCGTCCACGAGGCCGAGGACGGCCGCAAGGAGAAGCGCCGCGAGCGGCAGATACGTTTCCGCGCGGTTGATGAAATTCAGATAGTGCCAAAAGCCGCCGTCCACGAGCGGATTCATCACGCCGAAAACGATCGCGAGGATGATCACCGTGGACCAGATGATGACGCCGCCGCCCGTCGGAGTTCCCTCCTTGTTCTTGTGAAGTTCATGGAAGACCGGCGTATCCGCGCCGTCGCGGATCTGTTTTCCGAAATGCCGTGCTTTCAGGAAACGGTACCAGAACGGCGTGATGATGAGCGCCGTGACGAATCCGATGGTCGTGAGCACAATAATGCGGACGGTCTGTTCAAGAAGCATGGTTTATTTATAGTTCGCTTTGAACCAATCGTACAGCTCCTGGGTGTCATTGAAGCGGTTATTCGTTCCGAGGACGATCACGAGCACCGGATAATCGTCATACCGGAATATCGAAATCAGGTTACCCTCGGCCTGGGGCGTATGGCCGGTCTTGCCGCCGATGAAGGTCGGCCCGCCCGCGAAATCGTTGATGCTCCGGATCACGGTCTTCCCGCCCGTTGCGAGGTCCGTCACGGTCCAGACCGGCGTGCGGGTGACGGCGAGGATCTGCGGATAGTCGGTATAGATCTTTTGCGCGAGGAGCATGAGATCGTGCGCCGTCGACTGGTCCGCGGCGGAGATGCCGAAGGGATCGTTGTAATACGTGCTCGTCATCCCCCACGCCGTCGCGCGCGCATTCATCTCATTCAGGAACGCGCCGTGGCCGTAAAACCACGCCACGGCCTCGGCCGCCACGTTCGACGAGGGCAGGAGCATCAGGTGCAGGAGGTCCGCCGTGGTATACGTCCCGCCGACCGCGAGCACGGGCTCCGACGGATCCGCCGCGAACATCTGGCTCGTGATCGAAACCTGCGTCGTGAGATCGATCTTGTCCTCCACGATGGTCGCGGACATGAGCTTGGCGAGCGACGCGGTCGGCCAGCGGCGGTCAGGATTCGTCGCTTCGAAAACGGTCCCCGTCGTGAGGTCGGCAACCAGGGTCGCGGCATCATCGAACGTCGGCGCGGGCGCATCGCCGGCGCGCACGTACATGGACGGGCCCGAAGAAGTTGCCGCGGCCGCATTGAAACCCGCGGCACTGCCCGCCGCGTTGCCGGAAGACGGCGCAAACGCATTTCCTGGTCCCGCGATTGCGGCGATGCTGTCCATTGCGGCAGACGCGGAGGCAGGTGCCGCCGCTTCGGAAAGCGCGGCGGGCGAGGCCGCATCGTACGCGAATCGGAAGACGAGTGCCGCAACCACGACGCCCGCGAGGAGCAGGAACTGGTAGCGCGAGTCCTTCATCGGCGTACGCTTTGTCCCGCGTCAGGGATCGCGGCGCCGCCCCCGCCCTGGTCCGCCCCGGCGCCCGCGCCGGTATCGCCGACCGCCCCTGCGCCCGCTTCCGGTGCTGTCACGGCATTTGCTTCGTCAAACACCTTCAGCAGTTCCTGGAACTTTGCGTATTCAGGCAGGTCTTCCTTGCGGGCAAGGCCGAGATGCTTCATGAGATCGAAGGAGGGCGCGTACAGGAAACCCGACGGATGCTCCGCGTCCTGTACGCGCTCCACGAGGCCGCGGATCATAAGGTTCCGGAGGATCACGATGGAATTCACGCCGCGCAGGTATTCGATCCTTGCGCGCGAGATGGGGCCGAGATATGCAACGATCGCGAGCGCCTCGAGCGACGCGGGCGTGAGATCCTCGGTCAGCTCCTCCTTCACGAAATCCTCGAGGATCGTGTTCCACTCGGGCTTCGTGGCGAGCTGGACCTTCTCGCGGTCCGCAACGAGCTGTAAGCCGCGCACGTCATCTTCGAGCCGACGGCCAAACTCCGCGGCGAGCGTCTCCGCCTCCCCTTTTTCAAGCCCGAGAACCGCCTCGATCTTCTTGTACGCGAGAGGTTCGCCGTGAATGAAGAGCAGTGCTTCGAGTGATGCCAGTTTTTTATCCATGTTCGTGCGTGCCGTTTTCGCCGTCCGTGCCGTGGTTTTTCCTGACCATTATATCAGAAAAGTTTCCCATTTGTTCGAGGAGCACCATCTGCTCGCGCGCAAGATGGAGAAGCGCGAGGAAAAGTACGATCATCTCTCCGCGCGATTTCTTCCCGGCGAGCTCCATGAAGCCCCGGTCGCCCTCGCCCTCGATGCGGCGCATGACCTCCGCGATCTTTTCCTCGAGCGTGATTATTTTTTCTTTTATGGTCTCCGTTTCGAAGGCGTATTCCGTCGCGTTCTCGAATATCTTTCCAAGGGACGCTTCAAGTCCGGCCACGTCCACGTTGCGTCCCGGATAGAAGACGGTCTGACCCGCGGCGAGTCCCCTTCCCTTGCCGAGGAAATACGGACGGCCGTACGAGCGGTGATTCGCACGCCAGAGCGCGTGAAGATGCCTGAGCGCGGGCTTCAGGTCCTGATACCGCCTGAGGCGCTCCTCAAGGTCCTTGATGTCCTCCTCTTCCTCTTCCGTGAGTTCGAGGCCCGGCAGAAGGTATTTCGATTTCAGGAAAATGAGGCGGCTCGCGATCGCGACAAAATCGGCGAGGATCCTGAGGTCGCCCCGGAACCGCGCATCCGTTTCCGCCGTCGCGGTTGCGACCGCGCCGAGCGCACCCGTCCGCTCTGCCGCCGTACCGCCGCGGAGCTCCTCCAGGTACTTCAGAAAACCGTCCGTGACTTTCGCCAGGCTAATCTCGTTGATATCGAGCTTTTCGGCCTCGATAAGTTCGAGGAGTTTTTCGAGCGGGCCGCTGAATTTCTCGAGCTTCAGTTGATACGGCATTATGTTCCCATAATACGCGATGCGATTGCCGAAATCAACGATATTTCGTATGATTTTCGTAATGGCGCAAGCCCTCTACCGCAAGTACCGCCCGAAGAAGCTCGACGAGGTCCTGGGACAGGAGACCAATATCGAGATCCTCAGAAACGCCGCGAAGTCGGGCCGCCTCGGCCAGGCATACATCTTCCACGGTCCTCGCGGCACGGGGAAGACGACGACCGCCCGCCTCCTCGCCAAGCTCCTGAACTGCGAAAAACGCCGCACGGACCCCGAATTCGCGAAACGCGGCGAACCCTGCAACGAGTGCCGCGAGTGCCTCGCGATCGACGCCCAGAACTCCTTCGACGTGATCGAGATCGACGCCGCCTCGAACCGCGGCATCGACGAGATCAGAAACCTGAAGGAGAGCATCAAGACCTCACCCGCCTCCGCGACTTCCAAGGTGTACATCATCGACGAGGCGCACATGCTGACCGGTGCCGCGTTCAATGCGCTTCTCAAAACGCTCGAGGAGCCGCCCGCGCACGCCGTGATCGTGATGGCAACCACGGAATACGAAAAGCTCCCTGCGACCATCACCTCGCGCGCCCAGCGCTTCACCTTCAAAAAGCTCTCGAAGACCGTTATCATCGGTCGCCTTGCGTCGATAGCGAAGGAGGAGCGCATCGCAATCGACGCGGCGGCGCTCGAGCTCATCGCGGCCGCGGCGGAGGGGAGTTTCCGTGACGCGATCTCGCTCCTTGACCAGATAGCCTCCCTCGGCATCCCGATCGACCTCGCGGTCGCGGAACGCGTGACCGGCCGCACGGGCCTCAAAAAGATCAACGAGTTCGCCGCGCTCATCCTTGCGAAGGACCTCAAAGCGGCGCTCGCTTATCTCGCGGCCCTCGGGGACGACGGGGTGAATCTGGTGCAGTTCATGCGCGACCTCATCCACTATCTCCGCAAGGTGCTCTCCCTCAAGGTGAACCCCGCGCTCGCCGTCGTCTTCGAAAAGGAACTCACGCGCGACGAGATCCAGACCGTGGCGCGCCTCGCCGCGGACGCCGACGCGGAGTTCCTCGTCCGCCTCCTCCGCACGTTCATCCGCGCGTATTCCGAAATGCGCTACTCCCCCTTCGCCGCCGTGCCCCTCGAAATCGCGCTTGTCGAAAACCTCGGAGCGCAGTAGCTGACTTTAGAAAAATTTAATCTTACTGCTCTACAATTATTCCATGATTCCATGGAATAAAGGACTCACGAAGGCAACCCATCCGAGCGTCGCAAAAACTTCGGCGACCATGCGGGCGCGAAAAGTGGACAATTTTGCCGCCTGGCGGCGTGATCACGTCATTGCATATCCTTCTTTCCCGCGAAATGGCATGCTCGCCGAATTTATCGGCGTGGTACTCGGCGATGGACACATTCAGCAATTCCCCAGAACCGAACGGCTGATTATTGTCGGCGATGCCCGGAAAATGGACTTCATCAATCGCTACGCCGCCATTACGAAGGTGCTCTTTCGTAAGACGCCGATGATCGGCAAGGTGGCCGCCTCGAACGCGGTGCGGATAAGCATTTACCAAAAATTCATTTCGGAACGCCTCGGCATACCCTCCGGAAACCGAAAGAACTTCCCGTACCGTATGCCGGAATGGATTCGCGCGCGGCGAGCATACACAATCCGCTTCCTGCGGGGCCTCTACGAGGCCGAAGGATATTTATGCGTCCATCTTCCCACCTGCACCCATAACTTCGGCTTCAGCAACTTCAATCAACATCTCCTCGGTATCGTCGCGCGCGCTTTGCGTGAACTTGAATTTCATCCGGAAATACGTCATAATGCTATACGCGTAAGGAGAAAGTCGGAGGTCGAGCGATTGAGAAAACTCCTCCATTTTCGCGAGTATTGATTGCCGGGTCGGCTAATGGTAGGCCGCGACTCTCTGGAAGTCGTTATCTTGGTTCGAATCCAGGCCCGGCAGCAGTCATCAGCATAGTATCGTGGGATACCGGGATACATATTTTCCAATGCTTTCCGTTTGGTTGTTTCGAGTCCGAGACGGGTCACCCGAACCAGTGAGAACCAAGCGAGACAATGCCGCATTTCATTGCTGCTCATCGGCAGGAATTGCTTCCCGTTCTCCTTTTTCGTTTTTGCGACGATTGAGCACTTCCGGAGGGAATCGTTTCCATTTTCCTTTTTGTCCATAGACTCTTCGCTCAAGAATAATATGATCGACGGAATCGGAGTGGACGCGTTTTTCGGCGGGAATCGGTGCGGCACCCTCCTTGAATTTCCGCATTTCTTCCAAAAGGGCTTTGCTCATTTCGCTATCCGACTGAGGTGTCAGCTCTACTTTGTGCTCCCGCCAGTGTGGGGACATGAATTTATCCCACAACTTACTCACTAGAAAAGAGCCGTCAGTCGGAGGATAAAAGGCAAAATGTATCACTCCACGTTTTTTTACTTCATCTGGAATATTCTTATTATAGTAGCTATCCAGCCTGGCAAGATCGGCCTTCAGCTCCGATCCTAGAATAAAGACTTGATTATCTCGCAAAAAGAACGGAACGATATCCGCGTGCAATTTGTCATTCGACGTGAATACCGTACAGAACGGGAGATAGTATAGATACGCGAGATCTATTTTATGACTCGGCCGACCGCGTCCGATAAGGTCAGCCGCGATCGCCAAATTGAAAAAGAAATCAACTGAGAAAACATGGGTAAAGTAAGGTACGAAATCCTTGATCGTACTTTTACCAGATTTGCGCCATCGATCAAGCACGGTCTTCTGTCCCTCTTCACTAATACCAACCATCGCAAGCCCAAATGATAGCACTGATTCCTGATCTGGAACGCCGGTATAAAAATCGACAAACCTCTTTACGTCAGCCAGTGCCCTAGGCCTTCCCGTCGGGAAGAAAATCTGAAACAGCCGATAGTTTTCCTCGAAGTTCACATTCGAAAGTGCATTGCGCCAAAGTTTTGCCTGCATTCGCTCAAGTAGTAGGAACTCGCCGCGCTGCCAGCGGTGAAATGCTTCCTCTTCAGGCGACTCTTGGAAAATGACACCTGTCTTACCACCGAGTTCCATCGCTTGCCCGCCGGAGATAATCGGGCGTCCATGCGCCATCTCAATTTCCTCTCCATAAAAAAGTTCCCCCGAAAGCAGTTGCCGATGGTGAACGTTGCATTTCGAACTTGCATCGGGGGTTTTGATCGCCAAGTTACCGACCACTTGTTCAGGAGTACGCCCAGCCCTTACTTCTTTTTCAAGATCGGCCAAGGTCTCGATGTAGAAAAGCGGTGTTATGTTGCAAAGGAAAAAATTGTCGAACCACATCGCCTCGTCCAGGTTAAGGCTCTGCAAGGTTGATTTGTCGAAAATAAGGCTCGGACCCATAGGATTTTATTTTCATCCTATACCCATACTGGCTATGTTTCCAGCAAAATAAGAGGCGTGCTCGATAGTGATTTTGAGTTCATATAGAGTTAACATCGCATTCTTTTTGTATGGCCTTACCCCCATATACTAGACACAAAGGTCGAATTGTCCAACAATGAAATCATGAAAAAATATCATCGGGTCGCTCCGTGGTATTGTTCTTAATATGAAAGCATTGATCACGGGCATCGCCGGGACGGGAAAATCCACCATAGCAAGGGCCCTCAACGAAAGAGGAATTCCCGCCATGGATCTTCATGACGTGCCCGATCTTTTCGTTTGGCAAGACAAAAAAACCGGGAAAATAGTCCCCTACAGCCCGGTCCATGAGCAAGGGTGGTTCGATACGGTGGATCGGATCTGCAATATCGACAAGTTGAAAGAACTGTTCGCCCAACGCGGCGACATTGTCATGTCCGGATCGACAAGCGGCAGCAATCAAAAAGAGTTTTTCTCGCAGTTCGACAGGATCATCCTCCTGCAGGCAGATCCCCTCACCATCGTTCATCGCATGCAGACACGAACCAACAAATCTGGCTACGGAAAAACGGAGGCGGAACAGAAAGACAACATTGAATGGCAGGAAGAATACGACTCTCTCCTCATTTCGCTGGGTGCGATGCCGGTAAGTACCGAAGGAGGCTTGGACGACGCGGTGAACAGGATTATCAAAGCACTGGCGACTCAATAAAAAAAGCCACGGCGTCATCCGTCGTGGCTTAGATTGGGAACCACCCTTGTCCTATCGCGTTGGAGAAAGAATCATTTGCCCGGAATCGGCCCAATGATTCCTGAGTCCGTCGACATTGATTCGACGGCTGAAGATGATCTGCTTGTTCTTCTTAAACTCGATGTCGCATTGAACGCAGTGAATGTTGCCGGGCAGAACGACTGGCTTGACACGGCATACAACCAAATTGGCCATCTTTACGATTTCTCTCAGTCGCACTTCCTCGTGTCCGGCATGGCTGGTCCGACCGCCAAAATATTCACCCCATGCTTCAACGTCAAGGTCAACCAAAATCGGCGACTTGCCGAACAAAAGCAGGTGATGCATGTAGTCGATCATCCGAAGGACGAATTTCATCCCGGGAGAACTGACAATGGGACACTCAAAGCTATCGAAAAAACGTTGGTCGAACGAGGTTACTACCCTACCTGTTTTCACATTCACCTCTTGATCCTGCCTTATAGATAAGGGCTTATGGAGCTGCGAGAAGTATATATGAAGGAGGATCGTAGAGCAAGGAGTGCCTGACCGAGACGGGTCAGACCTCCCCTCCCGACGACCCCTCAAGAACGCTCGCAGGGCTTGAACGGTGGTGGTACCAGACCGAGGAACACAGCTGACTATCTTGTTCGGCTATCGCTACGATGGTGTTGAATGGGAATTCTTATCTTTCATAACATCAGTATATCAAATTTGAGATGGGATAACTTCTGCCAATAATTCAGGAAATTCCTCTGTTTTCATATCTTCATACGTATAGTGCCCTCGCCCCTTAAGCTCGATAACGGTGCCACCTAAAGCATTTTTATACATCTCCAAGCTTCTCTTCCCATCCCGTTCTTCGTTATCGGCGGTAAACATAATAATTTTGTTCACGCGCGACTTAATCGTCTCGTCTATGGGGTAGTCATAAAATCTTTTCTTCTCCTCGCTACTCGTGCCAATTTTCCATGGGGCTACGAGAATAAGCTTATCGATCTTCTTTTTTGAATCTCCGAGCCAACGAACCAGAAACGCGCACCCGCAGCTGTGCCCGATGAGCGTTGTTTGTTCACCTACATCCTGTTTCTCGAACTCCGCCTTCCATTTTTCATAATTTGGCATCCACGACTCGGGCATAAGCGGCGTCGTGGTCGGTATGCCGCGAGCAATCAGCTGATCCCTAACCCACGGCATCCAATGCTTGTTTTCGGGATATTCTTTGCTCTCTTCGGGCGCGGAAGAGCAACCATGGACGATGATTACGTTTTTCATAATTATTTTCTCCAACTTGGCACGTCCATTTGATGGCGAGGGATGCCAAATGCGATACCGTAATTTATGGCCTCATCGTATTGAGCTTTATCGGTTCGATCGGTTATGTGGAAAACTTTATCGAGAAAAATAATATAGTGCTCGGTGTCCGTTTTAAAATCCACATACCACGCTTGCGCGTGTTCTTTGTCGATCAATCTGCTGAGCTTCCCGGCAATTGCTTGCGCTTTCTCGTCCGAGATTTCTACCTTATGCAGGGTCCACTGCTTGATCCACGGCGTCTGATGCTTATCCTCTTCAGTGACTGGCTCAACTTTCGTAGATGTGATTTTCATATCGGCAAGCACCGACTTGTCGCTCAAGCTTTCTTCAATGATTGTGCCGAGATAAGCCATGATATCTTTAGGATTTAATGTTTTGAGTATAGCAGAAATCCTAGATTTTTAAACGATTGTCAATGAAATACGATTCAAACCCGCTCCGGAATTTCTTCGTCGATTGCGGTATCGAGCCCGTCGTCCCGGCAAAGAGCAACCGCCGTGTTGCGACCCATCAGGATGGCAGGAGGCTACGTCGGTACAAAAAACGCCGGGGATTTTGAGGGCCGGGTTTTTGAATTTAAAAACAAGGATGGCATTCGCGTATATCACGCTCCTCCGGTACGGGTTTTTCTCGTGGAAAATCGCAACGGCAAATGGATCTATTGGGGCCTCGTCCATGTGTTGGAGGTGGTTCACGATCAAGTTGCCCGAACCACTTCCGGGAAGTTTAGGATCATATACCTTTACACCCCCGAAGAGATGCGCAAGGCGCACGACCTCATCGACAGGAATCCGGAGACCCGCTTTCCATATTAAGTTCCGGCGCGGGCGCTCAAAACCCTGACGATCGTCTTTCGGTTATACTGAAGTCATGCCCCACATCCATGAAAAGATCGATTTCGTGGCAGAGGTTTTTATAGTGAACCGCGGGCGCGTTCTCCTCAGGAAGCACGACAAGTATAAAATCTGGCTGCCGCCCGGAGGCCATATCGAGCTTGACGAAGATCCGAACCGTGCCGCCATCCGGGAAGTCAAGGAGGAAGTCGGTTTGGACATAGAACTTCTTCCTGATTGTCCGCTCCCGGATTTTAAGGACGTCACGGAACTCATCCCGCCGCGCTTCCTTAATCGGCACAGGATCAACGCCACGCACGAGCACGTCTCCCTCATTTATTTCGCCACATCGCGCGGCGACAAGATCACCCAGGGAGATACCGAGGTCAGCGAAGACATCCGATGGCTCACGCGGGAAGAACTCAATGATCCCTCATTGGACGTGAGGGAGCAGGTTAAGTACTATGCGAAAGCGGCGCTTGATGCAATAAAAAACTGATCAGAGCATCATGACTCCCCGCGCATTCGAGAAGCTGGTGGCGTCGATCGGATTTGCCCCCGTGCCAGAACGGTTCCGGCGCCTCGTGGAAAACGTTGCGCTTCTGATCGAGGACGACGTGCCGGAAGATGTCCGGCGCGACCTCGGATTGCCGGACGATGAAACCCTGCTCGGGCTGTACCAAGGAATCCCGCGGACGGAACGGAACGACGCGTACGGCCGTTCCGGCACCCTCCCGGACACCATCACGCTGTTCCGCATGCCGATCCTTGACGCCGCCGAAGAAGACGGCGTCCCGGTGCGGAAAGTGATAGAAGAAACCATATGGCACGAGGTGGCGCACCACTTCGGCCTGTCGGACCGCCGGGTGGAAGCGATAGAAGCGTCACGACTCGAATCGGAACCAATGTCTCTCTCCGACTATTCGATCGGCATCGTTCCCGCCTTCAAGGCGCCGGACGGCGGCCTCCTGTTCTGTGTCGTCCATCTCGCCGCGGGACACTGGGGATTCCCCAAGGGCCACCCGAACGTCGGCGAGGCACCGGAAGCCACCGCGCGGCGCGAACTTTATGAGGAAACCGGAATCAGGGGCATCGACCTCGTCCCCGGTGCACTCGTGAGTGAAGAGTATTCATTCGAAAGAACCGGCGGACGCTACATAAAAACGGTGGATTATTTTCTCGGCTTCGCGCGCGATGCCAAAAACGACACCCCCGCCGAGTTCAAGAATGAGATCACCGAATGTGCATGGCTCCCGTACGACGAGGCCGTGGCGCGGCTCACCTTCCCGGAAGCAAAGAAAGTGCTTGAGGACGCCGCGGGCGCACTGCATTCAGACGCCCGCTTCGAGGATTGCAAATAATTTTCGACGATCCGCTACGCCGTTGGCCGGATCTTCTTCCCCAGCGCCGCGAAAATGACGAGCGCCGCGACGGCGAACACGAACGCGAACTCGAAGGCGTACGCTGAGTTAATTGTCCAAAGCCATCCGGCGATGATTGAGGCGGGCAGGTAGACGAGGCCAGTCGCAAAGTTATAGAGGCCGATGGCACTCCCCCGACGCGCATGTTCGATGTCGGCAATGAAGGCCTTGCTTTGCGCCTCATCGATGCTGTAGAAAACGCCGAATAGGACGAAAAGAATGACGATCTCCCACTTCGCGGAGGCAAAGATGAAGCCCGCGGCCATGAGAGCATAGAGGACATAGCCAAGCATGATCACGGCGCGCCGACCGATCCGGTCGCCCAGGGCGCCCACCGGCGCCGAAGCCGCCACGAAGGCGGCGTTGAAAAGCGCGTAGAGCAGGATCACGTCCGCAATCGAAAACCCCGCGTCGTACGCCCGGAGAAGAAGAAAGCCGAAGCTGAAATACGCGAGCGAGAACACGGAGGCGGGCAGAAGATACCACCTGAAGCCGCGATCAAGCGTGCGCCACGCGCAGAAGATGTTCTCGCGTTCGGCGGATCGTCCCGGCCGTTCTCCAATCATGAGGAGCACGACCACCGCGAGCACGGCCGTGAGGGCCGCGCCGATGAAGAGCAGGCGGAACGCGTGCGTGGTCTCGCCGAGCGACGAGAGCAGCCAGAACGCGAGCAGAGGGCCCGCGACGGCTCCGGCCTTATCCATTGCCTTATGCACGCCGAAAGAGTACCCCCTCGTATCCGTGGCGGCGACCTCGGCAAGCCATGCGTCGCGCGGCGGCCCGCGGAAGCTTTTGCCCAGCCGTTCGACGACGCGAAAGAGCGCGAGCGCAGAGACGGAGTTCGCGATCACGAGGAAAAACTTGGCGAGGGTCGAGAATCCGTATCCCGCGGCGGCGAACACTTTTCGCTTCCCCGTCCGGTCCGAAAGCCATCCTGATACATAATCGAGCGACGATGCGGAAAAATCCGCAAAGCCCTCGACCATGCCGAGAAGCGCCGCGGACGCGCCGGCGATCGTCGTGAAGAATATCGAGAATACCGAGAAAATGGCCTCCGAACTGACGTCCGTAAGGAAGCTCACCGCGCCGAGCTTCACCACGTCGGGATGGACTCCCAGGAAGGGGCGCGGCGCTTTTTCCGTGGCGCGTTCCATGGCCGTTCGTCAGCTTATCACGACCCGCGCGACGGCGAAGACGCTCCTCAGCGTGTAATGAGCGCCGAAACTGATGTTGTTGCCGTTCGCGACGTACGGATCCTTCATCACGTAATTCCCGGCGCGGCCGCTCACGAGCACCACGAAGTGCGTGCCGCCGTATGCGCGGACACCCACCACGACCGGATTTCCCGTCGCGAGCGTGGCGTCGATCGCCGCCGTCTTCCGCGCGGCCGTCACGCCGTCGACGTAGATCGTGGACATGAGGTATGCGGGATAATAGACGGAGAAGTTGTCGGGGTTGGAATTGATGGTGACCGGCGTCACGTCGCGGTAGCCGTAATGGGTCATCATCATCGCCATGGAGGTCACGAGGCATCCGTCGCTCGCGAGCGTGTACCTCGTGCCGTTCAGCGCGCTCTTCCCCCACGCGGAATCACGCTGATTGTAATAACAGCCCCAGGAATCGCACACGGTCTGGTTGCCGATGAGCCCCGCGCCGCCCGCGTTCTGCGTAAACGCGGAGAAGCTTTCGAGCTCGGCCTCGGCCTCGGCGAGAAGTTTCTGGTACGAGGACTCCTTGGCGTTCGTCTGGGCGAGGAGCTGGCTCTTCTGCTCCGCGGTCGCGGCGAGCGAAACCTGCTGGTTCGCGAGCGCCTGCTTCTGCGAGGTCAAGGTCGCCCGCTTCTCTTGGGAAGCGGTCTGCGCGTCGGAAAGCGTCGCCCTCTGCGCCTTCAGGGCCTGCATTTGATTCTGTATCCCCTCCTCGATCTGGAGGGTCGCGTTCACGTCGCTCCACGCGCTGGCAAGCGTTCCTGCGGCAAACACCTGCGCAAGAAGCGACTTGCCGTCCGCCTTCTGGAGATTCCTCAGCGCGGCGGCGACGGCGGCCTCATCGTCGGTGATTGCGCTTTCCGTATCCGCGATCTGACCGCCGAGCTGCTGGATCTGGAGTCCCGTGATGCTGATCTGATGCTGGGTGATCGCGACCTGCGCCTGCACCTTGCTCTTCTGAAGGTCGAGCGCCTTGATCGCCGCCTGGAGCGTCTTCTTGTCCGCGCCTACCTGCTGAAGCGCGGTCTGGTAGGTCGCGATCTGCTGATTCAGCGACGCAATCTTCTGGTTATTCGCATCGATCTGCGCCTGGAGGGTGCTTGTGCTCGCTGTGGCCGTACCCGCGCCGGAGGCGGCCGTTTGCGCGTGCGCGGGAGAGGCCGGAGCAACCGCCCCCGGCAGTGCCGCAGTCATGCCGATAACCAGCAGTGCAAAGAGCACTTTATACTTCCGGAAAGAATTTCTCATAGATCCCGAATGACTCTATTTTACACCAAAAACCACATTCGTTCCCGCGCTATCTCCCGAAGGAGCGTCGGCGGCCGAAAGAAGGTCGTGCGGGGCCGCTCCGGCCCGGGGGGCGCCGCGAAGGGCGCATTCCCGGCCGCGGCGCGGGGCCGAAGGAGGACGCGCCGAATGATGGGCGCGGCGCCTCCGCGCGGGGCGGAGGAAGATCCGCTGGAAGTTTCGCCTGCGGCAGGGTCGCCCGCATGAGACGCTCGATATCGCGCACGTCGTTCTTCTGGTCGGGCGTCGCGAAAGAGATCGCGCGTCCCGAAGCCCCGGCGCGAGCGGTGCGGCCGATGCGGTGGACGTAATCCTCGGGATTCGTCGGCAGGTCGTAGTTCAGCACGAGCTCGATCCCCTTCACGTCGATGCCGCGCGCGGCGATGTCGGTCGCGACAAGCACGCGGTACTTTCCGTTCCGGAAACCGTCGAGCGCTTCGCGCCGCTGATTGAGCGTCCGGTTCGAATGAAGTTCCGCGGCGCTATGCCCCAGCGCGCGGAGGCCCGCCGCGATCTTTTTTGCGCCAAACTTCGTGCGCGTGAACACGAGGATCGATCCTTTGAATTCATAAATGAGCCGCTCGAGGAAGCGCGGCTTGTCAGGCTTCGAGATGAAATACAGTTCCTGCGAGATCTTTTCGATCGCCGTCCCCGGAGGGGCGATCTCGATCCGGAGCGGCAGTTTCATATACGCCTTCGCGATCCTCACGATGTCCTCCGGCATGGTCGCGGAAAAGAGCATCGTCTGCCGTTCCGCGGGGACCACGGCGAGGATCCGCTTGAGCTGGGGCGCGAATCCCATGTCGAGCATGCGGTCCGCTTCGTCGAGCACGAGCATGGAAACGCTTTTGAAGGACACGGTCTTCTGTTCGAGATGATCGATGATCCTTCCCGGCGTGCCGATCACGATCATGGGGCCCCGCTGGAGCGCGAACCGCTGGGCGTGCATCGATCCCCCGCCGATCAGGAGCGCGGTGCGGACGCCGAGCGGCCCGCCGAGCGCGCGGAACGTCTCTTCCACCTGGAGCGCGAGCTCGCGCGTCGGCAGGACCACGAGTCCGTGCGCACCGCGGAGCGCCGCCTGAAGCATGGGGACCGCAAAGGCGAGGGTCTTCCCCGTGCCGGTCTGCGCAAGCCCGACAAGATCCTTTCCCTCGATGGCCGGAGGGATCGCTTTTTCCTGGATGGGCGTGGGCGTCTTAAAATGCAAGCGCTCAAGCACCGCAAGAATGTTCGGCGCGATGCCGAGCCCGTAAAAGCCGGATGAAGATTCCATAATATTATCCTCGGAGCGCCGCGAGGTATCCATCACCCAGTTCGCGTGCCGCTTCGAAATATGCCTCTTCGATTTCTTTGGGCGTGAATATTTGCGCTATGTACGCGGCGACTTTATCGGGGTCATCTTCGTCGAGGCCGTTCGGGATGGGCTTTGCCGCGAGCAGTTTTTGAACCATGCCTGCCAATACGAGTTCTCCCAATTTTTCTATTTGAACATCGAACTCCTGTCCGGTGATGCCGAGTATCTCGCGTTGTTTCCCCAATGCTTCGCCGAGGTCCATGCCACTAGTCATCGTTTTATTCGTCTTTTTTATCCTTCTCTTCCATGTGTTTGCGGAAGGCAAGATTTCTGCCCAAAAGCTTATTCATACGGTTGGCTTTCGCGGTGTCTTTCTTCAGCCATTCCTCCACCGCTCCCCCTGCGGCGACAACTCCTAAAAGCATTCCGATTTCCGAAGCCCCGAACACGCTACCCGTGGCGCCGCCTAACACCGCTCCAGCCACTTCGTAGCCAAGAACCCTTGCTCCAACTTCGTGCCTGCCCACGAAACTGTTTTTATAATTAAAGTATTCAGAGATTTTTTTATCCACGAAACGCTCACCATTTTCCGCGTTTCCCGACTTCTCCGCGAGGGACCCTGCCTCTACGTCTGCATTTTCCCCCCTAGGAGGCTCTTCGAATTTACTCATGCCTTCATCTTACCACACCAGCCAGCCACTAGTCAACGTATGCTAAGAATGGTACAATAAAAACAAGGTCAAATAAATAAAAAAATCATGAAAAATAAATTAATTGGCGGTACGGTTGCGGCGGCCGGCGCGGCGGTTATCGCGTCTTTCGCTTTTGCGGTGGTCGCGTCCGCGGCGATCTCGGTCCAGTCGAAGGTCGGAGTTGTGAGCGCGGACTCCGGCGCGCAGATTGAGGTGCAGACGCAGGCGGAAACACAAACGCGAGCGCACGCGCAGGACAGTACGAGCACCGGCCGGGGTGAAAGCGCTCAGGCCAGGGAAAAGACGCAGATGCAAATTCAGGAACGAGCGCAATACAAAGCCGGTACCAGCACCGAAGCAACCACGAGCGAGGCGAGCTCCACCGATAATGGCAAGGGCGGCGCGATGAGAAGCGAAGTGGCGAATGCCGTACACGCGCTTCTTCAGATCGCAAGTTCGACCGGGGGCGTCGGTCAGGAGATCCGCACGATCGCCCAGAATCAGGAGAAGAACCAGGAAACGCTCCAGACAAATCTTCAGAAGATCGCGAGTCGGAGCGGCATCCTTTCCTTCCTGATCGGACCCGATTATGGCGCCATCAAGGCGGCACAGGCGACCCTCGCGCAGAACGAGGAGCAGATCACGGCGCTGAACCAGATCAAGAGCAAAATCGCGAATGCGAGCGACACGCAGGCCCTCGCGGCCCAGATCCAGACGCTCACCCAGGCGAACGCCGGTATTCAGGCAAACCTTTCAGCGTCGCAGAAAGGATTCAGCTTATTCGGCTGGCTCGTGTCGGCCTTCGTGAAATAGCCGCGCGCTATTTCTTTACCGGCCAGAGCGCGTTTTTGAGGGCGGCTCCGGAATAAGGAAGCGCGATGCTTCCCACGATTGTCCCGCTTGCGTTGTAACCCTTCGCCGTGATCGCGGTTGCAGAGATTGGCGATGACGGGATCGCAAAATTCCACGTCTCAACACCCGATGTGCCGGTTCCGATGAGGGTCGCCTCTCCGATCAGCTTGGCGCCGTTCAAAACCTCTACCTTCGAAAGATTCTTCCCGGTCGCGGTAAGGTTCGGTTGGTTCACCGCAAAGCTGAAGAGGGCCGGTGTGGCGCCCTCAGAGCCTGCGGTCCCTGCCGCCCCGCCGGAAATTCCCGCTTCTCCCGAAGTCCCCGCCTGATGCCGGGAACCAACTCCCGCCACGATCGCCGCAACCGCCGCAATCACGACCACGCAACCAAGAATGATATAGAGGGCCTTTTTGTTCATGGGTTCATTATATCACACCGTCTCGGACGCGCAGTGGTGCGCACGTCCGGCGCGCCGCCGCCGCGGCCGACGTGCCGCGCCCCTTTCCCCGCGGCGGGAAAAATTAGCGCCGGGCCGTTCCCGATTTTCGCATTTCGGTTTACTATAGTGGAATGGAACAGGGACGAAAACCGCCTTCCTGGCATCGTGCGTATTGGCTACTCCTGACGGTCGGCTTCGTTTCCTGCCTTGCCGCCGTGGCACTCGCCGTGGTCCGGACTCCGCGCATCCTTCTTGTTGTGAACGATCCGCCGGAATCCGAAAGCGGCGCGACCGGAGGCGGGGCTCCCGCGGCAGAGGGAGCATCCCTCCCCGCTCCCGCGCATCCGGTCGCGATGAACGCCGCCGACCGCGCGGCATACGACGCCAAACTGCTCGCCATCGCGAATCTTCCTCCGCCGAAGCCCGCCGCGCGTGCGGCGCTCGCGGCGTCCAGCGGCACGGTGCGCGCGGCAACGGGAAGCGCCACAACGGGTACCGCCGTCGCGTCGGCGACGGGAGCGGCAGTGGACACCACCGCCCCACCCAAGCCGCAACTCTGGCCCGTAAAGGCCGCGTATCCGGATGCGGGCGCGCTCCTTCCCTTCAACCGCATCGTCGCCTACTACGGCAATTTTTATTCCACGCAAATGGGCGTGCTCGGCGAATACCCCGAGGACCAGGTCATCCGGATGCTTGCAAGCACGAGCGCGATGTGGGCCGCCGCGGATCCTTCGACGCCGGTGATCCCAGCGATCGATTACATCGCGGTGTCCGCGCAGGCAAGCGCGGGAACCGACGGTACGTACCGCCTCCGCATGCCGTCGAACCAGATCGACAAGGCGATCGATATGGCGAACCAGCTTCATGGCATCGTTTTTCTCGATATCCAGGTGGGCCTGAGCACCGTGGAGCGGGAGATCCCGCCGCTTGCGGCGTATCTTTCGATGCCGAACGTCGAACTTTCCCTTGATCCGGAATTCGCCATGCATAACGGCGCGCGTCCCGGCACCGTGATCGGTTCCATGGACGCGAAGGACATCAACTGGGCGGCGCAGTATCTTGCAGACCTCGTCCGCAAGAACAATCTGCCGCCGAAGATCCTCGTCGTGCACCGCTTCACGGAACCTATGGTGACGAACGCGCGCGCGATCACCCCGCTTCCCGAAGTCCAGATCGTGATGGATATGGACGGCTTCGGCCCGCCCGCACAGAAGCTACGCACCTACAAGGACTTCATCATCCCCGAACCCGTGCAATTCACCGGCTTCAAACTTTTTTACAAGAATGACATCCGCGTGCCGGGTAGCCACCTCATGACGCCGCAGGAGCTCCTGCGCCTGAGCCCTCAGCCAAGCTACATTCAGTACCAGTAGCCTCCCGCCTATGACGCGTCGAAACATTATCATCATCACCGCGACCATCCTCGTCCTCGTCGCCGCCCTTCTGGGATGGCAAAGGATTCATGAAAACGGCTCGAGCGCCGAACCCTTCACCATCGGCGCCGTCTTCCCCCTTACGGGACCGAATGCAAGCTATGGCGAACAGGCATCCCAGGCCATTACGCTCGCGGTGAAGAGCGTTAATGCGGACGGAGGAGTCGACGGGAGGCCTCTTCGGGTCGTATATCAAGACAGCCAATTCCAATCGGCACCCGCCCTTAATGCCTACCAACAGCTCAAGCTCCAAGGCGTCCGCTTTTTTCTCACCATCGGTTCCCAAGTTTCTGTTACTATTGGTCCGCGCGCGCGGGCCGACGGAAACCTCGAATATGAACTGAGCGCCGTCACTCCTGCTTACCGCGACGGCTCGCCCCTCACTTGCCGTTCCGCCCTGACCGCCGACGCCTCATCGGCCGTGCTTGCACGATATCTTGCCTCCCACCGCCTCCTCCGCATCGCCACGCTGGTTTCCAACGACGAACAGGGTGCGGCGGTAGTGAAAACCCTCGCCGCCGACCTGCGTCCGCTCGGGGGTGACATTACGGACCAAGAGAGCTATCAGGTGCAGGACAGTGATTTTCGCACTCAGATCGCGAAGATTGACGCAGCGAATCCTGATGCACTTGTCGCGATCGCGCCGGGGCAGTACGGCGAAATTCTCTTTCGCCAGCTGAAAGAACTCGGCTTCAACAAGCATATCTTTTCAAACAACTGGACGGTCGTGAATCAGAATATCACGAATTTATCGCTCCTCAACGGCGTCATTTTCACTGATTTCGCCTATGAGGGGTTGCCGGAAACGGCAGACAGCGCGAACGCGGCCGCCTTCAAGGCCAGCTTCCGCGCGGCGACCGGAGAAAATCCCCCCATCATCGCCGCCAATGCGTACGACGCGGTGATGATACTTGCGAAAACCGCGGCGGCGAGCGCGGGAGATCCCGCCAAGGTAGCCAATTACATCACTCACCTCGCCGATTATCCCGGTGTTTCCGGCTCGCTGACCTTCGACGGAGATTGCGAGGCCTCCGCGGCAACCACCCTGCGCACCGTCCGGAACGGCGCCATCGCGCGGATAACCGAATGAGCCGGAATCCTATTCCAGCTTCCCCAGAAACACTTTCTCCAGCACGCCGCTCGCCATGAGCGCCGCAGGGTCTCCTTCGCGTACGACTCTCCCCTTGTCGAGTACGTAGGCGCGGTGCACGATCTCAAGAAGGGACTTGATGTTGTGCTCGACGACGAAGATCGCCGTGTGATGGCGTTCGTTGATCTCCCTTATTTTCGCGAAGACCTCCTTCACGATCTTCGGCGCGAGGCCGAGCGATGGCTCGTCAAGCAGGAGGACGCGGGGATCGGTGATGAGCCCGCGCGCGAGCGCGAGCATCTGCTGCTCTCCCCCCGAGAGCTCGCCCGATTTCCGTCCACGTTTTTTTGCGAGCACGGGGAATAGCCGCATCGACTCCTCGATGCGGCGGCGCAGTTCGCGGCGGTCCCGTACCACAACGCCACCCGTTTCGAGATTCTCCTCGACCGTCAGATGCGCAAACACGCGCCGTCCCTGGGGCACGAACGAGATGCCTCGCTCCACCATCTCGTACGACACCGGCCGCACGGGGGCGCCGTGCCACCACACCTCGCCGGCGACAATCGGCGCAAGACCGAAGATGGCCTTGAGCACGGTGGATTTCCCAGCGCCGTTCGGACCCATGAGCGCGACGATCTCGCCCTCCCCGATCGCGGCATCGACGCCGTCGAGGGCGTGCACGCCGCCGTAATGGACACTGAGGTTTTTGACGGTGAGGAGGTTTTCCATGCTATTCGCCGAGGTATGCTTCGAGAACCTCGCGCCGCCCGAGGGTCGCCGCAGTAGCCCCCTCGGCGAGAAGCTTCCCGCCGTCGAGCACAACGACGCGGTCCGCGAGCGCGCGGATGAGATCCATGTTGTGTTCGATCAGGACGACGGTCTTCCCCTCGCGGCGCAGTTCCACGAGCACCCCCTCGACGATCTTGACCATCTCCGGAAAAAGTCCGGCGAACGGCTCGTCGAAGAGGTAAATGTCCGCCCCCGAAGCAAGCGCCCGGGCGATCTCGAGGAGCTTTCGCTGTCCATACGAAAGGCCTCCCGCCAGTTCGCTCCTCTTTTCCCACAGATTGACCTTGCGGAGAAGTTCCTCGGCGCGACGGGCGTGCTTCTCGGCGTGGCGCTCCAGAATCGCGCCGAAAACATTTTTCTCCGTCAGCACCACGAGCAGGTTCTCCATCACATTCATCTGATTGAAAAGCCGAACCTCCTGAAAGGTTCGGGTGATGCCGTACGCGGCGACATCGGAAGCCGTGATCCTTCCGAGCGCGACGCCGGAGACCGCGATGCGGCCGCCCGTCTTCGGTGCGACGCCCGAGAGGACGTTCACGAGGGTGGATTTTCCCGACCCGTTCGGGCCGATGACGGCCGTGACCGCGCCCGCCTCGATCCCGAGCGAAAGGCCGTCGAGCGCCGCCACGCCGTCATACCGCTTTGAGAGATCCTTGGTTTCGAGGATGAGCATTCGACTAGGAGGGTATTGTTATGAACTTTCCGCCGTGAACCATTTTCATCTCAAAATCGGCATTTTTAATCTGGCCGATGTTATCGAATGAATTTTTTGATCCAGTGATGCTTGGGAATTCAATTTCATGAAGCGCGTCCCGTATTTGGGTTCCCGTGCGCGCTCCGGTCCGAAGCGCCGCCACGAGTGCCGCGACAGCATTATACGCATTGAGATCTGACGGGCCCGAAGGCAATTCTCCATATTTCGCCTCATATCCTTTGACAAAATTGTCGTATGCCGTGCTGGTGGGTGTTCTTGCAAAAACGTAGGTCAATCCCTCCATGACATCGCCGAACTTGCTGAGGGCATCCGCATTCTGCACGCTCGGCGAACCAAAGATCCTCGACGAAAGGCCGAGTTCTTTTGCCTGCTTCATGAACGGACCTATCTCGGAAACATTTTCGATTTCTATGAAAAGGGCATCCGGATGCAGATCTTTTATTTTCACTATCTCGGTTCGGAAGTCGGTCTGGTCGATGGGAACCTGCTCGCGATCCACCATTTTCATGCCGCCCTCCACGGCGCTCGCCTCAAAATCATCGGCGAACTTCGTGTCAAATGAATCGTGATCGTTAATGATGGCAAATGTTTTCACCCTCTGGGCCAGCATGAAATTCCGAAGCTCTTTGATTTCCGGCGCTTGGGGCCACCAGGTCGAGAAAAGATATGTGAACTTCTCCTTATTGGGCACCGTTTCGAGCGCCGCGCTGGGAGAAATAAGCACGGTCTTTGCGTTTTCCGCTATGGGATTGCCGCCCTGAAAGCTGTCCGCCCACGTGGGACCGATTATTGCCGGGACTTGTTCTATGCTGATAAGTTTGGTAATCGCATTTACCGTGCCGACGCCGGTCGATCTTGTATCTTCGATAGAGAGGCGGATGGGAGTGCCATCGACACCACCGTGGGCATTGACGTCGTCGATATACATTTTTACCGCATTCAGCTCTCCCTGACCCCATTCGGCCCCATCCCCCGTCTGCGCGGAGGCGACCCCGACCTCGATGGCGTTACCATGCGACCCCTGGCCGCCATACCAACGCCAACCAACAAAGAGCACGATGATTATTACACCGATTGCGATCCAAATTTTTTTTGCGGATAAATATCGATTGTCGGCCATATGGATATTAATTCAGGATTGAAATTCTTTGCTTTCTCATTGGGCCACATTGCCGTTTTTAAGTTTTGCAAAGAAAATATTCGGCACGCGGAGCCCGACCGAGTCGAAGGAGACCGCGCCATCGGCACCCGCAAACTGCGCGGTTTTCATGTTGGCTACCCATTCTTTCTCACTCGGATCGTACGTATCGGCAAGCAACATAAACGAATTATAGCCCATGTCCGAACCGAATACCGGATCTTCGCCGTATTTCGCCTTGAAGGCAACGGTGAAGTCGGGGGTAAAATTGTTCTGCGACATGGCCACGAGACTCCCGTCGATCCTTGGGGCGTCCGATCCGAGGATGTTCTGATAATCGCTCCCGCCGGATTGCACGCTCTGATCGAACACGAAATAAGGCCTCGTCCCCATAGTCGTGATCTGTAGGATCGCCTTCACGAGCTGGGCGCCATCCTGGGGCGCCATGAAAAACGCCACAACGTCGGGCTTGGCGCTCACGATGGCGAGCGCCTGCGAGCGGATGCCGCCGAGGTCGCTACCCACCCGGAATTCTTCCACTGGCCGTCCGAAGCCGTTCCGGAATCCTTCGTAAAAATTTTGATAGACGGCAGTATTATTGCTGACCGCCGCCACGGGATGCGCATAGCCAAGCGATTTCACCTTTTGCCCGAGGGCGGTTTCCACGGGAAGCGCCGCCGGAAGCACCTGGAAAATATTGTCGTCCTGCGCCGGGCGGGTCTGCTCGAAGCCAAGCGCCACCGGCTTTCCTTCGGCATGGAGTTGGTCATAAATAGCGTCGATGGTGAACGAGGAAAGGATCGCATAGGCGGCGACATGGTCGATATTTCTAAGTTTTTGATAAGCCGACACGCCCTTTTGCGCGTCGAAGCCGTCGTCTTCCACGATCGCACCAAACTTGAGGCTGTGCGCCGCATTCCACTCCTCCATTGCAAGATCGAATCCCCTCAGGTAGCCCTCCCCTGCCGCGGCGTATTGCCCCGTTGTTCCGGCGATTACCCCGATGGTCACGCTTCTTTCGGAAGGTCGGGAGAAGTGCCACACGAACCCAAGAGCGACGAGGATGGCCGCAAGTGCCAGAATGACCCAGAGGATTCTGCGCGGTTTCATAGCTTTCATCATAGCCTATATTCCCCGGTCAATCCTTCCGGCCGATAGAGCATGAGCACGACGAGCAGGACGCCATAGACCGCCTGGCGCATCTGCGCCGCGATCGTGTCGGGAAAGCCAACGAAGCGAAGGAGTTCCGGCAGGAGGACGAGGAACGCGGCGCCGAAGAGCGACCCGCGCAGACTCGCGAGGCCGCCGAGGATGACGATAGCGAGAACGAAGATCGACTCGTTCACCGAGAAGGTCGAGGGGTCGATGTAGGTGATGTACGAGGCGTAAAGCGCCCCCGCGATCGCGGCGATGCCCGCGCCGATCACGAAAATCAGAAGTTTGTAGTTGATGGCGCGATACCCGAAAACCTGGATCGCGGCCTCGTCCTCGCGGATCGCGCGGATCGCGCGCCCGAACGACGAGCGCACAATAAAGCGCGAGACAACGTATACCAGCAGGAGGAAAACGAGAGACATGACGAGATACGACGCTTCGTCGCCTATCACGTATCCGAAGAAGTCCGGTCGCGGGATCGCGGGGATGCCGAGCGGCCCGTTTGTGACGGCCTGCCAGTTGAGGAAGATGCTGTAGATGATGACGCCGAAGCCGAGCGAGGCAAGGGCGTAGTAGTCGCCGCCGAACCTGCTGAGTACGAGGCCGATCACGAGCGCGACCGCGGCGGACGCGATGACCGCCACGCCCATCGCGGCGAAGAAATTCCACCCCGCGTTCACGAGAAGAAGCGCCGTCACGTACGCGCCGACGCCGTAGAACGCGGCCTCAGCCACAGACAGGAGACCGGTATAACCGACCACGAGGTTTAAGCTCAAGCCGAGGATGCCATAGATGGCAAAGAGGATCGCAAGATGGATGAAATAGTCCATGACCTTCCTCTTGTTATCGCTTAAAGATTCCCTGCGGCCGGAAAACGAGGAAAACGATGAGGAGGGAGAACGCGATGGCGTCCTTCCATTCGCCGGAGATCTTCCAGATGCCAAAGTTTTCCACGAAGCCGAGCAGGAGCGCCCCTGCCGCCGCGCCGTACACGGTGCCAACGCCGCCCACGATGGACGCGATGACGCCGCGCAGGAGCAAACTCATGCCCATGGTGGGCTGGAGTCCCGTGTCGAAGCCGACCAGTATGCCGCCGAGGCCCGCGATCGCCGAGCCGATGAAAAAGACCCACCCGATCACGCGTTCCGTATTGATGCCGACGATCTTCGCCACTTCCTCATCATCGCTCACCGCGCGCACCTCCTTGCCGAGGAGGGTCTTTTTGAGAAGGAGGCCGAGGCCGGCTGCGATCGCGACCGCCGCAGCGATCATGATGACCTGCGTCTCCGTGACGGCCGCGCCGCCGATCTGATATACGCTGTCCGCGGCCCCACCCGAGAGGGTTTGGAACTGGCTCGTGAAAATCATGGCGATTACTGCCTGGATCACCGTGAAAACGCCGAGTGATGCGACGAGGAGGACGGTGTTCGAGGCCTTCCGCTTGCGGAGCTCGCGATAGACGGCACGGTCGAGCGCCCAGCCGAGGAGACCTGCAAAAAGGACGCCGAGCGCCGCGGCGAGCACCACGTTGATCCCCACAAATGACTGGAGGAGGAAGAACGCCGCATAGCCGCCGGCGGTCGCCATCGCGCCGTGCGCGAGGTTGAAGAACTTGGTCGCGGCATAGATAAGATTGAAGCCGAGCGCGATGAGCGCGTATGTGCCCGCCGCGATCAGACTGTTCGCGATGAGCTGCGGCAGGATCGACATTATTATTGGGCGGCCGGGACCGCCTTGCCGCCATGGATGACCTCAAGGCGATGCCCGCTTGCGCGATCACCGGTCGGCAGGATGGTCACGGAACCCGAGGATCCCTGCCAATCCTTGATTGTCCGCGACCACTGCGCGAGCGCCGTACCATTGTTGCCTACCGCATTGATACCGTCCTTCAGGAGGTAGACCGCATCATAGAAGGTCTGGGCATAGCTCTCGTATGAAGGAACTGCGCCGTACTTTGCCTGGTAGGAACTCACGAGATGCTCGAACTTCGAATTCGTAGGGTCGGTCCCGAACTCCGCCGTGAGGGCTCCCTCAAGAATGGCTTGATTCTCCCGGATGGTCGGCGGATCGCCCGCCACCGAATCCGGAATCAAAAGCGACGGTTTCCATCCGAGCTGCTGCACCTGGGTTAGAATCCTGGTGGCTTCTAACGGGGCTTGTACGTCCACAAAAAGCGCGTTGGGGTGCTGGGATCGCAGAGTGGTCAGGATCGATCGAAAATCATTCGTATTTGAAGAAAATGGCTGGTTGATCACCTTTCCGCCAAGCGATTGAAACTCCGTCGCGAACGCATCGTATACTCCCTTTGCATAGTCGGTCTGTTCCTGAATGAATGCTACTTCTTTCCAGTGCTTCATATTCCATGCCGCATCCGCAAGCACCTTCCCCTGCGCCGCATCGCTCGGATAGTCGCGGAAGAAATAGGGACTTATATTCGTGAGCGACGGGCTTGACGCACCCGCCGAGAGCATAAGCACCTTTGCAGCCGTCGCAATCGGCACTCCCGCCAACGTCTCGCTACTGCAGAACCCTCCGAGTATCGCCTGTACGCTGTCGACATTCACAAGCTTCTGCACCGCATTCGCACCATCCAACCCGTCGCATTTTCCGTCTTCATAAACTACTTGGATCTGCTTCCCGTCGATCCCGCCCATGGCATTGATCTCGCTCACCGCGAGTTCGGTAACCTTCTGCATGGGCTCACCATACGCCGCAGCATCACCCGTGAGCGGCCCGACCCAGCCAATCTTAATCACGTTCTTTTCCGCCGCTTTCCTTCCGGCTACTACATACACAACCGCCACCACCACGATCAGGATCCCTACGACCACCCAAAGAGTCTTGCTTTTACTCATATTGGAATAAGATTTGATTTTCTCTTAAAGTATCACACAAGGACGGATGCGTAAAGGAGCAGAGTGGTCTAATATTGCTCCGTGCCGACGTTCTATTGCGGCACTGATGCGCTTACCATCTGCACTTTCCCATTCTTGATTGTATAGAGCGAAAAACCCACGCCGACCGGATCACCATTTTCATCGAAATGATACGTACCGATCAAGCCGTCATAATTTGGCAACGCATGAAGATAGCTCGCAATTCGTGTCGTATCCATGCCAACGGCACTCACCGCCTGTACAAGGATGTTTATCGCGTCATAGCTCGCCGCCATATAATATTCGTGGTCCGGTGCGCCATATGCTTTCTCGTACTCACGGAGAAATGTTTGCACGCGAGTATTGGAATCATCCACAGAGGCGAGGTCAACGAAAACCGTTCCATTGGCGGCGGAACCAGCCGCCTTGATGAAATTTGCGCCGCCTGGAATGATATAGCCGTAAAACGGCGCCGCAATACCGAGATCTCGGGCTTGTTTTGCGATCAAACCTCCGGTCTGATCTCCCTGCGTATCAATGAGGATTGCTTGGGCGCCAGAATTTTTTACCCTCAGGAGAAGTGAGCGAAAATCAGTCATACCCGTATTGAATGATTGGTCGGAAACAATCGTACCGCCTTGTTGCTTGTACGCGCCCTCGAACACTGTTCGGAGCGCCTGCGCATAGTCAGTTTGCTCTGCGACGATCGCCACGTCTTTATGCGCTTTCGAAACAACGCTTGCAAGCTCCCTGCCCCCCTCTGCGTCAGATGGACTGTTGCGGAAGAAAAGTTTCCCGGCGCCGCTCAACGCAGGACTAGAAGCCATTGACGCAAAAAGAATAACTTTGTTCGCGTCCGTGATGGGGAGCGCCGCGAGCGCCTCACCGCTACACATTCCACCGACGATAAGATTAACACGATCAATACTCACGAGTTTGTTTGCCGCGCTCGCCGCGTCCTTCCCGTTGCACCCCCCATCTTCGTAGATCACCTGAATATCTTTCCCTTGTGAGGCAATGCTTTTCACCGCGAGTTCAATTGAATTGCGTGACAGTTCGCCGTAGTTCGCCGCAGCGCCCGTGAGCGGGCCTATAAATCCGATTTTGAGCGGCCCCTTCCTTGTGGGCGCGGAGCCCCTTAGGCCGAACGCGTACCACGTGATTAGAACCACAAGAATTGCGCCTACCCAACACGCCGCTTTTCCTCTTTGGCTCATGCGTCAGATGCTCGCATTATAACCACCTTTCCTTTCTTGGACAAGGCGTTCTATCCCCTGCGCGAATACACCTACCTACGCCGTACAGTTCCGCGCCCTGCGCCGCCGCGCGCCACGGCCGTATTCTGCACCGGCCGCCGCACCTGCCGCTCCGCGCTACAGAAATCCGCCGAGCATTCCCACCGCGGCGCCCAAGACCGCGACGAACGATATCCAGAGCACCACCTTTGAGAGCATGCCGCTCTCGTGGCCCTTCATAATTTCCTTATTCGACGAGATGGCGATGATGAGGAAGATAAGTGGGATCGAGACGACGCCGTTCAGCACGGCCGTCACGATGAGGGCCTTCATGGGATCGATGCCCACAAAATTAATGAGGAGGCCGACGAGCGTGGCGATCGTGATCACGCCGTAGAACCCGTGCGCTTCCCTGAATTTCCGGTACAGGCCTTCGTGCCAGTGGAACGCTTCGGCGAGCGCGTACGCGGCTGAGCCGGCGAGCACGGGCACCGCAAGAAGGCCGAGTCCGATGACGCCGACCGCGAAGATGGCGCCGGCGATGAACCCCGCGTTCTCAAAAGTGTGCACGAGCGGCACAAGTGCTTTCGCGGCATCCGCGGCGGTCGCGATGTTCGTGACACCGTTCTGATTGAGCACGGTTCCGGTGACGATGATGATGCACCAGGTGATAAATTCGGAGGCAAACATGCCGACGGCGTTGTCGATCCTCATGTTTCGGATGAATCTCCCGGAAAGGGGACGTGAGATCATTCCCGCGGCGCGCTCCTCCTCGACCTCCTCCGATGCCTGCCAGAAAAACATGTACGGCGAGATCGTGGTGCCGACGACTCCCGTGATGATGAAGAAAAAACCGAAGGTAAATTCGAAGTGTGGGACAAAGGTCGCCCGCAGGACCTCGTGCCATGGGATATGGATCATGAGCACCGTCAAGGGATACACGATGAGCGAGAGGGCAAGCCATTTCAGCACGGGCACGTAATGCTTGTAAGGAACGAATATCTCGAGGAGAAGGATGATCGCCACAAAGAGAAGCGTCGCGGCCGCGAAGGGAACCGGAACGATAAGGCCCGCCGCCGCCGCCATGGCGCCGATATCCGCGCCGATGTTCACCGTGTTCGCGATAAGGATCAGGAAGACCGAGGCGTAGAGCACGCTCCGGCCGTAATGCTCCCGCACCACCTGCGCGATCCCCTTCTTTGTCACGGCCCCGATGCGGGCGCACGCCTCCTGCACCGCGGTCATCAGGGGATACATGAAAAGCGCGGTCCACAACTGGCCATAGCCGAACTGCGCGCCGGTCTGCGAATATGTCGCGATGCCCGACGGATCGTCGTCCGCCGCGCCCGTCACAAGGCCCGGCCCCAAAATGCGGAGCAGGCGCCGCAGGCCCTTCGGTCGTTTCCGCGGCTCCGTCGCGTGCGGCGATGTCATGGCTTTTATTCTGCCATAAACCGCCCCGGCGCGCGAGCGTGGGACATGCTAGAATACCTTCATGTTCATCGATGAAGTGAAAATCGAAGTCGTGGCGGGCCACGGCGGAAAAGGCGCGGTGGCCTTCAACCGCAACATGATGGCACTCGGGCCCGCGGGCGGGTCGGGAGGCCGGGGCGGGAGCGTACTCGGCGTAGGCGTCGCGGACATCGGCGCCCTGCGCCAGTTCCGCTTCAAGAAGGAATTCCGCGCCGAAGACGGGCGCGAGGGAGGCATCCAGTTCCACGACGGCAGAGATGGCAAAGATCTCGTGCTCCACCTGCCCGTGGGCACTGTAATCCGCAACCTCGCGACGGGCGCGGAACTTTCCATTGAAAAAATCGGCGAACGCATCGTGATCGCGAAGGGCGGAAACGGAGGCAAAGGTAATTTCCACTTCCGTTCCTCGCGCAACACGTCCCCCACCCAGTTCCAGCCGGGACTCCCAGGCGAGGCGTTCGCCGCGCATCTCGAGCTGAAGCTCATCGCGGACGTGGGCTTCGTCGGCCTCCCGAACGCCGGGAAGTCGAGCATGCTGAACGCACTCACGAACGCGAGCGTCAAGGTGGCGAATTATCCGTTCACGACGCTCGAACCGAACCTCGGCGCCTACTACGAACTCATTCTCGCGGACATTCCGGGACTCATCGAAGGATCGTCCGCTGGAAAAGGCCTCGGCATGAAATTCCTCCGCCACATCGAGCGCACGCGCATCCTTTTCCACTTCGTCTCCACGGAATCCGCGGATCCCGTCCACGACTACCGCACGATCCGCCGCGAGCTCGGCGCGTGGCGCAAAGCACTCCTTGAAAAGCCCGAATATATCCTCCTTTCCAAGAGCGACCTCACAACCTCTGCCGATCTCAAAAAGAAGCTCGCGGCGCTCAGGAAGGAAAATAAAAAGACGATCGCCGTTTCGATCGCGGACGAAAAGAGCATGAAGGAAATCTCGAAAATCCTCGGCGTGATGGAAGCGGAAAAACGTGCTATAATCCCCCCACATGGCAAGTCAGGCAAACCACGCAGTCGTCCTGCGGTTCAGTAACGTCACGTTCGAATACGGCCGGAAGCTCATCCTCGAGGGGGCCGATTTTTCGGTCCGCCGCGGCTCGAAGATCACGCTGATGGGCCAGAACGGCGCGGGCAAAAGCACCATCTTCCGCCTCATTACGGGAGCCCTCGCCCCCGCCGAAGGGAGCGTTATCGTCGAGGACGGCCTCACGATCGCGACCGCGGAACAGGTCATCCCCCGCGACGAACTCGCATTCACCGTCCCCGCGTTCTTCGAACGCGCCTTCCCGAAGAAGGTTTACAACCTCGAGCCGCGCATCAAGAAAGTGCTCGAGGTCGTGCATCTCAAGGCGCCGTTCGACCGCGCGGTCAACACCTTCTCGGGAGGACAGCAGGCGCGCCTCCTGCTCGCCCGGGCGCTCATCCAGGATCCCGACCTTCTCCTTCTCGACGAACCGACGAACAACCTCGACAAGGAAGGCATCGCCCATCTCACGCAGTTCCTGATCGATTACCGGAAAACCTGCATCGTCATCTCGCACGACGCCGGATTCCTGAACTCCTTCACGCACGGGGTCCTCTATCTCGATGTCTTCACGCACAAAGTGGAACAGTACGTCGGCGATTATCTTGACGTCGTGGAGGAGATCAAGGCGCGCCTCGAGCGCGAGCGCATGAAGAACGTCCGCCTGCAGAAGGAGATCCAGCACCGGAAGGAACAGGCGAGTTTCTTCGAGCAGAAGGGCGGCCACATGCGCGACGTCGCGCGGAAGATGAACGAGAAGATCGACGACCTCGAGGAGAATATGGTGGAGATGCGCCAGGAGGATCGGACGATCCGCGACTTTGCGATCCCTGCGCAGAAAGATCTCGCGGGACGCATCCTCGAACTTACCTCCGTCTCCGTCGTCAAGGAGCACAAGCCCGCCTCAAAGAAGGTTGCTGTGGCGCTCAAAGCGAAGGAGCGCCTTCTTCTCAGGGGGCCGAACGGCATCGGCAAGACCACGCTCCTCGAGGCCCTCGCCACGGGCCACGCCAAGGGCGAGCACATCATCCCCGGCACGCGCGTCAGCTATTACCGCCAGGACTTCTCGACGCTCGACTTTGAGAGGACAGTCTATGAGACGCTCGCGGACGCAATGGAGGAAGACACGGAGACCGAGCTCCGGTCGCGCGCGGCGGGATTCCTCCTCGACGCGGAGATCCTCCGCATGCGCGTGGGGGCGCTCTCCGAAGGGCAGAAAGGGCTCGTGGCATTCGCGAAAATATCGCTCGAACGTCCTGGGCTCCTCCTCCTCGACGAGCCGACCAACCACATCAACTTCCGCCATATTCCGGTGATCGCCCGCGCGCTTGACCGTTATGAGGGCGCGATGATCCTCGTGAGTCACGTGCCCGAATTCGTGAAGCAGATCAGGATCGACCAGACGCTCGACCTCGAGAAACTCTAGCGCATCGCCGGTCGCCGGTCGGCCCGGATCGTGACGAGCTTCGACGCGCCGAGGCCTTCCATCGGCGGCTTCTTCACGCCGACTTCTTTTTCCCAGAACGCATCGTCCTTAAGAAGCGAAATGATCCAAGGGAAGTGCCCGTCCTGAGAGAAGAAAATTCCTCCCCGTTCCATGCGCGGGTAAAGGTTCTTCACGCAATCTTTCGTGGATTGTACAAGGTCGGCGTTCACGCAGACGACAGCGATCTTTTCCCTGAAACCGGGCATGGTTTCACTGAACCAGCCCTTGTGGTATCGCGCGACGGACGCCACGCCGTACCGCGTGACGTTCCCCTTTACTTCGTCAAGCCCCACCGCGTGGCTCCCCTTCGGGAAATGGTGCTCGCGTCCGTAGATGCTCTTGCCGTGCATCTCGCGGTTCTCCGGCATGCCCTCGAAGGAGTCGAAGACGTCGAGTGTCCGGTGCGAGAGTTTTGCGACGAGTGAGAGCTTTGCCGTACTCCCGCCGTGGAATGCGCCCGCTTCGATGATCGTCCCCTCGACGCCTGGGTCGAGGTCCAGGATACGCCGCGCGATCGTAAGGATCTCGTGCTCCGTGTGCGGACAATCGACATAATAGGAAATGGAGTAAAATTTTCGCACGAGCGCCGCACGTTCGGCGAACGTGGTCCCGGTGCGCGTGCCGTGGAACACGAGCGCGCACGCGGCCACGAAATCCTTCGGGAAATAATAAACCTTCCGGTACAGGTAGTGGAGCGGCCAGGGCGTATGCGACTTGATGCGATGGCGGAGCGACATGGGAGTTATCGTGCTTCTCCTGCGGCGCCCTCCGGGCCTCCGTTTGTTCCGGCGCCCAGCTTCCGCACGATGACGAACGGCGTCATTTTGTTTCCCTGCCCCAGCGGATTATCGAGAAGGACTTTCCGGATCGTCTTCCAGTCGAGGCCGACGCCCTTGCTCGCGCCGACGATCTTCACGTTGATGTAATTCGCGTCCGCGGTGACCATGGGCATGCCGGTCGCGGCCTCGACGCGGTCGCAGTCGGCCTGCGGGTCGGGCGGAGGGAGGACCGCCCACTCGGTATACGGATACATGTCTTCCGGGATAAAGCCGTCGATCTCCGATACGCGGTGACCGGCGATGACCCAGAAGACACCGCGCACGCCGACCAACTTGCCGAGCGCCCCAAAAAACATGGCAGGCAGGATGCGGTGCACGCCCGCGATCTCGATCGCAAGCTGAACCTTCTCAGGGCGCGACCATGCCGTCATGTTCTTATGCTTCTTCACGCCCTTTGTCACGAGGCGGGCAAGCCACGTCACTTTGACCGTTGAGATATGGCGCACCAGGTTCTGCGAAATGGAAACAAGCTTCTCGGACACCGCGATCCAATCCCCTTCTTTATAGTAAGGTTTGACGTACTCCTCGAGGACGTGCTCGAGGCCTTCGCCGAACTGGATCAGGTGCGGCACGCGAATCGCAAAGCGCTCGTAGGTCGCGCCGTCGACCGTGATTTTCGTGCCCGGCTGGATGCCCGGCTTCATCGCGGGAGCCTTCGCGGCGGTCGCGGCGGCGACGGCAGGGTCAAACCGCGGTTTCGGCGCGGTCGCGGTGGCGTGTGCGTGCGTGGGGGAAGCCATATGGAGATATGGTACTACTTTTTTATTCACTCGACAAAAAACGGCTTCCGTGCGCGGTGCGCGGAAGCCGGATACTGTCAAACGGTTCTTCGGAGAAACTCATATGGCGTCTCCGCGGTACGTCGGTTTTTATTCTTCGATGATAGGACCGTGGAAAATCGATCGAGATATGGCATGAATCCATCGTGCACTATCCCGAGAATCCGGATCCTTCCATCCGAACCGCGGAAACGGTCGAGGTCGCCTGCCGCCCGATGACTGACAATGAACGACGTCATCGCGGCGAGCGATGCGCCTCCGCTTACGCCGGACGCAACGCCGGTTCCCCACTGGAACCAAAGCGCGGAAAGGTAGGCGAACTCCGTGCCGACTTCCACCGCTTCATCCATCTTTTTCTGCCAGGGATGCCGGATCTCCGCCATACCCTCAACGTCACGCATTCCGGGAATTTTTGCGCCGGACGCGCACATTGCTCCGACAACAAAAGTGTTGCCGTCGGAAAAGTTTTTGAAGGCATCGGCGAGGCCGATGAAGGTTCCTCCCGTACCCACTGGACTCACCAAGACGTCGGGATGGAGCTTCCCCCACACGTGCGGAGCGACAATCTCCCGATAGTCGTCCGTAACGTGGTAATCGGTGTATTGATCGAGGTTGAAAACGTTCGACCGTTGACCCATCTTCTGGGCGGTCGCAATCGTGCTCAACCCTTCCTCTGGAGGAACAATGGTCGCACCTGCGAAAAACGCCGAACGGCGTTTTCCTTCGGGAACGTCTTCCTTCATCACGAGGGTGACTTTACTGGCCCCGAACATAGGCATGGGACAAACCCTCGCCGCAACCCTCCCGAAAGCTCCCGACGTTGCTGCGGCATGTTCATTTTTCCCCTCGAGCGCGCCGCTTTTTGCAGCATGCTTGAGAATGCCGCTCACCGCGGCAAATTTCAGCGTTTCGTCCGGGGCGTGATTACCGAGGAGGAAATGAAACTCAACGCCTTCATCCCGAAAGGGGTTGAGGCGCTCATCCTCAAGCGGCACCACGGGCAGATCCCATTTCCCCGCCTGCCATTTTTCCCAATATACATTATTCATACGTCTCTCCTCTTTCGTTTGAATTTGAACCGTTGTCATCCTACGCCACTTTCCACCCCGCGTAAAGAGGCCGCGGTTTTTTATTATGGTACGATAGATCTATTCATGGAACGCCCCTCTCCCGCTTCGCGCGCTCTCGCCCGCGCCCGCCGATGGTACGGCCGGTTTGAACGCCCCGTTTCGTCCCTCTCGCTCGTCGGCGGGTTCGTCTTCGACGCCCTGACGCTCACCCGCGTCGACATGTTCTGGGAGAATTTCTGGGTCGTGGGCCATCTTGCGATCGTCACCCTGACCGCGATCTGGATCAATCTTCTCCCGAACTCGGGGCGGGACGAGGCGAACCCGGAGAAGCTCCACTTCTGGCTCGTGAATGTGATGCAGTTCTTCTTCGGCGGCATCCTCTCCGTCTATCTTGTGTTCTATTTCCGGAGCGGGACGCTCGCCGAAAGCTGGCCCTTCCTCGCGATCCTCGCCCTGGCATTCGTCATGAACGAATCGCTGAAGCGCCACTACGAACGGCTCGCGTTCCAGATCGGCCTGCTTTTTCTTTCGTTTTATGCTTTCGCAATCTACCTTCTCCCCATGCTTCTGCACCGCATCGGCACGGATGTTTTCCTGCTGAGCGGCCTCGCATCGCTCGGCGCGATCCTTGCGGTCGTCCTCGTCATCGCCGCCTTCTCGCGCGGGCGGTTCTCGGGAAGGAACGGCCATGCGGTATTCGCCGTGATCGCCGTGATCATCGCGCTCGTGAACGGTCTCTATTTCCTGAAGGTCATTCCGCCGCTTCCCCTTTCCCTGAAAGACGCGGGGATATACGAATCCTTCACCGTGAACGGGCCGGGACGCTACACGGCCGGATACGAGGATCAGGGGCCGTTCGCGTTCCTCGCCCGCCGGACGACCGTGCGCATCGCACCCGGCGAACCGCTCTATGCCTATACGGCAATATTCTCGCCGACGGCATTTGCCGCGGACGTAATTCACGAGTGGCAGTATTATGACGCATCGCGCGGCGCGTGGATTACCCGCGGACGCATCCCCCTTGCGGTCGCAGGCGGCGCGGACGGTGGCTGGCGCACGTTCTCCGTGGAACCCGCGCCCGATGCGGGACTCTGGCGCGTGAACATCATGACGCCGAACGGGCAGGTGATCGGGCGCATCGATTTCGAGGTCGTCTTCGCGACCTCAACCCCCGCGCTTCTTGTGCGGGAAATAAACTAGCGGCTCGGCTCCGCCGTGGCGCGCGTGGCGGGGCGCGTCGATCGCGCAGGGCGCGCGCCGTGCGGCCCGCCGGCAAACAGCCGGGTCGAATTCGCGAGCGGCAGGAAATCCGTGGCAAAATTATAGAATGCGGCAAGCGCCGGACCCGCGATACCGGTCAGGACGAGCGCGAATCCCGCGGCATTCGAGAGTACCCAGATAATCATGTCCCAACGGATGACGGATGCCGTGCGCCTTCCGAGCGCCACCATCTCCGGAACGCGGGAAAGGTCGTCCGTAAGGATGACGAGGTCCGCCGCCGCGACCGCAACCGCCGCACCCCCGCCGCCCATCGCGATGCCGACGTCCGCGCGCGCGAGCGCCGGCGAATCATTGATGCCGTCTCCCACCATCGCGACCGGACCGTCCTTCAGGAGCTCCTCAAGCCGGCGCATCTTATCCTCGGGAGACATCGACGCGACGTACGAGGTCATGCTGAGCTTCTCCGCAACCGTCCGTGCGGTCGCTTCATTATCGCCCGTGAACATGATCACGTTCCGCACTCCCTGCGCCCTGAGCTCGCGGATGCTGTCCCCCGCTTCCTCGCGCGGCACGTCCGCCACGGTGATGAGTCCGGCGCATTTTCCGCCGATCGCGACGAGGACCGTCGTCCCGCCAAACTGCGCGCGCTTTTTTCCGAGCTTCGCGAGGGTACGCGGATCGGGGACGATGCCAAGATCCGCGCACATTCCCTCATCGCCGATCGCGACTTCCTCGCTTCCGATGCGCGCCCAGATGCCGTTGCCGCGATGCACTTTCACTTCGTCGGGGGAAGGCACGCCGCCCGCCGTCACGCGCGCGGCCGCTTCCCTGAATATCGCGCGCCCCACGGGATGCTCAGAGAATTTTTCCGCCGCGCCCGTGAGCGTCCAGAACCGCTCCGCGGAAACGCCCTCGATGATGTCCGCATCCCGGAACGTGAACGCGCCGTAGGTCAGCGTGCCCGTCTTGTCGAGCACCAGCGTCTTCACTTTTCCCATCGCATCAAGCCATTCGCCTCCCTTCACGATCACGCCGCGGCTCGCCGCCCTCCCGAGCGACGCCGTCGCCGCAAGCGGAATCGCCACCGCCATGTCGTCAGCGCACGCCACAAGGAAAAGCGCCGCCGTCATGAGGATATTCTTCGTGAGGAGATACACCGCGGCGCCGGAGATGAGAACCACCGGAAAGAAGATCGCCGCGAAGCGGTCCGCGAGCCGTTCCGACCGCGACTTGTTCTTCTGCGCCTCTCGGATCAGGGCCGCCATGCGTTCGAGCGTGGAATCCTTCCCGACGCCCGTGGCGCGGAGCTTGATCGTCCCCGACTCGGCGAGCGTTCCCGAAAGTACGCGATCCCCCTCGCCCTTCGGCACCGGCACCGATTCCCCCGTGACGGACGCTTCGTTCACGAGCGCTTCGCCGAATACGACGATGCCGTCCGCCGGCACGCGCCCACCCTCTTCCACGAGCAGGATGTCCCCTTCGCGGATCCCGTCAGCGCCGATTTTCTCCACGCGCTCGCCATGCTCGCCGCGGGCGCCCCCCACGACACGGAAGGCGTGCTCCGGCTTCAGGCGAAGAAGCTCCTCCACGGCGTTCTTGGTGCGTGATTCGGTATACCAGTCGAGGAGGCGCGCGAACGTGAGCATGAGGACGATGAACGCCGCGGAGCGCACTTCACGCGTCGCGAAGGAAACCGCGAGCGCGAAAATATTGAAGGTGTCAATGGTGATCCTCCGGCGGACGATCGAACGTGCCGCCGCCCACGCCGTGGGAAGGGATCCCGCGAGTGCGGCGACCCAGAGCACCGCGGCCGCGGCTGCGGATGCCGGCGCAAAAAGATCGGCCGCAAGCGCGGCGCTTACCGCAACGATCAGGAGATATTCACGCTCCGGAAGCCGCAAAAAGCGCATATGGCTCCATTATACCTGCCTATCCGCGCGGTGCATAACCCGCCATTCCCATCCGCCACGCGGGCGCTATGATGGTGGCATGAAGGTGCGCGAGGTCATGCGGACACCCGTCATCACCGTCTCCGCGGGAACCACGTACGAGGAAACGGCGCGGATTCTTCATGCGCACGGCGTGAGCGGCGCACCGGTTCTGGACGCCGAGGGACGCCTCGCGGGCATTGTTTCCGAAAAGGATCTTTTCCGCGCCATGTTCCCGCGCTACGAGGATTATCTCCACGAACCGGAAGCGTACCACGATCAGGAAGATCGCGAGGACGAGATCGAAGCCCTGCGCCGCGAACCGGTGGAAAAATTCATGACGCAACACGTGATCACCGTGAACGCCAATGCGTGCATCCTGCGCGCGGGCGGACTCATGCTCGCGCACGGACTCCACCGCCTTCCCGTCACGGAAAACGGCGGGACGCTCGCGGGCATCGTGACCCGCGAAGATATCTACGGCACGATACTCAAGAAACACCTCGGGTGGAGTTAAGACGGGGCGTGGCGGGGCCGAAACAATGCTGATGCGCGGCTAAGAAGAGGCGGATGCACCGCGCGTGAACACTTTTCCGGGTCGCCACGGGACGCCGAGCGCGGGAAGAAGCCACCGGTCAATCCCCCACCATCCGGCGGTGCGCCAGGCAAGGATCAGGAAAAGCTCGATGAGGAAAAGCAAGGGGTTCACGCTCACCGTCCCCGCAAAAAGATAGTTCAGGTTCATGAAGGCGCCTGCGAACGCGGCGATCCCGGTGAAAGCGCCGACCATGAGGCCCGCGCCGACCAGGAGCTCTCCCCACGTGACGACATATGAAAAAAGCACGGCATGAGGCAGGGCGACATGAGAGAGGAACGCGCCGTACCAGGCGGAAACATCGGGGTGCGCTCCTCCCGCTTTCGCGAGCGCGCCGCTCAAAAATCCCCGGAGCGCGCTCCCGGCCTGCGGTCCCGTCCATGCAGGGCTTGCAAGCTTTTCCCATCCCGCGGTGATCCATTCCCACCCCACGTAAAGCCGGAGTGCGAACCACGCCCAGCCGAAGCGCGTGCTTCCAAAAAGGAACCGGGCCACCGCCGGCTCCGGAATATCAATGAAGTCTTCTCGCGCCATGATTCCCTTATTATAGCAAACCCTCCGGCCCGGGTCGAAGCGGGGCGGAGGGCGCGACACCTAAAGAGGTGCAGGGAGCTTATTTTATTCAGGTTTCCTTGGATGTATTACGCGATATATTATTTTATTCTGTTTATTTATTGCGGCGGCCTTTGCTGTCGAGCTCAACACTCATTACTACACGGCCATGGAAGCCATATTTCACTGTCCGGAAGAGGCGGGAAATACCGCGGGCGCGGATGACGCGGATGATGCTGGCGGCGCCTCCGGAGCGGCGGGTTCCGCCGCAACGAGGCGTACCACCCCTTCCGACCTGATCGTGTCGGTCGCAATGCGGTCGCCGAGGATCACCACCGTGTCCCCGGGGGCGAAGTACGCACCGTTCGGAAGGGAGGTATCGGTCGCCACGACGATCGACGAGGTATGGCCCCGGAAATCCTTCAATATGAAGCCGCTCGTCGCCACCGTAAGCACCTCTCCGCGGTATACGCGGTCGATCTCGGGCACCGCAAACGCGCCGTACCAGTTCCCAAGCACGGGGATCCGCGAACCGTCCTTCCGGAGGTGAAAAAGCGCATCGTAGAGAGGCGTACGCGTGACGAGCGCGCTTCCGCCGGACGCGATGATGATGACGGCGAGCAGGGAATAAAGAATGGGCCAGTGATAGCCGAAGGAGTACCGGCGCATGATGATGATGACGAGTAGGATCGCCACGGCGCAGAGAAAGATCATCACCCAGGGCAGGGAGCCGAAGAATTCGGTCCATCCGGCGGCGCCGAACGCCGGCACGAACCACAGGCCGGTTTCGTCAAGCTCGAAAACGGCGAAGCTCGCCATGTACACGGCGACGAAGAATACCAGCAGGCCGACGGTCGCGACGAGCGACGCCTGCAGGACAAAATGCCACTTCGGCCGCATCTTCGCCTTGCCGCTCCTAATGGCCTCGATGACGCCGTTATTGATCTCTTTTTCTTCCTGGTCCATGGCGGTAGTCATATTATGCTACGTTTTCCCCCTCGACCATCTTTCGAAGCAGGGTCTTCCCCCGCTGGAGCCGCACCCCGACCGTCGAAACGGGCACGTGCATGATCTCCGCAATCTCACGGTAGTCCATCTCGTCGAAATAATAGAGCGTCAGGGTCTCACGGTATTTTGGGTCGATCTTCGAGAGAAAACGGTCCAGGGCCGCGCGGAGCTCTTTCTGTCCCGCTTCGCCGTCCGCGGTCTCCTTCGCCGCCGGATGCGGCAGAAGGACGTCAAAATCGAATATGGAGACGTTGTCGCGATCGTTTTTCCTTTTCCGCAGGGCGTTTACGAATTCATTATGGGCGATGCGGTAGATCCACGGCGAGAACCGCCGCGAGCGATCGAAGCTCTTAAGGTTGGTGTACGCCTTGATGAACACCTCCTGGAGAAGATCCTTCGACTCATCCACATCGAAAAGAAAGCGCCGGGCGTAGCGCGCGAGTTTCGGTTCGTACCGCTCCATGAGTTCACGGAACGAATCGACGTCCCCCTCCTGCACCGATGCGGCAATTTCCTCGTCGGTTTTCGTGGATGGCATAGGCATTCTCTTGAGGACCTCTCCCGACTCATTATAGTACGAACCAGCCGCGCGTTTTGTTTCGGGGGGCGGTATGGTATACTTCTCTTACTTGCAGAGACCACGATGAAAGACGAGGCAAAACAACAGATTGCGCGGGATAAGAAGGCAAGAAGGGTCAAGGTGGCGATGTGGATATGCATCGTGATCGCCGCCCTGCTCGCCATCTTCATTTATATCGAAACCATTCCTCCCCCTGCCGGGAAATACGACGCGTTCGCAAAATGCATCGCAAACACCTCGACAACCTTCTACGGCGCGTTCTGGTGCCCGCATTGCCACGATCAGAAAGCCGAATTCGGCACGGGCGCCCAGTATCTTCCCTACGTCGAATGCTCCCTTCCTGACGAATCGGGCCAAACGCCCGCCTGCATCGCGAAAGGCATCCAGGAATATCCCACGTGGCATTTCCCCGACGGATCGAGCTCGACCGGCGTGATGTCGCTCCAGGCGCTCTCAGAGAAGACCGGATGCCCCCTGCCCACCTCGACATAAGGCCATGACGCCGTTCGCCCAGGGAATCACCGACCTTCTTTCCTTTGGAACCGTCGTCCTCGACGTGGCGGCCGTGGCGCTTTTCGTCATCCTTATCACCCCGCTCAAAAGGCGCGGCGTGACCCGCGAGATCGCCGACTTCGTGGGCGAACGGGCGATCCTCCTTGCCTTCCTCACTGCCCTCGTGGCAACCGGCGGTAGCCTGCTCTATTCGAACATCATCGGATTCCCGCCCTGCGATCTCTGCTGGTGGCAGAGGATCTTTCTCTACCCGCAGACCATCTTGTTCTTCACCGCGCTCCTCAAAAAGGACGAGGGCATGCGTTTCCACGCCTTCATCCTTTCGAGCTTAGGCGCGCTCGTGGCGCTCTACCACACCTTCATCCAGTTCGGAGGAGCATCGGTCCTCCCCTGTGCCGCCACCGGCCCTTCCTGCACGGCGCTCTATTTCCTTGAATACGGCTACGTGACGATCCCCACGATGTCGCTCACGATCTTTGCCCTGATCCTGATCCTCATGGCCGCGCCGAACCCCGGGAAGCGCGACCTCAAGGAGCTTTAAGCGGTAAGCGTGATACAGACGATCTCGGACCTCGTCCCGAGCCGGAGCGGCGGCCCCCAGGTGCCGGCCCCGCTCGAAATATAGACCTGCATTCCTTCCCCGCCGCCGAACCGCTTCAGTCCGTAGTCGAATCCCCCGTAGCTCACGCTCGTGAGATAGCCAATGGGGAATATCTGTCCGTGATGCGTGTGCCCGGAAAGCATGAGCGAAACCCCCGCCGCGGCGGCAACCGCCAGTCCGCGCGGTTCATGCTTCAGGAGGATCACGGGACTCGGGCCTTCTCCCCTGCGCTCATTCGGTGCCTTCCGCTCTTTTCGTTCACCGGCAGGAATCAGGCGGGCCATGATGTTTTCGAGGTCCTGCGGGAGGCGCGACGCGGCATCGTCCACCCCGATAAGCGCGACTCCTTCGAGATCCACTCTCTCGTTATCGAGCACCCGGATGCCGGCCGCGCGGATCGCCGCGAGCGCCGGCGCCGTTTCGCCCTTCGGAAAATAATATTCGTGGTTGCCGGTCACAAAGAAAACTCCCTGCGGTACATGAAGCGCGGAGAGCGGCTCGATGAGCGCCGCCGCATCACACGCGACGCCGTCATAGAGGTCGCCCCCGATGAAAACCGCCTCGGGGGAGAGCCGGTTTATTTTCGCGGTTATCTTTTTTACGAAACCTTTTCCCCGCACGTTACCGAGATGGAGATCGCTCACAAAGACGATCCGCTTCCCCTGCCATGCGACGGGAAGGCCGCGCAGAGCGATCGCCACATCCGTCACGCGGGCTCGTCCGCTCTCCCACGTTCCATAGATATGGAGCATGAAAAACGCCCCGAACGCAACGGCTCCGATGAGCGCCGGGGAGACGTAATAATTAAATGAATAGAATACGGCGGCTGAAAAAAGAAAGGCAAGCGCACCGATAAAAAGAAAATGGATGAGGCCGAACCAATAGGAGGCGAATCGGTAATAGCCGCGCACAAACGCATTTTTATACCGGCGCGCAAGAAGCGACGCGGAGACAAAGGTGAACGCGAGCGCGATGAAGATCACCCCGATGATTGGACTGCCCGCGCCAAAAGCAGCTCCTACGGTTTCGTAGACCGCAAGGTGTACGAAAACGAGCAGTCCCTCCATGACGAGGAGGATGATCAGCACCCCCTTCATACCGCCTGATCCCCGCCGCCGATTTTCCTAAGGAGCGCGATCAGCTGGTCATGTTCCTTCGGCGAAAGGACGGAGAAAAGTTTTTTCAGCGTGCGCATTTTTTTCCGGATGCCCTGCGCGAGAAATGTTTTTCCCTTCTGGGTAAGCATGATCCGCACCGCACGGCGGTCCTTCACGTCGAGCGACCGCGCAAGAAGCCCGTCCTTTACGAGTCCTTCGACGAGCAGGGTGGCGGCGGGAGGTGTCACGCGGAGGAATGCGGCAAGTTCGCGCATCAAGGGTTTTCCCTTACCCTCGATGTATCGCAGGGCGTGAAAATGAAGCATCGCATACCGCGGCGCTTCTCCCTCCCCGTCGCGCATCTTCCGCCCGATGCCGAAGAGCAACGATACGATAGTTCCATCTTTTGATGCCATGAGGTAGTTAGGGTACTTAATAAGTATGTACCCGCACGGTGCGGGGTGTCAAAAAATAAAAATGTCGGCGTTGCGCTCCCTGCCGCCACAGACCTCAGGAGCATTTACGAGGGATGGATGCTCATGAGGCACGTGGCGGCAGGGAGCGCTTACCGGCTCGCTTACTTCCCGCCCGCCGGTGCCGCCGGACGAAGCTGGATCGTCTGTGCCGTTACGCTTCCGTCGCCGTTCGCCGTACCGCCGATCGAGACCTCGCTCCCCGTCGCCACGTCCGTCATCGACGCGGGCGAAGGCATAATGACCGAGGTCGAAGTTGAGTAGAAGACCACTTCCGAGTTTCCGTTCGGGAGCTGGACCGTGATGCTCGAGGCATCCTTCGCACTCACCGTGCCGGACACGAATCCCCCTCCGGCGCGGCCCGCGTAAGCACCCGTGCGCGCCGATCCTCCCGCACCGCCGGCAGATGCGGTTGTATTCGCGGAAACACCGCTCCCGCCGTAATACATGCCGCCCACAAAGGCAAGGATCGCGACGACACACCATACGACGTGCACTCCGTACTTTTTAACGATGGTTTTGTTCATGATGTTCTTAAAATATTTTTTCCGACCTTTTACGCGCCAGAGGCATGCTCATTCGTACCGCAGGGCCTCGATGGGACTCAGGCCCGCCGCGCGTCTCGCGGGGTAATAACCGAAGATGATGCCGATTGCCGCCGAAACGCCGAAGGCGAGGATCACGGAACCGAGCGAGACCGAGGTCGCCGTGCCGGAGAAATACGTGACGAGAAACGCGGCGAGCCACCCGAGCACGATGCCCGCCGCGCCGCCGGTGAACGTGAGCATCACCGCCTCGGAGAGGAACTGGAGCGTGATGTCCTTCTTCTTCGCACCGATCGCCTTCCTGAGGCCGATCTCGCGCGTGCGCTCGGTGACGGTCGTGAGCATCATATTCATGATGCCGATGCCTCCCACAAGGAGCGAGATGCCCGCGATCGAGGCGAGAAGCATCGTAAAGGTGTTCGTGACGGAAGACGCCGCCGCCACGATGTCCGCCTGATTCAGCACGTTGAAATCCGCCTGCGTCGGGTCGGAGATATTATGCCGCGAGAGGAGAAGGTTCGTGATCGCGGCCTGCACGCCGGCCATCGCCCCCTCGCTCGACGCCTCGACATCCACCTCGGTGAGATAGGCGCTGGTTCCGAGAAGATAATGCTGGGCCGCGGAGAGCGGCACGTAGATCATATCGTCCTGATTGTTGAATCCGCTCCCGCCCTTTGAGAGCGTGACGCCGACCACCTTGAAATCGACCCCTTTGATGCGGATCGTCGCGTCGAGCGCCATGGCGGGCGTTGCCGTCGCCGTCGTGCTTCCAAAAAGATCCTGGAGCACGGTAGGGCCAATGACCGCGACGCGGTTCGATACGGCGACATCCGCGTCGGTGATGAAGTTCCCCTGATCCACCTGCACGTTGCGAACCGCGGGATACGCCGAGGTCGTGCCGAGAATGGTCGTATTGGTATTCTGGCCGTTCGAAAGCACCTGATAGCGGCCGCTCACCTCCTGCGCCACGGCCGCCACGTTTGGCAACGCCGCGATGGCGGCAGCATCATCCGGCGTCAGCGTCTCCGCGCTTCCCCGACCCGCGCTCACCGTGGAACCGATGGACCGCGAAGCCCCGGGCATGATGATGATAAGATTTGACCCGATCGACTGGATACTTGACTGGATCGACCCCTGGGCACCCTGCCCGATCGCCACCATGGCGATCACGGAGGCGATGCCGATCACGATGCCGAGCATGGTGAGGCCGGAACGAACCTTGTTCACGATCACCGCGCCATAGGTCTCCTCGAAAAGATCAATGGGTTTCATGGGCTTCGTCGTCGGTTTTGCGCGCGATCCGGCGCGCATCGTTTTTCTTGTCGCTCACGATGGTACCGTCAAGAATATGGATGATGCGGCCGGCATGCTCCGCCACGTACGGTTCATGCGTGATCAAAACCACGGTTTTTCCCCGCGAGGCATTCAGGGATTGGAAAGTGTGCAACACCATTTCACCCGTCTTGGAATCGAGATTGCCGGTCGGCTCGTCCGCAAGGATGAGCGCCGGATCGTTCACGAGCGCGCGCGCAATCGCCACTCTCTGCATCATGCCGCCGGAAAGCTGGTTCGAATGATGGCGCCAGAACGCTTTCGGGAATGCCGAGTCGTCAAGAGCCGCCTCCGCGATCTTCTCGCGTTTTTCCTTCTCCACGCCCGCATAGACAAGCGGGAGAGATACGTTCCGGAGCACTGTGGCGCGCGGAAGAAGATTGAATGCCTGGAAAACGAATCCTATCTTCTCGCGGCGGATGTCGGCGAGTTCGTCGTCCGTGAAAGTCGCGATGTTCCTGCCGTCCAGAAAATACTCGCCGCCCGTCGGCGTATCCAGTGCGCCGAGAATATGCATCAAGGTCGATTTCCCCGATCCAGAGGGCCCCATGATCGCCACGAACTCGCCTTCATTTATCAAAAAGGAGATCCCCTTCAGCACCACCGTATCCTCATTGCCCGTGCGGTACGTTTTCCTAATATTCCGACATTCAATAATGGTCCTCATCATCGTCCCGTGGCCGCCCGGTAAATACCGCCGCCTCCCAGTCCTCCGAGGCCGCCCAAGCCGGCGCGCGGCGCTCCGGCGGATGATACGACGGCCGGCGCGCCGGTTCCCGCCGTTCCCGCAATGGTCTGTACGATGATCTGGTCGCCTTCGTTCACGCCGGAAACGATCTCGGTGAGTGTATCATTTGAAATCCCCGTGACCACGGGTACCCGCACGGGCGACGCGGAAAGCTCCACGCCTCCGTTCGCGCTCGCGGCGACTTCCGCCGCGGGAAGCGGCGACGCGGGTTCGAGCACGTAGCTCGCGGATCCCGCGGTTACGACCGCGGCGTTCGGCACGGCGACAACATTCTGATGCACCGCGGTCACGATGTCCGCGTTCACGCTCATCCCGGGCTTCACCTGATCCTGACCGCTTGCTTCCGCAAAACTCACCTTCACGTTGTAATTTACGACTCCCTGGCTCACCGTGCCCACGGGATCGATCTCCACGACCTTCCCCGCAAGCGAAAGCCCGCTTATGGCATCGAAGGTCAGGGTTGCATTGTCCCCCACCGCCACCTTTGCGGCATCCACTTCGTTCAGGGTGATCTCCGCCACCTTGCCCTGCCCCACCACGCTCACCGCGGGAGAAGGCACGCTACCTCCCACGACCGAAGGCATGGCCGACACGATACCGTCGATCGGCGACCGGATGGAATCGGCGTCAAGATTCTGCTGGGCGGTCTCGACCGAAAGTTCGGCCTGCTGTATGGAAAGTTGCTGGGACTGGATATCGAGCGGATCAGTTCCCGCATTCAACTGGGCGAGTGATTGTTCCGCTTCCGTCAGGGAAAGCTGGGCATTCGTGAGCGCGGTCTTGTCGCTCGCAATCGTGTTCACGGCGTCCGCAAGATTCGCGATGTCGCCGTTCGCGGTATTGGTGTAGGTCCCGAAGTTCGTCTGATACGTCGCGGTGAGCGACGGCAGGGCGGCATACCCGCTTCCCGTCGGATAATTCGTCGTCACGAAGTCGAGCAAACTTTTCACTGCCTTCACCGCGCCGCCGATGAGCTTCGCCGTGTCATAGGTCTCGCCGAAAAGCGCGTCGAGCGCCGAGGGAGATGAGTACCGGCTTGCCGCCTGATAATCCGCAAGATTCGCCTGGTACGCCGTGTTCGCCGCCTGGAACGAGCTCATCACCGCATCGCGATAAGGGCTTGCCTGGGCCTGAAGATAGGTCGGCATGAGGTTCACGTATACGTCGGGGTTCGCCTGGGACTTGCTGAGGTTCGTGCCGATCACGAAGCTCTGCAATTCGCTCATCACGGTCTGGAAATCAACGAAGCTTCCCGAGACGGAATCAAAGCCACCCTGGTAATCCTTCTCGAGCGTGGTTGAGGCCGCGGCAAGCTGGCCCTCGGCCTGGGTGACGCTATTCTCGCTCTGCGTCAGGGTTGTCGCGGTCGGCGGCTCCTGGAGCTTCGCGAGGGCGAGCTTGGCCGACTGGAGGGAAATCTGCGCCTGTGCGAGCGCCTTCGCCTCATTCGTCGTATCGAGTTGGATCAAAAGCTGGCCGGCCGCAACGCGATCCCCCACGCCGACGTAGACGTGCGTCACGTTTTCCGTCGTCTGCGGCTTCACGTCAACCTGGGTTACGGTGTCCACCTGCCCGCTCCCCGAGACGGAGGTGACGACCGCGCCGAGTGACGCATTTTCGACCACATACTGGGTCGCCGTCGCCGTCGTGCGCAATCCAACAGTCAGATAATAGCCGACGCCGGCAAGAGCGAACGCGATGATCGTCGTGGCGATTTTTCGGACGACGATAAAGGTGCGGATTTTTTCCTTCATTTTATGTAAAATTTATTTTATTAATGCGCGGGAGGCGGCGGGGGAAACACAGGAAGAGATGACGACGACCCGAACATCCGGATAAAGCGCGCCTCAACCTGTCCCGCGGGGCCGGGTCCGCCGATCACGACCACCCATGAACCGGTCTTTATGTCAGCCGGCGCGACGACGGCATCGCCGCTTCGCACCTCAGTGCGGGGGGTGATCGCGACCGACTGCTCCGCACCCTGCGGATCCTTCACTGCAATCGAAGAGCTCGAAACGGAGATTACTTCGCCCACCGTGCCGTGCATGGCGGGGCCGGGGCCGCCCATGCCTCCCCAGAGCCCCATAAATCCGGAACGGCGTCCTGCAAAATTCGCATAATAATTCCTCCCCCACTGCGACGCGAAAAGCGCGCGGCGGTATCCGACCGCGGCACCTACGCTAAATACCGCAAGCAGGACAATGATCCCGCCGAGAATCCAGAGGATCGCTTTTGTCTTTGGTGAATGAATGAGATTCTTCATGAAGTGGAATGGAATAATCGCTATGAGCGGGCGGGCGAAAGGCGCGGGAGACGGCGGAAGAGCGCAAGCTCAGAAGCAAAGCCGGCCGCCGACCACACGGCGGAGAATGCACCCGCGAGAAGCGCGATCGACGGAAATACAGGGAACGAATCGAGGAGGGAGAACGCAAGATCGGAGAAATCCGCCATTACCGCTCTGAAATCGGTGAAAATCAGCGAGAAAAAAGCGAAGAATCCGGTGCCGTATGCGGCGGACGCGTCCGCAAAGCCGGCGGAAACCATGAGCGCGACCGACGACGCAAGCAGGACGCCGAACGCCGCCGTCTTAATAACAAGCCGCCGCCGCGTTTCGCGCGCGATCTGCGCCATGATCCGATCCGCAAGAAAGTCGTTGTGCTCCGCCATGCTTACCTATACGAATCGGCGGGCGCGTTGGGTGCATCCCGGCTATCCGTTATCTTTCAGCCGCCTGCCTCAGCAGGGCAAGGCCGCGCCGATACTTGCTCTTCACGGTATCGACCGGCTCGCCGAGCATCTCGGCGATCTCGCGGAATTTAAGATTGTCGCGGGAGCGCATGCCGAGGACCGCGCGGTAGATCGGCGGGAGTTCGTCCATCGCGCGCGCAAGACCCGTGATCGCCGCGGCGCGTTCATACGCCTCCTCGGACGTTTCTCCCTCATCGACGAACGGCGCAAGGAACGCGTCAAGCACGCCTTCTTCCTCCCCGATCTCCGAGAAGCGGATCGCGCGCTTTTTCTTCAGGTGATCGAGCGCGGCGTTTTTCGCGATTGCGAATATCCACGTCCTGAAATTTCTTTCCTGGTCGAACTTCCGGAGATTTTTCCATGCCCGCACGAAGGTCTCCTGGGCGATATCGTCGGCGACATCGCGATCCTTCAGATAAGAATATGCAAAACGATGCACGCCTTGCAGGTGCCGGTCGAGAAGCGGCCGGAATGCCGTCTCGCTCCCCGCGAGCACTTCGCGCACCAGTTCGACGTCGGTTTTTTCCGTTTCCATAAAAATAATGCGCCGCGTGGCGTACCCCGTCCGCGCCGCTTAGCCCTCCGCAGGGCGTTCGTAGATGCCCGTAAGAAGCGCCCGTTCCATTACGTGTCCCTCAAGCGCCGCCTCGAGTTCCTTTCTCCCGGTCGTTTCCGGAAGATCGAAGGTTGCATCGACCGCGTAGAGCCGGAACTCATAACAATGGGCACCGTGACCGGGCGGCGGACACGGTCCCACATAGCCGGACCCCCCTTTACTGTGCAGACCCTCCCGGCTCCCCGGAGGGACGCTCTCCTGTTTTATTACGCCGGTCTCCGGCGAAATATTCCACGCCACCCAGTGCGTAAAACCGCCTTCGCGCGGCTCGTCCGGGTCATGCATGATGAGCGCCAGGCTCTTCGCTCCCCGCGGAACGTTCTGGATCAGAAGCTCCGGATTGATGTTCCCTCCTTCGCAGGTGAACTTTCGCGGGATCGCTTCGCCGTCATTGAATGATGGGCTCGTGAGTATCATTGAGATATTCATTATACGCTTTCCGCATCAGGCCCGCCACCGCCGCCGCGCGCGGCTTTGTGACGCCCGGATAGCGCCACGCGCTGATCACCTTCCGGTCCTTGCCGGCATCCTGGATCATCACCCATATCTCCTGCTTCCATTCGGCCTTCCTGCCTTTCCCGCCGCGGCCGGGCGCTTTCGTGAGCGACGCCGGTTGCATCATGGCGACCGTCTTCGGCGCCACGCCCTCCTCCACCCGGTACGGCGAATGAAGCACGCTCCGCACGCGCGACGGCGAGAGCCGGTAAAATCCCATCTTTGCCCGCGCGTGCATGGTCCAGTGGAGCATGCGCGGCTATCTCCCGACGAGCTTCTTGAATTCTTCCACCATCGGCACGTGCTCAGGATCCACGCCGTAGAGAAGCGCGGTATGATACGCGGCCCAGTCGGCAAGGTTCAGCGCGCCGAACATCTTGTGGAGCTCCGTCTTCCCCTGAAGGAACACCACCTCCACCTTGAATCCGCGGTCCTTGTAAAGCTTTTCGAGAATGCTCATCCGCTTGATAATGCGCCGGTCGTCCGCGCCGTCCTTCAGAAAAATGAACTGAAAGTGATGCGAGAGCGACGGCGTCCTTCCCTTCGAATCGAACCCCGTCATTTCGTTGTGGTCGAGTTCCGGCACCGCGTTCGCGAACGCCGGCACCTTTCCCGTTTCGTTGAACTTGATCTTCCAGTTATAGCCGATCGCGGCGTTCCTCGCGGAAGTGTAAATGATCGGCACCATGCCGTGCAGGCGCTTGGCGAGCTCGCGGCCGCGGTGTTCCTCCCGCGCAGGATGGAGCTGACCCGCAAGGACGCGCGCTTCGGCAAGCCACGCGCGCTCCCCCATAAGGGCGAGCATCGAGAGCAGTCCGAGGCCCGTCGCCATCCGGGGTTGCATGTGCCAGTCAGGCATCGCCACGTACGGCACCTTGGCCTTGTCGGCAAGATTCAGAAGCTTTCCCCGCGCCGCGATGACCGCGACGGCAAGCTTCTTCTCGCGGGCCGCGTTGAAGGCATCGATCGTCTCCTCCGTCGCCCCCGAGTACGAGCTCACGATCACGAGGCGTTCTTTGAGCTCTTTTTCCGGCACTTTCGGGAGCCCGTAGTCGGACCAGATGATGATGTCGGTTTCGGGATGCCACGCCCTGATAAGATCGGCCGCAAGATGCGACCCTCCCATCCCGGCTACGACGAATTTCTTCGTCTTCTTCAACTTCCCCGCATTCTGGACGAGCGGCTCATATTCGAATTGCTTCGGATAATTCTTGATATCGTCGACGATCATAGTGCTCTTATTATACTCCTTTTCGTTTTTGGCGGCTGGCGCGTGGAATATTTCCGCTCCCGGGCGCGTAGTATCTGGCACATGCACTATCACACCGTGGACGGCGACCATGGGCGCGCTATACTGAACCCATGAACAACCCCTTTCAAAACGCGCAGGAACAGCTTGCCCGCGCGGCCGAGGTCTACCCTTTCCCCAAGGCCTTCCTCGCCCGCATGGCCCATCCCGACCGCGAAGTGCTCATATCGATCCCCGTCGCGATGGACGATGGACGGCTGGAGATCTTCGAGGGCTATCGCGTGGAACACAATAACGCCCGCGGCCCGTACAAGGGCGGCATCCGCTACCATAAGGACACGGACGTGAACGAAGTGAAGGCCCTCGCTTTCTGGATGACCCTGAAGTGCGCCGTCGCGGGCATCCCTATGGGCGGCGGCAAGGGCGGCGTGACCGTCGATCCCAAAACGCTCTCCAAGCGCGAGCTCGAGGCGCTCTCCCGCGGCTGGGTGCGCGGCATGGCGGATCTCCTCGGCCCCCGCAAGGACGTACCCGCGCCGGACATGAACACGACGCCGGAAATCATGGCGTGGATGGCGGACGAGTTCGCCAAGATCTCGGGCGACGCGACGGGCGCGACCTTTACCGGCAAACCGCTCGACCACGGCGGCTCCGAAGGGCGCGGCGCGGCAACCGGCCTCGGCGGATTCTACGTCTTTGACCGGCTCCGTCCGCATTATTCCCTTCCCGCCTCGTGCACGATCGCGGTTCAGGGCTTCGGCAACGTGGGCGCGAATGCGGCGGAAATATTCGCCGCGCACGGCCACCGCATCACGGCCGTTTCCGACTCGAAGGGCGGCATCGTGAAGGACGAAGGCATCGACCTCAAGGCGCTCGCCGCTTACAAGAAGACGCACGGCTCGCTCGACGGCTTCCCGGGCGCGCGGAGCGTCACGAACTCGGATCTCCTCGAACTCCCCGTCGACGTCCTTATCCCCGCGGCGCTCGAAAACCAGATCACGGGGGAAAACGTCGCGCGCATCAAGGCGAAATTCATCCTGGAGCTTGCGAACGGACCCGTGACGCCCGAGGCCGACGAACTGCTTTTCGCGCGGGGGATCCCCGTCGTCCCCGACATCCTTGCGAACGCCGGCGGCGTCGTTGTCTCCACTTTCGAATGGGAGCAGAATCTGGCAAAGGAATACTGGACGGAAATGGAGGTCAATGCCAAGCTGAAGGAACTTCTCGACCGCGAAGCGGAAGCGGTGTATCAAAAATCGGCCGCGCTCGCGACGGATCTCCGGCGCGCGGCCTTCGTCCTTGCCCTCGGCCGCCTCGCAGAGGCCATGGGCTATCGGACGGCGTAACGCGCGACCTAAAGCCCACCGACGTTTGCGCGCCCAGCACAGACCATCCGCGCCTATTTTTTCTTCTCGTCCTTCTTCTGATAGTGCTTTCCGTCGCGGCAGTCGCACTCCGCGAGCGGTTCGCCGTGCTTCGTGCAGGTCGCCGACTGGCATACCCCCGGCTTTTCCGATATCCCATCGCACTCGCCGGTGCAGATGTAGTGTCTCATGGCCTTTCCTTTTATTATACGCTTCCGCATGGCGCCCTCCCGCGCCGCTCCTCTGCTCCGTCCCTTATTCGAACCGCACCGGCAACCGTAATTCGCCGGCGTTTTCCGGCGCGCCCGAAGGATTATCTTTCATGAAAACGACGGTCCCCGTGGCCGAGTTCGGCGCCTCGAAAGCGATACTCGCGCTCCAGGGGACCGCGCCCGCGGACATCCAGTCCGTCGAGGCACGGGCCACGCCCTGACCGAGGATATTCCCCTGCGCGTCGAGTACTTTGACGGGGAACGACGCCTCGAAGAACCATCCGCCGCCCGTCACGGTTCCCGCAACCACGAGCGGCGAGACGACGAGCGCTCCCGCCCGCGGGGCATCCACTTCGAGCCGCCTGTCCGCGGAGAGTGCGGGCGTCGTGGCGACCGGCGCGCCCGCGCCGTCCTGCCCTCCCTGCGCCGCGCCGCCACCAGCACCGCTTCCCGCACCCGGAGCCGCGGCCGCGCCGCCGTGGTCCGCACGCGGCGGATTCACGAAGATGAGCACCGCGAGGAGAACGATAATGATCACGCCGAGGCCGATGGCGATAATTTTTGCGATGCGATCAAGCATGGGGACGCGGCGCTTAGACGTTTACCGCAGGGCGCCTTCGCTCTTTAGGATAGCGACCTTGGCCCTCCGCCCGCGCGCATAGCCGCCCGGATCGCCATCCGAGCGCACCACGCGATGGCACGGCACGCGCTTCGTGTCCGGATTGCGGTGCATGATATTCCCCACCGCGCGATACGCGTTCGGTCTCCCCGCCCGGCGGGCAACCTCTTTATACGTAAGCGTGCTCCCTTTCGGAATGCGCGCCACAACGTCGCAGACTCTTTCCGTGAAATCCTTCATATTTTTTCTTCCACAAAATATTCGTACCCCATCATTTTATCACGAAGGGTTTTGGGAAGCTCCGCGAAGGGCGGCCTGGTACCGAACTGCGAAACGTGATGGCGCATGGCGCGGCGCTTTACCGCGGCATTGATCTTTATTTTTATATCCCCTTCGCGAAGTTCCGGAATGCCGGCGTATTTCCCGAATTTCCGCCGTTTGAGAAACATGGTTTTCTGATTCCGGCGGACCCTGATGACCTCCGGCGTGAGGGTGAAAGCCGCGAGCGGCGTCTTGAGCTTTTTGGCGATGCGGCGCGCCACGCGCCCGACCGTGATGTGGTCCCAATGTGCGCTCACGCCGTCGGGACCGAAGCTTACGATGCGGTCAGGCTTGAGGCGGGTGATGACGGGGACCGCCTTCGCATAAAGCCGCGCGGCATTCGCGCGCACTCCCGCATCGGGAAATCCAAAAAATATGACGCGGTCGATCTTCAGCGCTTTCGCCGCCGCGCGGAGCTCCCCGCGGCGGATGCGCGCAAGCGCCGCATCCGAGACCGGACGCGCAAGATGCGACTTCCCTTTTTCACCGGAAGTCGCGCAGATCAAAAACGTTTTCCCTCCCGCCCTGTGGTTTTCGTACATCGTGCCCGCCGCAAGACCCTCGTCATCCGGATGGGCAGTAAAGACGACAAGCCGCGAACCGAGGAATGGAAGCTTCATATGGGTTCTATTATACCGCACGCCGGCAGAAAGGATAAAAAAATGAGCTGGGAGAATCCTCCTCAGCTCGCACCACACAATTTCCCTCCCCTGCCCAGCAAAACTACAACAGGTGGACTCCTTCGAAATCCGCGAAAATGGCTTCGATCGTTACCCCGGGGATCGCTTCTCTAACCGTCTTAATACTTTCCTGGAGCGTCCTCCGATGATCGTCGATCTCGTGTTCGCGGCCCTCGAAGGCCTTCGACCCGCCGGTATAACCGCAATCAATATGATCCATCAGGATCACGGTTTGCGGATTGTGGAGCAGGACAGACTTTTTCACCTGCTCCAAGATAGGATCTCGGTCGGGACTTCCGACCGCAAGAGCTCTCGCACCGCCCGCGCATTTTATTTCATCGATCCTGTTCTCTGCAAACCCTCTCGATTGAAGGTACGCATTGAACAACGGACGAAAGCGCGCATCAAAGCACCACACCACCGTTACATCGGCGGTATAATGCTCCTTTGGCGACACGAACGGAAAAATCTTTTCCATCGAAAAGGTATTTATCACTAGTGTTCGGCCTCCTCCACCAAAACTTTCGCCTGGTTGCCCTCGTCCATCTTGAGCAATCCGGAGCTTACAGGAATATACCATTCTTTTCCATTGTCGTCAACAATCTTCATCACGCCGCGCTCAAGCACGGTGATGAGGGGCCGGTGATGGTCGAGTACGGTGATCTCCCCCGTGCGGGTGCGGCAATTCACCTCGGACGCTTCGCCCTGGAACAGGACCTTCTGGAGTGAATAGACGCCGAGGGTCATGCGGTTACTTCGTCGATGCCGCCCTTTAGGTAGAACGCTTCCTCCGGCTTGTCGTCATGCTTGCCATCGAGGATCTCCCTGAAACTCCTGATGGTGTCCTTGAGCGGCACGTACTTCCCCGCGCGGCCGGTGAAGGCCTCGGCGACGAAGAACGGCTGGGAAAGGAAGCGTTGGATCTTGCGCGCGCGGTTCACCGTGTTGCGGTCGGTGTCCGAGAGTTCCTCGATGCCGAGGATCGAGATGATGTCCTGGAGCTCCTGATACCGCTGGAGCGTACGCTGGACCTCGAGCGCAACCTCGTAGTGCTCGCGGCCGATGATCTTGGGATCGAGCGCGCTCGAATTCGAAGCGAGCGGATCGACGGCGGGATAGATGCCGATCTCGGTCAAAGCCCTCGAGAGTACGACGGTCGAATCGAGATGGCTGAAGGTCGTTGCCGGCGCCGGGTCCGTGATATCGTCCGCCGGAACGTAAATGGCCTGCACGGACGTGATAGAGCCCTTGGTGGTCGACGTAATTCGCTCCTGAAGCTCCGCCATCTCGGACGCCAAGGTCGGCTGGTAGCCCACGGCGCTCGGCATGCGACCGAGGAGCGTCGAGACCTCGGAGCCCGCCTGCGAGAAGCGGAAAATGTTGTCGATGAAGAGCAGGATGTTCTTCCCCTCCTCGTCGCGGAAGTATTCCGCCATCGTGAGCGCCGAGAGCGCGACGCGGGCGCGCGCGCCAGGCACCTCGTTCATCTGCCCGAAAACGAGCGCGGTCTTGTCGATGACGCCCGATTCCTTCATTTCGTTATAGAGATCGTTGCCCTCGCGCGTGCGCTCGCCGACGCCCGCGAAGACCGACACGCCGCCGCCCACTTCGGCAACGTTGCGGATGAGTTCCTGAAGGAGCACGGTCTTGCCGACGCCCGCGCCGCCGAAGAGGCCGACCTTGCCTCCTTTGATGAAGGGGCAGATAAGGTCGATCACTTTGATGCCGGTTTCGAAAACCTCGGTCGTCGTGGACTGCTCGGTGAATTTCGGCGCTTCGCGGTGGATGGGAAGATATTTTTTGAACGGCTTCTTGGGCACGGTGAGGACATTGCCGGCGACATCGAACATATTGCCGAGGGTTTCCTCCCCCACCGGCACTTCGATCATTTTCCCGGTGTCCTCCACGGCCGCGCCGCGCTCAAGGCCGTCCGTCGGCGAGAGCGAGATGGCGCGCACCTTGCCCGGTTCCAGGTGCTTCACAACCTCCGCGATGATTTCCCCCGCACCGAGCTTCACGCGAAGCGCGTTATAGATCGGCGGCAGGGCCGCCTTCTCCCCGAAGTCGACGTCGACGACCGGCCCGATGATCTGCGTTATTTTTCCTTTGTTCATTGGTGTGATGGCGCGCTGGCGCTATTGCCCGAAGGACTGCGCGCCGGAGGTCACCTCGATGATCTCCCGCGTGATGGCCGCCTGGCGCGATTTATTATATTCGACCGTGAGATTTTCCGAAAGCTCGGCGGCGTTCTCCGAAGCGTTCTTCATCGCCACGCGGCGGGCCGAGTGCTCGGACGCGTTCGCCTCGAGGATCGCGTGGTAGATGCGGGTCATGAGAAGCTGGGCCGCAAGCTCTTCAAGGATCTCCCCGGCCGAAGGCTCGATCAGATACTCCCGCGCGCGCCCGTCCTCGAGGGTGGCCGTGTCGATGTACTGCGAATATTTCCCCGATTCCGGAACCAGAAGCGCAAAGCTTTCCCTGATCTTCTCGAAGCTCACCGGAAGGATCTGGCGGACGAAAACCTCCTGTCGGAGCGCCGTCACGAAGACCGTGGAAAAAAGCACCACTTCGTCGAACACCCCCTCGCGGTAGCCCTTGATGAGATAGTCGGAGATCGGAGCGACTTCTTCCGGTCTCATGTAATCTCCCACCCTGATGAACGAGGCCGCGACCGCGGGCACGCGGCGCTCGAAATATGACCTCGATTTCTGCCCGATCGCAATAAAGACGTACCGCGGATCGCGGAGATCGACGGTGTTTTCCTTCACGTATTTTTCGAATTTCCGTATGACGGAGCTGTTGAAGGATCCGGCGAGCCCCTTGTCCGACGTCACCATGAGGAACGCGGTCTTCCTGACCTCGCGCCCCCGCAGAAGCTCGGGCAGGGCCACGCGGTCGAGGTTTGAAAGCGTTGCGAGGATCTCGATCGCCGTATAGGCGTACGGCCGGGAATTGAGGGCGAGCTCCTGACTGCGCCGCATCTTGGTGGCCGCGACGAGCTCCATCGCCTTCGTGATCTGGCCGATGTTCTTCACGCTCTTCATGCGCCGCTTGAGGTTCTGTGCGGATTCCATGTTATTTGCCGAGGAAGCCATTCAGGGCCTCCTGGAGTTTCTTTTCGGTCGCTTCGGCGAATTCGCCGCTCGCGCGGATGGGCGCGAGGACGTCCTCCTCGTGGAGCCGGCGCAGATAGTCGAGCAGGGCCGCTTCGGTCTTCCTGACGTCCTCCACGGCAATGTCCCCGAAATAACCGTTGAGCACCGCGTAGAACACGCATACCTGCTCCTCCACGGGAAGCGGGGCGAGGTCGTCCTGCTTCAGTACCTCGTTGATCTTCTGGCCCTGGAGGATGCGCGCGCGCGTCACTTCGTCGACGTCCGTCGCGAACTGCGCGAACGCCTGGAGCTCGCGGAACTGCGCATGCTCGAGGCGGAGCTTGCCCGCCACCTTCTTCATCGCCTTCGTCTGCGCCGCGGAACCCACGCGCGACACGGAGATGCCGACGTTGAGCGCCGGCCGTTGCCCCTGGTTGAAGAGATCGGACTCAAGGTAGATCTGCCCGTCCGTGATCGAGATGATGTTCGTCGGAATATACGCCGTCACGTCGCCGAGCTGGGTCTCGACGATCGGGAGCGCCGTCAGCGACCCGCCGCCTTTTTCCTTCGAAAGCTTCGCCGCGCGCTCGAGGAGCCGCGAATGGAGGTAAAAAATGTCGCCCGGATACGCTTCGCGGCCCGGCGGACGCCGGAGGAGGAGCGAAATCTGGCGGTATGCCCAGGCATGCTTCGAAAGGTCGTCATAGACGATGAGCGCGTCCTCGCCTTTGTCGCGGAAAAATTCGCCGATCGCGCATCCTGCGTACGGCGCGAGATACCAGAGCGCCGCAGGCGACGACGCGGGCGCGGAGACGATGATGCTGTACTTCATGGCGTCGTACTTCTTGAGCGTCTCCGCGATCTTCACGATCTTTGATTCCTTTTGGCCGACCGCGACGTAAATGCAGATAGGGGTGCGACGCCCCTTGTCGTTCATCTGGTTCAGGATGGCATCGAGCGCCACGGCGGTTTTCCCGGTCTGCCGGTCGCCGATGATGAGTTCGCGCTGTCCGCGCCCGATCGGGATCAGGGCGTCGATCACCTTGATGCC
>JAJXZE010000015.1 GCA_021780195.1 bacterium | reverse complement strand
GACCCCCAACGACGAGACTGAGACACGGCTCGTACTCCTACGGGAGGCAGCAGTCGAGAATATTCGACAATGGGCGAAAGCCTGATCGAGCGACGCCGCGTGCAGGATGAAGGCCTTCGGGTCGTAAACTGCGGTAGTACGGTAACAATCGTGCGTAGCACGATATTGAAGATTGAGCGCGCCTCATGTCTGTAGATGCAGTGTAACCGCATCCAGAGCATGGAATGCACGACAATCGTCAATAACGCGCTGCGCGCGATGAGTGCCGTACGGAAAGAGGTGGGTAACTACGTGCCAGCACCAGCGGTAAAACGTAGACCTCAAGCGTTATCCGGATTTATTGGGCGTAAAGAGCATGTAGGGGGTTTTGTGCGTCTTCTGTTAAAGCCCACCGCCCAACGGTGGAAGTGCAGGAGATACGACAAGACTAGAGGGGGTTAGAGGTGCATGGAACGCACGGTGTAGGGGTAATATCCGTTGATATCGTGCGGAACACCAAAGGCGAAGGCAGTGCACTGGGACCTTCCTGACCCTGAGATGCGAAAGCGTGGGGAGCAAAAAGGATTAGATACCCTTGTAGTCCACGCCCTAAACGATGCAGATTTGCTGTTTCGAGTATCGACCCTCGGAGTGGCGTAGCTAACGCGTTAAATCTGCCGCCTGGGAAGTACGGCCGCAAGGCTAAAACTCAAAGGAATAGACGGGGACTCGCACAAGCGGTGGAACATGAGGTTTAATTCGACACTAAGCGAGGAACCTTACCAGGGCTTGAAATGTATGCTGACGGTTCGCGGAAACGCGGGCCTTCTCACAAGGACAGCATACGCAGGTGCTGCATGGTCGTCGTCAGCTCGTGCTTTGAAGTGTTCCCTTAAGTGGGGTAACGAGCGCAACCCCTATCGAGTGTTATACGTGTCACTCGAAACTGCCCAGCCTCGAGCGCAGGAACGAAAGTTCGCGCGTTCAAGGCTGGGAGGAAGGAGGGGATGACGTCAGATCAGCATGGCCCTTTGATGCCCTGGGCTACACTCGTGTTACAATGGCCGCGACAATGGGTTGCCAACCCGCAAGGGGGAGCTAATCCCATCAAACACGGCCCCAGTTCGGATTGGAGGCTGAAACCTGCCTCCATGAAGCCGGAATCGCTAGTAATCGCAGATCAGCCACGCTGCGGTGAATACGTTCTCGAGTCCTGTACTCACTGCCCGTCATTGCAAGGGAGCCGGGAGTATCTGAAATCTCCTTTTGGGGATAAGGATAAGCTCGGTGACATGGCAAAAGTCGTAACAAGGCACGCGTAGCGGAAGCTGTGCGTGGATCAATTAAACTATACATTGAATGTATAACAGTCGATTGGGGAACCGCAATTCCGCGGTGAACCAAGATTGGGGCAACTAAAAAGCTCTTTGGAATGTGCTATAATGCAAACAAGGCATGCCTGACGACGCAAAAAAAATAATGATCATCGAGGACGACCGTTTTTTGTCGTCCCTCATGAAGGCGCGTCTCGAAAAAGAAGGGTTTGCGGTTCTGCAGTCGTTTGACGGCGAGGAGGCGGTACAGGCCCTGAAGACCGAACGCCCGGCACTCATCATTCTCGACCTTATCATGCCGAAGGTGACCGGGTTCGAGGTCCTGCAGACGATCTCCATCACGCCGGGACTCGAAAGCGTTCCCGTCATGATCCTTTCGAATCTTGCGCAGGATTCCGACATAGAGAAGGCGCGCCAGCTGGGCGCCAGGGAATATTTTGTCAAGGTGAAAATTTCGATCGACGACCTGATCGGCAAGATCAAGGAGCTCGCAGGATAGCGCGCGTCGCGCACTGCGGTTTGACGTTCGCGGTTTTATCTGTTATCTATTAATACCATGATCTCTGAAGACGTAATGAAGAAAGTGAAGCCAGGCGCCAAGGTCCGGGTGTACGAAGGCAAGACCCCGTTCGAGGGTCTCGTGATCGCACGGAAGCACGGCGCGGAAGCGGGTGCGACCTTTACCGTGAGGACGGTGCTCGCGGGCGTCGGCGTGGAACGCGTGTTCCCGATCCATTCGCCCTCGATCCAGAAAATCCAGGTGGTTTCCTCTCCGAAAAAAGTCCACCGCGCGAAGCTGTATTTCGTGCGCGGCATTTCCGGCGCACGTATCAGGCGGAAGCTCGATACGTCGCTGTAGGCCCCCGCGTCGCGGGCGCGGAGTCGTTGAAATTATTGCCGAAGTTGTATTATAATGCTCACGTGGTTTGTCTCTCCCGCAAGAGGGAAAAGATCGAGCAGGCGCTTGCGACCGAGGGGAGAGGGTTGACAAAATAATGCGCGGGTGTCGAAATGGTATACGAGCACGCTTGAGGTGCGTGTGCCGAAAGGCATGGAGGTTCGAGTCCTCTCCCGCGCACAACAGAGGACGAAGTCGAGCACATTTAATCGCGGCGCAGTTTGGAAACTCTATGTGGCTTAAGGATTATCTGATGTTCAGCCTCGAACTCATCCTTGAACTGGTTGTATTTGCATCCGCGGTCGTGGCGTTGATTATCGCAATGTACGGTGTAGATTTTTAAAGGGGTTATAATTAACTCATGAAGAATGTGATTCTCCTCCACGGCCACGGTGGTACTCCCGCTTCTTTCTGGCTTCCTTGGCTTCGTGCCGCGCTGGAGAAGCGTGGATGTTCAGTCTGGGTCCCGCAGCTACCCAATACCAACCAGCCCGACATTAATGAGCAGTTGATATATGTATTAAAAAACGGGATATTTGACGAGGAGACAATACTGGTCGGCCATTCCTCCGGTGCCACGCTAATAGTCGGTATTCTCGATCGCATTAATATCAAGATAAAGCAAGCGATTTTAGTCGCTGGATTTGCCTCTCCGCTCGGCGATGATCAAGCAAGTACTCGACAAATCATGCCCTTTCTTTGGGAAAATATACGCGAACGCGTGAATGATATTATTTTTATCAATTCGGATAATGATCCTTGGGGTGCCGATGATAAGAAGGGGAGAGAAATGTTCGATCGTCTCGGCGGAACGCAGATTATTTTACATGGACAAGGGCATATGGGCTCGGATAAATTTAAACAGCCGTATAAGGAATTTCCGCTCCTTCTGAAGCTTTTGGATCTAGGGGATTAAATTCATGTCGATCCGCCGTACCACGCAGATAGGGAATCCCGTGCTCCGCCGGAAGGCGAAAGCGGTTCCGGCGGCCGCCGTCACCTCGGTGCCCGTACGGAAGATCGTCCGCGACCTCGTGGATTCGATGCGCGAGTACGATCTCGTCGGCATGGCGGCGCCGCAGATCGGGGTCGGTGTCAGGATTTTCGTGAGCGAGATCCGCACAACGCCCTCGAGGCGGAATGCCGACCCGGACGGCCTCAGAGTTTTCATCAATCCGGCGATCCTCCGCCGTTCGGTAAAGACCGCGAAAGGCGGCGAAGGGTGTGGAAGCGTGGCGTACGCCGGCCTCTTCGCCGAAGTGAGGCGCCCCGAAGGAGTCGTGGTTTCGGCGTATGACGAAAAGGGGAAGCGCTTCACCATGAACGCACACGGCCTCCTTGCCCGTGTCATTCAGCACGAATACGACCATCTGGAAGGGCGCGTTTTTTTGGATCGTCTTGCCGACATGAAGGGGCTCATGAGCCGCGAAGAATATCTGAAGCGCCAGTAAGGAAGCGCCGGAATCCGCGCAAGAGAAAGCCACTGTTGCCGTACTCTTTTCGGCAACATCAGCAGTGGCACCCTAATATCCCGCGAATTCTTCCGCCTTCACAAAATCGCTGTCCACGCCGAGTCCGTCAAGTACGCCGCGCGCCGCGGTCGCCATGGCGAAGGAGCCGGCAATATAGAAGATGGCGTCGCCCGGCTGCCTCGCAAAGCGCGCCAGATATTTTGAGATCATCGCGCCGTCGATACGACCGGTTTCGCCGTCCCAGGCATCCTCGTTCGCCTGCGTCATGGTGGGGACGAGATGGAAGCGATGGTTCTCGTTCTGGAGGTCGGTCAGTTCGCGGAGGAATGCCGCATCCGCCGGAGTACGGTTCGAATAGAAAAGGAACAGTTCGTGAGGAAGCCCCCGGTGCGTTGCTTCCCGGATCATGCTCACGAAGGGCGTGATCCCGATGCCGCCTGCGATGAACACCGCCGGCCGCCCGGCATCGTTCTGAAGCGTCATGGATCCCATCGGGCCTTCCATAAGGATCGAGCCGCCTGGCGCGCCCGCCACGCCCGGCGCCATTCTCCCGAGGGCGCGCTTGAATGCGGTGTCCTGCATGCGCATCGCTACCATGAGCTCCGGTTCGAAGGGAGCGCTCGCAATAGTGAAGGTGCGCGTGTGGCCTTCCGGGTCCGGTTCCGCGGGATCGATCAGGGTGAAGTCGGCGTTTTGTCCCGGCTTGAACGTGAACCCGGCCGGTTTTTCGAAGAAGAAGGACATGGTTCCGGCGGCCACTTCGGCCCGGCGCAGAAGTTTTATTTCGTATTTTGCCATCGTCATTCTATTATATAGGGGATGCTCGAATACGTCACCGATGCGCTGGTGCTCAGCAAGGAACCCTATAAGGACTTCGATGCCCGGTATGTTTTCTTCACCAGGCGTTTCGGGAAAATAAGCGGCAAAGCGACGAGCGTGAGGAAGATTACGTCGAAGCTCGCGGGGCACCTTGAGCCGGGTACGCTCGCGCAGGTGCGGTTCGTCGAGAAGAATCACGGCAACGGAACCCAGATCGTGGACGCGCTCGGCACGGGACGTCTTTATGCCGCCCTGCCGAACCTCGGGCGCCTTGCCGCTATCCTCGCGGAAGGGGATGCGGATGAAGCATTATGGAGCGCGCTCACGGAGGGACGCTTTTCGTGGCGGGAGATTCTCCGTATCCAGGGCTGGGATCCGGAGGGCGCGGTATGCGCGCAATGCGGCCGGGAGGCGGCCGCCGCATTCCTTATCCCGCGCCAGGATTTTCTGTGCGACGCGTGCGCTTCAAAAATAAGGCCCGATGCGCTAATATTACTAACAAATGGCACCGTATAATCCGAACTCCGTCTGGGGGAGTCCGAAGAAGGAATACCGGTATGAACCGCCCGCCGAGGCCGAGCGGCCCGTCGGCGCCGCGAAGTCCTCGGGGGATTCGGGAGGAGCGCCGGGAGGAGGAGCCGGATCCAGGGATCCGGTCCGTCCTCCGCGAAAGAGCCACGCGGTGCTCTGGGCGTCGATCGTATTCTTCGCCATCTTCCTCGCCGGCGTGTTTTATATTTTTTTCATGCGGACGCCCGCGGGGCCGAACGTCGCCATCAACTTCGCGCCGCCGAGCCAGATCCTGACGGGAGATCCCTTCAGTATCACCGTCACCATCTCGAATTATTCCTCGAACATCCTGAAAGGAGCGTCGCTTTCGATCCTGCTTCCCGATAATATTTCCTTCGCGGCGCAGGGGCCATCCCAACGGGTGATGGATCAGTCGCTCGGCGATCTCGGTCCGGGAAGCGTGAGCCCCCAGACCTTTACGCTTATCGCGACGGGCAATCCGGACAGTGTCCAGCACCTTACGGCGAAGCTCGTCTATAGCACCGATGCGTCGCCCAAGTCGCAGTTCGAGACCGACGGCGGCGCGGATCTTCTGGTCGGCGGCCCGGCAATCGGTCTGAACTTTGCGGCGCCCTCGGCCATTTTCAGCGGGCAGAATTTTTCCCTGGTGCTCGGCTACACCAATAACACCTCGCACGCGTTCCAGAACGTGGTCCTCGCCGCGCAATATCCGCCGACCTTTACCTTCACGGGGAGTACGGTGCCTCCGTCGGGAATCGGAAACAACACGTGGGACCTCGGTACCGTTCCCGCGGCGGGGAGCGGAAGCATCACGATCATGGGGAACGTGGTCGGCCCCGAAAACGCCTCGTATGCGCTCCAGGGAACTCTCACCGGGGACGTGGGCGGGAACGCATATACGCTCACCAATCAGACGGCGACCCTCACGCTCGGCGCCTCGCCCCTCGGTCTTTCGGTCGCGCTCACGAACGGCGCGGATTACGTGGCCTCAGCCGGCGACACGCTTACCTATGCCATCACGTACACGAATACGTCGAACGTCACCTTCCAGAACGTGACGCTCAAGGCGGCCTTGGTCGGGAGCATGTATGATTTCTCGACCCTGCAGACGAACGGCTCGTTCAGTTCCGTTTCGAACGTGGTGACGTGGTACGGCGCGAACACGCCGGCATTGCTTGCCGTCGCGCCGGGGGCTTCCGGTACGGTGAACATCCAGGTGAAGGCGAAGCCGTCATTCCCGATCCGCCTTCTGAGCGACAAGAATTACGCCCTGCGGGTCTCCGCGCGCATCTCTTCTCCCACGGTGCCGCCGGGCACTTCGGCGAGTTCGACCGTGTCCGTGGCCACGCTCGACACCAAGGTGGGCGGCGCGGTCGCGCTGACCGCGAGGGCGTACCGGAGCGACGCGAAGGCGGGGATCGTGAACGCGGGGCCGTATCCGCCGCGCGTCAACCAGACGACGGAGTATACGATCCACTGGGACATCACGAATTATTCGACCGACCTTGCGAGCACGACGGTCTCGGCGTATCTCCAGTCGGGAACGACCTGCACCGGAAAGATCACAAGCAATGTATCCGCCGCCCCGACCTGCGATTCCGCGACCGGGCTTGTGAGCTGGACACTGCCTTTCATCCCCGCGACGACCGGCGTGATCGGCGCGCCCGCGGAGGCGATCATCCAGGTCGCCAATACGCCCGCGGTGAACCAGGTGGGGCAGAGCGTGACGCTCCTCGGCGCCACGACGCTCACGGGGACGGACGTTTACACGGGAGAAACCCTCACGGCGAAGGCGAACCCGGTGAACACCGACATTCCTTACGACACGAGCATCTCGCAGAACGCCGACCGGCACGTGGCGCAATAATCGCATGAACGCACCGAAACGTGATGAAAAATTGATGGAGAAGGTCGTCGCGCTCGCCAAGCGGCGCGGGTTCGTGTTCCCCGGCTCGGAGATTTACGGGGGCCTCGCGAATACCTACGAATACGGACCGGCGGGCGTCGAGCTCAAGCGAAACATAGAGAACGAGTGGTGGCGGGTTTTCGTCGAACGCCGGAGCGATGTCGTGGGCCTCGATTCGTCCATCATTCTCCATCCGAAGGTTTGGGAGGCATCCGGACACGTCCAGGGACTCGTGGACGCCATGGTGGAATGCCGGAAGTGTCACACGCGCACGCGGGCCGATCACCTTATCGAGGATTATATGGAAAAGAAGGGGAGGAAGGTGAGCGTCGAAGGGCAGAGCAACGAGGAGCTCGACCGGATCATCGCGGACGAGAAGATTCCGTGTCCTTCCTGCGGCAAATTCGACTGGACGCCGGTGCGGAAATTCAATCTTCTTTTTGAGACGCACATCGGCATCGTTCCAGAGGCGCAGTCGAAGGTTTATCTCCGCGGCGAGACGGCGCAGGGGATATTTATAGCGTTCAAGAACATCATTGATTCGACCCGCGTGCGCCTGCCGTTCGGCGTGGGCCAGCTGGGGAAGAGTTTCCGCAACGAGATCACGAAGGGGAATTTTATCTTCAGGACGCTCGAGTTCGAACAGGCGGAACTCGAATATTTCTTTGATCCCGAAGCGACGGAATGGGAGGGGCTTTTCGAGGAATGGAAGAAAACGCTCTGGGACTTCGTGACGGTGAATCTCGGCGTAAGGCCGGAGCGCCTTAGGTGGCGCCCGCACGGCGACGAAGAGAGGAGCTTTTACAGCAAGCGGACCGAGGATCTGGAATATGATTTCCCCTTCGGATTCAAGGAGCTCTGGGGACTTGCATACCGCACGGATTACGACCTCTCCCAGCATGCCAAATTTTCCGGTGCCGATCTTTCGTACACGGATCCCGCGACCGGAAGGAAGTTCACACCGCACGTGATTGAGCCCGCCGTGGGCGTGAACCGCCTCATGGCGATGGTCATGCTCGACGCCTACGCCGAAGAAGGCGACCGCGTGATCCTCAAGCTTCCGCCGCACCTCGCGCCGTACCGCGCGGCGATCTTCCCGCTCCTTGCGAACAAGCCCGCACTCGTGGCGTCCGCCCGTGAGATCTACGACGATCTTCGCGCGCGTTTCCCTGTCGCATGGGATGATCGCGGGAACATCGGCAAGCGGTATTACGCGCAGGACGAGATCGGCACGCCGTACTGTATCACGGTGGACTTCGACACGCTGGGGGACGGCGACGACCCCGCGCTCAAGGGCACCGTGACCGTGAGGGATCGCGATACGGGGGAACAGGAACGGGTCGCGATCTCCGCGCTCGCCGCGTGGCTCAGTGCACGCCTCCATGGCTGACACCTTCATCATCACGGGGGGCAGGCCGCTTTTCGGCGAGATCAAGCTCGCGGGCGCGAAGAATGCGGTTTCCAAAATGATGGTCGCGACCTTGCTCACGGACGAGCCGTGTATTCTTGAAAACGTTCCGGAGATAGGGGAGGTGGGGATCATCACGGAACTCCTTACGACCATCGGAAGCGAAATCGAGATCGTGGGATCAGTGGCGAAGATCGCGACGCCCGTGATCAAACGGAATCGCGTGCCCGAACTCACGCGCCGCAACCGCATCCCGATCCTTGCCCTCGGACCGCTCCTCGCGCGGGCGGGGGAGGCCGAGGTGCCGGTTCTTGGGGGGGACAAGCTGGGCGCGCGTCCGGTCGACATCCATCTTGAGGCGCTCGCGAAGCTCGGCGCCCGCCTCGAGATAACGAAAGGGAGCTATCGCGCCTGGGCGCCGCAGGGACTCCACGGCGCGGAGGTCGAGCTCCGATTCCCGAGCGTGGGTGCCACGGAAAACGTGATTCTCTCCGCGGTGCTCGCCAAGGGGAAGACGGTCATACGGAACGCCGCGCTTGAGCCCGAGATCGTGGACCTCGTGAAGATGCTTCAGAAGATGGGCGCGATCATCGAGCTTGCCCCGCCGCGCACGATCACGATCGAAGGAGTCGCGAAGCTCCACGGCGTGCACCACCGCATCATTCCGGACCGCAACGAGGCGGTTTCTTTCGCGTGTCTTGCGATCGCGACGGGCGGGAGGATTCTCGTGAAGGACGCGCGGCAGGACGACCTCATCACGTTTCTGAATTCCGTCCGCCGCATGGGGGCGGAGTACGAAGTGGCGGATGACGGGATTGCTTTTTTCAGACCCCATGCGGGCGCCCTGCGCGCGCTTCAAATAGAGACGGCAGTGCACCCGGGTTTCATGACGGACTGGCAACAACCGCTTGTCGCCCTGCTTACGCAGGCCGAGGGCCGGTCGACCATCCATGAAACGATCTATGAAGAGCGTTTTGGCTATGCCGAAGACCTCAATCGTATGGGGGCGAAGATTGCCGTGGCGAACGAATGCCCGTTCTCCGGATGCCGCTTCGCCGGCAAGGGCTATTACCATTACGCGACGATCGAAGGGCCGACGCCCTTGCGCAGTGCGAAGCTCGCGGTGCGCGATCTCCGCTCCGGCATGCTCGATATCCTCGCCGCGCTCATTGCGGATGGGGTTTCGGAGGTAAGCGGCATCAGTGAGATCGATCGCGGCTACGAGCACATCGACGGCCGCTTGCGCCAGCTCGGCGCGGAGATCAGGAGGGCGTAGGGCGTGCGCTCCCGAACGTTTGGATCGATAGCCCCTGATTCTACGGAGTCCGCCATATGTGTGTGCACAATACCAGCCGCGCTTGACAATCTATATAATTGCGGTATAATACAATCGTCCTTTGAAAAGGAGGAAAGAGGGAGATGAAAAAGTTTTTCAGTTTTTTGCTATGGTGCGCTGGTGCATGGTTTGTGCTCCTTGGCTGGAGCGCAGCTGCTGGCGTAGAAGTGCATACGTTGAGCGACTTATTCCATGTTGCCCTCGGCCTGATCCTGCCCGTGACAGTTCTCGGGATCGGTTGGGATATTTTTGCGGAGCATCCGCTAGGCGACCTAGTCGGGATGAGCGCATTCATCTCAATTGCGGGGATACTCGTGGCGCCAATACTGTGGCACAGTATTGGTGTCTCAGCGGAACTCCTCCACCTGAGCGACTTCGAGAAATTTTTTCAGGGAGTTCCTACGGACGGTACACCCGCGGCGGTAGGGTACAGCTCGGGTTTTGTTTATCTGTTTTTCGTGCTGATTCGCTCGGGGTATCGAGCGAAATGTCACCCTCACTGAAAGAGGGGTGGCGGTTATGTCCCGCGCTACTGCATTGGCTGGCGCGGGATTTTTTCATAATTGAATAAATCAAAAAAGTAGAATCTGTAGTATTTTTCTGACGAGACTATTCTCGTCAGAAAATATATGCTGGAGGTGCATTTTGCCTTCCGCGCGGTTTTCGCCTACAATATCCCTATGTTCCGCAAGAAAATAGGGATCGATTTGGGGACCGCGAATACGGTGGTTTTTGTGCCTGGGAGGGGGTTCATCATCAATGAGCCGACGATTGTCGCCCTTACGAGGCCCGACAACACGGTGCTTGCGGTGGGGTCAGAGGCGAAGGAAATGATCGGCCGAACGCCCGACGAGATTGTGGCATACCGGCCGCTGAAGGACGGCGTGATCGCCGACTACTATATTACGAAAGCGATGCTTACGTATTTCGTGAGCAAGGCCTCGGGATGGCTGAATATCGTGAAGCCGGACGTCGTGATCTCGGTCCCGGCGGGCATCACGCAGACCGAGCGCCGCGCGGTGATGAACGCCGCGCGCGAAGCGGGCGCGGGGAGCGCGTTCATTGTGCGCGAGCCGATCCTTGCGGCCCTTGGCGCGGGCATCCCGATCAACGCCCGTTCGGGGAACATGATCGTGAACATCGGAGGCGGCACGTCCGAACAGGCGGTGATCGCCCTCGGGAATATCGTGTCGTGGAACAGCTTGAGGATCGCGGGCAACAAGTTCGATCAGGCGATCATGGACTACATCAAAAAGAAGTACGCCCTCGCGATAGGCGAACAGACCGCCGAGGCGGTGAAGATCAGTATTGGATCCGCGATGCCGACCAAGGAGAAACTTGAGTATCAGGTGCGCGGCCGCGATCTTATCACGGGCCTTCCAAAGGACATTACGATCAACTCGAACGAGATCGCCGAGGCGCTGAACCCGCTGCTCGTCGAGATCGCGAGCTCGGTGCAGGCCGTTTTTAACGTCACGCCGCCGGAGCTCGTGGCGGACATCATGGAGAAGGGGATCATCCTTTCCGGAGGTTCCGTCCAGCTCCACCACATGCCGGAATTCTTCGAACGCTTCCTCGGCGTGCAGGCCTATGTGGCCGAGGACCCGCTTTTCTGCGTGGCGAAAGGCACCGGCCTCATCCTGAACCACCTCGATACCTACAAGCGGACCCTTTTGAACAAGCGATAAGCGCGCTGTATGCCGAAGGTTCTTGGCCACGAAGCGATCGTGCACGACCTCGAAAGGCTTTCCCGGGAAGGGCGGCTTTCGCACGGCTATCTTTTCTTCGGTCCTTCGATGGTCGGTAAGCGGACCGTGGCGCGCGCCTTTGCGCATTTTCTTGAAAAGGGAGCGTTCGCGGCGCCGACCGCGGAAGAGGTTCTGCAGGACGAAAAAATCGTGGTCCGCGGCGAGGGGAATACGATCGGCATCGATGCGGTGCGCGAGGCGAAGAACTTTCTCTGGCAGAGGCCGAACGCGAGCCCCCGGCGGACGCTTATCATTGATGATGCGGAGCTTTTGACGATCGAAGCGCAGAATGCGCTTCTCAGGATCACCGAAGAGCCTCCGGTATCATCGCTCCTCGTGCTTATCACCTCCGATCCGGAACGCATCCTCGGCACCATCCGCTCGCGCCTGCAGGGCATTTCCTTCGGCACCGTTCCGGAGGCCGCGATTGCGGCATGGATCGATGCGACGAAAAAAACCGACGCCACGACATTTGCGAGGAGGGCGCTCGGCAAGCCGGGGCTTGCATGGCGTCTGGCGCACGACGAAGCGTTCGCGGCGGAACTTGCGCGGGCGGAAAAATTCCTGAGGACGCCGCGCGCGGCGCGGAAGGAATTTGTGAAAAAGCTCATCGAGCCGGACGACTTCTCCTTGCGCCGATTCCTGGAAGCGGTGATAATAACCCTGGCGTGGGAGAAGCCCGCGAAAGCGAACGCCGCCCTGTGGCACAAGACGCTTGCGCTCTACGGCGCCCTCGCCGATTTTCCCCTGAACCCCCGCCTCCAGCTCATGAATCTTTAGGCCTAATATCTTTATGACCATATCGGAAACTCTCGTAAAGGACCTCGAAGGAGCACTCGCCGCCGTCTCACAGAAGCTCGCGCAGGAATTTTCCCAGATTCGCGGTAACCGCCCGTCGGCGGACCTCCTGCAGGATATTCGCGTGAATGTTTATGATCAATCGCTCACCATCCGCGAGCTTGGTTCGCTCAGCATGCTGCCGCCGAGGACCATTCAGATCACCGTATGGGATGCGGCGGCGCTCCCGGCGGTGATGAAGGCGATCGACGCCGCGCACCTCGGCCTTTCGACGACGAATGACGGGAGCACCATCCGGGCGACGCTTTCGTCGCTCGGCAACGAACGGCGCGAAGAGCTCATGAAATTTGTCGGCAAGACCTCGGAGGCGGCCCGTATCCAGGTCCGTGCGCGCCGCGACGAGGTGATGAAGCGCCTGAAAGACGCCGAAGCGATGAATGCGGCGACGGAGGACGATGTGTTTCGGACCAAAGAAAAAATCCAGAAAGCGGTGGAAAGGACGAACGCCGGAATAGAGGCGCTGACCGCCGCCAAGCTCGGCGAACTCGGCGAGTAACGGTATGTTGATCGCGATCATCGTCATCCTCGGACTTTCGCTCCTCATCCTCGGCCATGAGGCGGGACATTTTTTTGCGGCGAAACTGTTCGGCCTTAAGGTTGAGGAATTTGGCTTCGGTTTCCCGCCGCGCATTTTCGCGCGCAAGAAGGGGGATACGGAATACAGCGTGAATTGGCTACCCTTCGGCGGTTTCGTGAAGATAGGGGGAGAACGGGGCGAGTTCGAGATGCTTGATGCGGATGGCGCTCGCAACGCGAAAGATGGCACAACAGCTGCGCCGCGGCCACCGGTGGACGAGTCGCGCCTTCTCTATGCCCAGCCGGCGTGGAAGAAGAGCGTCATCATGCTCGCGGGGGTCTTTATGAATTTCATTCTGGGATGGCTTTTCCTTTCGCTCACGCTCATGATCGGCGCGCCGCAGGCGCTCCTCGTGAGCGGGATCCAGGCGGGTTCGCCCGCCGCCGCGGTCGGCATCGCCCCGGGCGACATTGTGAAGGGATTTACAAGCGCCCAGAGCTTCATCGATTTTGTGGACGCGCACAAGGGAGAGCCGACCGCCGTCGCCGTCGTGAGGAGCGGCAAGGAGATTGATTTTACGGTCACACCACGGATCGTCGTTCCGCAAGGTCAGGGCGCGATCGGCGTGGCGCTTTCGGAAACGGGCGCTCCCGGCGAATCATTTTTCCCCGCCCTGCGCGACGGACTCGTGAACGCCGCCGTCATTTTCTGGCTCATCCTTGCCGCGTTCGGCGCATTAATCGGCCAGCTTTTCACGCATGCCACGTTGCTTCAGGGCGTCGTGGGCCCGGTCGGTATTTTCGGCATTGCGGAAGAAACAGGGAAAATCGGCCTTGTTTATCTTCTTCAGCTCCTCGGCGTCATTTCGGTGAACCTCGCGGTCGTGAATCTCATTCCTTTCCCCGCCCTCGATGGAGGCCGCTTTGCGATGTCGCTCGTCGAAAAGATCAAGGGTTCCGCCCTGCCTTATAAAGTAGAGGCGTGGGTGAACGGCCTCGGCTTCGCGCTTCTGATCCTCCTCATGGTGCTCTTGACGGTGCGGGATATCGGTGGTATGATATAAGCATGGCAAAATTCGAATTTGACCCAGATCTTTTCCCCGCCGGAGAGGACGAGGGACGAGCTCAGAATCCCGACCAGGAAATGACCGAACTCGCGGGAGGTTCGATTCTTGAATTTTTGAGGAATCATTTCCCGACCCTGCGCTTCACCGGAGAGGAGGCGGAGCGTGCGTACCATGAAAAAAATCCTCGTGATCTTTACCGGGCTATTTTCACGCCGGGCTTCGGTGGCTCGTGGATGAGGGAGTGTTCGGCTACGATCGGGAAACGGATACTTATTTCGAGAAGGAAGCATCGTGACGGCGTGATTAAATTTTCATTAAAAGAACTTTGACTTTGCGGGACGAAGCGTTAGCATGAAGGGCATCATGACGCCCATCCCCGAAGGAATTCTCCGGCCCGAAGCTGAACGGTATTTCGGCGTTCTACTCGAAGAGATGAACGGCAAGTTCGATTTGATTATGGAGTTCTTGCCGGCCATCGATGCGAATGTCCTTGCGCTCGCGAAGCGCGTTGACGCCGTCGAAGCGCGCCTTGAGGCATTAGAACTTGAGATGGTGGCGCTACGGCAGGATGTGCGACAGGTTCAGGGAGATATCAAGATTTTGAAATGCGAGGTCGCAGAGATCAAGGAAAAACTCGGCGGTTATGTGAATCAGGCGGAATTCAGCGCGCTTCAGAAGCGCGTGGGGGAGATAGAGCGCATGGTGGCGTAGGCGACGCCGCCGCGGCAACCCGCGCGGGAGGGTATAATGGAGGCATGATCCAGCGCGGCATTGCCTCCTTCGGGCTTGATAGCGGCCGATGTCCGCCGTGGCTCTTTGAGCGCATGGTAAAGCTCGGGCGCGAGATGATGTATGCGCTGGTGTCGGAATACGGGCCGGACGAGTTCGTGAAGCGGATCGCGGATCCGGTCTGGTTCCAGTCGCTCGGCACGGTGCTTGCGTTCGACTGGAATGCTTCTGGGCTCACGACGATTCTCACTGCGGCACTCAAGGAGGCGATCCGCGGGCACGAGCGGGACTTCGGCATCGTGATCTGCGGAGGCAAGGGAAAGACCTCGCGTAAGACCCCCGAGGAGATCCGTGCGTGGGGCGAACGCCTCGCCCTCGGCACGGCCGACGCCGCAAATCTCGTCTATAACTCCAGGATGAGCGCCAAGGTGGACAGCGCGCTCGTGCAGGACGGGTTCCAGCTTTACCACCATTCGTTTTTCTTTTCACGCAACGGCGCGTGGGCGGTGGTTCAGCAGGGGATGAATACCGAGAAGGGCGCGGCGCGGCGGTATCACTGGTTTTCGGAAAATGTGAAGGATCTTGTCGCAGAACCGCACACCGGCATCGCGTCGCCCGTCGTGCTGAATAAGGTGCTCGATCTTACGGCAAGGGGGAGCGCCGGAACGCGCGCGATGTCGACCGAGCTCGTCGGCGCCGGCTACGCCGCGCTTATGAAGGACATCCAACTGCTCCGGAAATATTCCTCGCGTTTTTCGCGGATGGCGAAGTTTGAAAATGGCAGAGGGGAGCAGCTCACGCTCCTTAATCTCGAAACGCGCGAATTCAGATATCACCCCGTGATCCACGAGAATTTTTCGAAAAGCAAATACCTTGAAAAGGTGCTTGCGGGAGTTGTCGAACGAAAACCGGAAAATTATGAGACGCTGGTGAGCATGCCCGGCGTCGGTCCGAAGACCTTGCGAGCGCTCGCGCTCGTGGGCGAGGTGATCTACGGCGCCGCGCCGTCCTACGAAGACCCTGCGCGCTACAGTTTTGCGCATGGCGGAAAGGACGCCACGCCGTATCCGGTGGATCGTGCGACCTACGACCAAACGATCATGATGCTTGGCAACGCCGTGCGCCGGACGCGTTTATCGCCGGATGACAAGAGGAAGGCACTCGGGAGGTTGAGCGGAGGTGCGCAGTGAGGCGTCCCCGCGTCCTTCCTGCACGTACCTCGTGGACATCCCTCCCGCGTCAATGTTCCCGAGGTACATGCATGAAGGGCGCTTCTCTTCTCCCATCTGCTATACTAAGGAGGTAATGAAATCGCGCATTTCCTCCCGCAAGGCCTTCACCCTGATCGAGCTTCTGGTCGTGATCGCGATCATCGCCATCCTCGCCACAGTCGTGATCCTCGCCCTGAATCCCGCGGAACTCCTTCGTCAATCAAGGGACGCGAACCGCCTCTCGGATCTCGACACCCTGAACCACGCCCTCGGCCTCTATGCGACGGACGTGGGGACGGGGAGCGGCACGCTGAATCTCGGCACGAGCTCCATCACGTACCTCTCGGTCTACGACCCCACGGCCACGACGACCGCAGGCACCAACTGTGCAGGACTCTCCCTTCCTTCCCTCAGTACCACGACGGGCCAGGCCTGGGATTGCGCCGCAAGCTCCACCTACCGCAGGGCGGACGGCACGGGCTGGCTCCCTGTCAATTTTTCCCTCATCTCCTCGGGATCTCCCTTGGGCACCCTGCCTCTCGACCCCGCGAATCAGACCTCCTCCGGCCTCTATTACACCTACCAGACGAACGGGAGCCAGTATGAGGTCACGGCCCTCATGGAGTCGCAGAAGCAGAAGCTTGCCCTCGCCCTGAACCCCCCGATCCAGAGCTATCCCGAGGTGGCGGCCCAGGGGAACAACCTCACCCTGTCGAACCTCTTCAATGCTTCGGGCCTCGTGGGCTACTGGCCGATGGACGAGGGGAACGGGAGCACGACAAGAG
>JAJXZE010000019.1:52216-65509 GCA_021780195.1 bacterium | reverse complement strand
ACAACCACGTGCGCATTCATTCCGCCCTCAGGATGCCGCCCTTACGCTTCGCGGAACGCTTGAAAAACATTGTCGAAAAAGTGTCCTAAGATTGGGGTCATTGACAACACCGAAATGCTAGCCTTAAGTACTTTGAAATGGGAGTGTCGTTCCTTGAAGTCGCGAAGCAAGCAAGAGAGATTTATTTGAACCCAAGACGAACGGTCGAACAGAAACGGATGCTATTCTCATTTTTATTTTCGAACCCAAAGATAAATGGCAAAAATGTCGAGATTTCATGCCAAGAACCGCTTAAATGGATACTAAATGCCGCAGATGAAGCCCTATCCGAGAACAACACCGATAAAAATACTTTCGAATCGCTAAAAGAGCCCGTAAATAAAGAGAAAAGCAGAGCTTTTGGCTCTACTCATCCCATATGGCTCCGGCGCCAGGACTCGAACCTGGAACCATCTCCTTACACGTTCCCCAATGTTTCCAGAAGGCGTGGACTATATCATTGCCATGATCTGCGCGGTACGCGCAAACGTTAGGCATCTCGGTATCTAGTCTCTACGGTGCCCCCGTCCCGCGATGGGGTTCCCACGGTGTTCGCATGCCCTGCGGTTTAGCATTCACCGTTATCCCGAGATGTTCATCCCGATGTTTCCACCGGGAGCTGCCTTGCTGACAGGGAGCCGCTCTACCATTGAGCTACGCCGGAATGCGTATCCAGTGTAGCAGAGCGTGCGGCCGATTTCAACCGTTATCCCGAGGTCGGGGGGAGCGTGATCGTGATGCCGTTCGGACTCGTGGTTGCGACCTGGAAGAAGGTGTTCGAAGCGCCGCCGGTCGTGAAGAAATACGGCGCGGCAAGGGACGAGGGGATCGTGAAGAGGAGCGATTCGCTGTACGTTTCGCCCGGCGTGCCGTTGCAGGATTGTGTGTCGGGGAAGACAAAGGTGGAACCCTGCGGGAGGTCGGGCGGTTGGAGCGTACCCGATTCATCGGCGACGAGGCGCACGTTCACCGGCACGCAATCGGGCGTACTGCCCATCGTGATCGAGAGCGAAAGAGTGAGTTCGTCGTTCGCGAGGGAAGCGGCCGTTACGGAGAATGTCGTATGGCCTTCGCTCCACGAGAGGGGATAGGGATATGTGTAGTTGCTGGAGAACTCTCCCGCGGGGATATTCGTGAAGGCCGTGCCGCTCACGGTCGGGATGGTCGCGGTCGGACTCGAGGTTGGGGTCGCGGTGGATGAGGCGGTCGTGCTCGCGGTGGAGCTTGCAGAAACGCCGGCGGGCGGATTTGGGAGGATGATCGAATTGTTCGTGATCGTGAATGGCTGGTACGACCCCGCGGGATAGAAGACGACGAATGCGGCAAGGATGCCAAGCGCGAGGGCGGCACCGGAAAGGACGATGAGTACTGCTTTCAGCCGTTCGGATGACATTCCTTCATTGTATCATTTTGCTCGCGCGGGTACGCGTGGCGGCGCGTCCGCGCTTCGGCGCCGCCCACCGCTTTTAAGAAAGTTTTAATGGGTAATCTGCTAGGATGGTTGTCGATGAAACTCTGGATCACCATTTTCGGCGGTGCAGTTGCGATGGTCTTTACGGCGTGGCAGTATCTTTTGCCCGCTTCGCCCCGCGAGGCGGTTTCCGGCGCGTTAGAGAATGCCACCGCGATCGCGGTCAAATCGTGGAATGACGTATTTGCGACGTCTGATGCCAGCCGGTTTGTCGGAGAGATAGATACCGCGGCGCGGGAGAGCGGCGTGGAGTCCGCGGTCATTATGCCCGGCGCGGGCGCGGGCGGTGGCGTCGCGGGTGATAGCGGCGTGGGCGCCGCGGGTGCGGATGCGGGTGCGGATGCGGACGGCGGCGCAACGGATGGCACCGCCACGAATGACAATGGTATGGATCGCGGCGATCCCGGCGTGAATATTCCGCCGCAGGAAGATCAGAATGGCGGGGGAGAGGATGACGGCGGCGAGGTTATCTTTGCGACGCCGCCCGCGGCGGCATCGAACGACGCGCCGGCACCCGATGCGCCGGTCTGTGATCTCGTGAACGCGCTTTCCGCGACTCCTTCGCGCCGCGTGATCTTCAACGAAGTGGCGTGGATGGGATCGGTGGCGGCCGCGGGAGAAACGGCGCAGAAGGCGGCGAATCGCGAATGGATCGAACTCAGGAATATTTCGTCCGGCGTGGTTGATGTCGCCGGATGGCAGTTGCGCGATGCGGACGGCGCGGTGAAGGCGGTGTTCGCGGCCGGCGGCGCGGTGAGTATTTCCGCGGGTGGATTTTATCTTCTTGCACGCGGCAGTGCCGGAGCGGGCGAAATGATGGCACCGATCGCGGGCGTGACATCCGACCTTGCCTATACCGGGGCGCTCTCGAACAGCGGCGAAATCCTTCTTCTCTTTGACGCGCAGTGCGGGCTGGTCGACCGGCTTGATGCGCCCGGCGGCTGGCCGGGCGGGGATAACGAATCGAAAAAAACGCTTGAGCGGAATGCGGATGCCGTGGGGTGGCACACGAGCGTACCTGCGGGCGGCACGCCGCGCGCGGCGAACTCCGTGCCGGTCATTGCGAGCGGCGGCGATTCGTCTGGCGGGGGCTCGTCGAGCGGCGGCGGTTCATCCGGCGGCGGCACAAGTAACAGCGGCGGGGGAGGAGGCACGAGTTCCGGCGGGAGCTCAGGCGGTACAAGTGGTGGAGCGACAGAAGAAACGCCCACGTCCACGCCTACCTCGACGCCTCCGGCGCCTACTTCCACCGAGCCGGACTTTCCCGATTGCGCGACGACCACGTTCGCACGCATCATGATCGCCGAGGTGCAGATCGCGGGTGCGTCGAGCTCGAACGACTTCGTGAAGCTTTTCAATCCGGGAACGTCGCCCGTCGACCTCGGCGGGTGGAAGTTGCGCAAGCGGACGGCGAGCGGCGCCGATTATTCGGTGCGCGTGTTCCCGGACGGGAGCACGGTCGCGCCGGGAGGATATTTCACGTGGGCGAATTCGTCGGGCGGGTTCGGCGATATGATGCATGCGCAGGCGACGAGCACGCAGACCCTGGCGGCGGACAACAGCATCGTCGTGATCGACACGCGGGGGATCGTGATGGACGCGCTCGCCTGGGGCGAAGGGACGGGCCAGTACGGCGAAGGTGCGCCCTACGCCGCGAATCCCGAAGCGAACCAGGTGCTCAGGCGGCGAGGCGCGGGCGGGGTTATGATCGACACCGGCAACAACGCGGACGATTTCACGATATAATATGAGGCATGAAGATCGCGGCGGTTTTGCACGACGTGCGGAGCGTCCATAACGTGGGCTCGATCTTCCGCACGGCCGATGCGGCGGGCGTGCGGAAACTCTGGCTGTGCGGCATCACGCCGACGCCCTTCGACCGTTTCGGGAAGGTGCGCCCGGATTTCGCGAAAGTGGCGCTTGGCGCGGAGCGTTCCATCGCATGGGAATATGCCGCGGAAACCGCGGCGGCGATCGCCGCGCTCACGCGTGATGGCTACCGCATCTTTGCGGTCGAGCAGGCGCCGGGATCCGTGCCGTACGACCGCGTGCGCCCCGCATCGCGCCCGCCGCGCGTGCGGGGGAGCGCCAAGGTGCCGCGCGAACCGAAGCTCGCGCTTTTGATGGGCAACGAAGTGGAAGGCGTGCCGCCCGCGCTCCTCGCGCTCGCGGATCGCGTGATCGAGATCCCCATGGCGGGGAAGAAGGAATCGCTGAACGTGGCGGTCGCGTTCGGCGTGGTTGCATACGGCCTGCAGTTCGGTAAGATGAAGTCATGAAGAAGATGACCTGGACCCTCCTCATTGCGTGTGCGGTGGTCGCGGCCCTCGGCGCGGGCCTCTATATTTTCTTCTTCGCCCGCGCGAACCCGGCGCTCCCCGCGGATAGGGTCAGGGTCGGGCCAGCGACCTTCACCGTGGAGATAGCGGACACGATGGCCGCGCAGGCCCGCGGTCTTTCGTACCGCGCGAATTTGGCGGACGGCCACGGGATGCTCTTTGATTTCGGCACGCCGGGCGTGCAGAGCTTCTGGATGAAGGACATGAATTTTCCCCTGGACATGATCTGGATCGGCGGCGGCAAGGTGCTCGGCTTTGAAGAGAACGCCCCGGCGCCCGCGTCGGGTACGCCGCTTTGGAAACTCCCGATCTATAATTCTCCGGACGGTACCGACCAGGTGCTTGAAGTGAATGCGGGTACGGTCGCGAAGGACGGCATCAAGGCGGGGGACGCGGTCGCGGTGGCCGGCGGGTCGCGCGCCGGATAAATGCATGCTTGGGGCAGTGCGCACGGCGACGGGCGTATCGCGCCGCGCGCCGCGGCCGTGCGCCGAATGATATATAATAGAGAGATGAATAAAAAACGCGTAGCGATAAACGGTTTTGGGCGGATCGGGAGGCTGTTTTTCAAGGCGGCGCTCGCCTCGCCGGATCTCGAGGTGGTGGCGATCAATGATCTCGGCGACGTGGAAAACCTCGCCTACCTTTTGCGGTATGACACGGTCTACCGGCGCTTCGACAAGGAAGTAAAGGCGGACGCGGCGACGGGGACGCTCACGGTTGGCGGCACCGCCATCAAATTCCTCCAGGTCAAAGATCCGGCCGCATTGCCGTGGAAGGATCTTGCGGTGGACATCGTGGTCGAGGCCACGGGACTTTTCGATTCCTACGAGAAGGCGAAGGTGCACCTTGCGGCCGGCGCGAAGCGCGTCGTGATCACGGCGCCGGCGAAGGATGAGGACGGCGCGGACGGACGGACGGTGCTCATGGGGGTGAACGAGGAGGCACTCAAGACCTGCGCCATCACTTCGAACGGTTCCTGCACCACAAATTCGGCGTCGCCCGTGATCCAGGTGCTCTCGGAGAAGCTCGGCATTGCGAAAGCGATCCTCGGTACGGTGCACGCGTACACGGCGACGCAGGCGCTCGTCGACGGCCCCATCCGCGGCGGGCATGACTTCAGAAAGGGCCGCGCGGCGGCGGAGAATACGGTTCCCGAAACGACCGGCGCGGCGATCGCCGTCACGCGCGCGATCCCGGACCTCGCCGGGCGCTTCGACGGCGTGTCCTTCCGCGTGCCGAATATTACGGGCTCGATCTCGAGCATCACGATGATCGCGAAGCGCAAGACGACCGTTGAGGAAGTGAATCAGATCCTCGCGGACGCCGCCGTCGCGCCGCGGTGGCAGGGGATTCTCCGGGTGACGCGCGACCAGATCGTTTCGACGGACATCATCGGCGAGCCGTACGGCGCGATCGTATCCCTCGACCTTACCAAAGTGGTGGATGGGGACCTCGTGAACGTGCTCTCCTGGTACGACAACGAAGCCGGGTATGTTTCGACGCTCGTGAAGCACGTGGAGAAGGTTGCTGGCGTTCTTCAGTAATGCGTGGCATAATAAAACCATCGATTTTTTAAAAAGGTCGTCCCGCGCCGCCGCGGCGTATTTGCCGGCTTTTCCTCCCATAAAAACTAACCTTCATATCACTACCATCATGAAACACCGTTTTGTGCGGTTTTCGGTTCTTGGTCTTGTTCTCTTTGTTTCCCTTGCCTTTCTTGCTCCGCAGACGGGCTTCGCGCAGACGACGGATGTCGCCTCGCTCCAGGCGCAGATCGCGGCTTTACTCCAGCAGATCCAGTCGCTCCAGGCCCAGCTTGCGTCTACCCAGGGCGGCACTGCCTCCTGCTACACGTTCAACAATAACCTGATGATCGGCAGTACCGGCACCGACGTGACGGAACTCCAGACCATGCTCCAGAAAAACGGTGAGTCCGTAAATGTGAACGGAACGTTTGACGACCAAACGGCCGCTGCAGTTACGGGTTTTCAGGAAAAATACCAAAGCGCCATCCTCGCTCCCTACGGCCTCACGAATGGCACGGGCTACGTAGGCCCCTCGACCCGCGCACAGTTGAATGCCATCTACGGGTGCAACGCGGGCAACGAGGCCCCCGGCCTCCCGACGCCCCAGCCCACGCCGCCGGTGACGGTGACGCCGACGAATGGGGCATCCAGCGCGCTCTCCATTGTGACCGATCCAAACATTGCGATGCAGGCCCAATCGGTTGCTCCGGGTGGTAAGGGATACATTTTGGTTGCTGCCGATCTTACGGCAGGAGCGCAGTCTTCCGTGACGATAACCTCGCTGAGCTTCGGTTGCGGAGGGTATGCCTGCGATGCGGTGACTAATCTTAAAATAGTGTCTGGTGCACAATCGTGGAGTGGTTCGGCATCCAACGAACAGATGTTTACGCCGAACTTGGTTATCCCCGCGGGTACCACCAAGGTAGTCACTCTTGTCGGCGACATTTCGGCGTCCGCGCCCGCGGGCCTGCAGATCGCCTACGGCCTCGATTCAAAGTCCGTCGTCTTAAGCGATTCTGGCGCGGTGGCTGGCGGCGCATTCGGCAACACCCTCACCATAAGCGGAACCAGTTCTAATCCGACCGTCGACCTCACTGTCAATGGGTCGAACGGCCCCGTTAAGGTTTCTTCCGGAGGACCTCTTAATCTCGTGTGGAATTCTCAAGGGGCATCAGGCGCATGCACGGTCGTCTTCAATCCGGCTGGTGTGGGTACGTACAATATCGCGACCGGCCTCTCTGGTAATACGAACGTGGCGGCGCCGAACGTAAGTGCGGCAAGCGCGTATCTTTATCAGGTAGTGTGCCCGGTTCCTTCGCCATTAGGCGTCGCGCAGTGGATTAATGATACGGTTCAGGTCAATGTGATTCCGGCAGCAGTGACGCCGACGGGCGGCCAGCCTTCAATTACAGTGGTGTATCCGAACGGGGGGGAGGTGCTGAATGACAGTGGCACTGGAAACATCGCCACTATCCAGTGGACATCATCCAGCATGGGCGCATTGAATGTCGATATTGCTTTGATGGGAACCAGCGGCGATGCGGTGAAGTATATCGCCAATAGTGTGCCGAACACCGGGAGTTATGCGTGGCATGTCGACCCAACCATCCCCAATGGGAACTATAAAATTGATGTGAGCTCGGATGACAAGGGTCCGTCTGCGTCCGACGAAAGCAATGCATTCTTCCAGCTCACGGGTTCGCCGCTGGGTACTGCTACGAATCCAGTGATCACAGTAACGACGCCGCAAGCCGGTTCTGGATATACCGTCGGGCAACCCATCCCGACATTCTGGAATGAGAGCGGATTTACCCCGAAGAACATTAATGTTTATCTTAACGGGCTTTCCACTCGTGCGACATTGGCAAGTATCGGCGCTTCTACCGCGACATCGCTTTTCGATTTGACTGTGCCAAACAACACTCCCGCGGGTTCTCACTACACCATCTCGGTGTGCGACGAGGGTGTGCCGAGTCCGGCATCGTCCGGGAAGCCGCTTTGCGGAACTAGTGCCGAATTTATGATTTCGCCGCTCTTGAACGTGTGGGAGAACCCGGCATTGATCTATAACAACCTCATCGGCGGTACCGCTGGTGCGAAGGTTGCGTCCTATCTTCTCTCCGCACCGTCCACCGAGGCGCTCAACGTAAAAAATCTTTCGGTTCTCGTTTCTGCCCACGGTGACGCACTGCGAAATTTGCGCCTCCTCAGTAATGGCGCTCAATTCGGCGCTACGCAGCCAGCAGGAACAACCGGCGCTTTCAACTTCAATGATGGCATAACTATTCCCGCAGGAAGCACGGCCACTGTGGATGTTCTTGCCGACATTGCGTCGAATGTACAGCCGGGAAATCAAATCACGGCTTATCTCAGTTGTTATGGAGTTGGGCAGATAAGCAATGCCGCTTACACGTGCGGTAGCGTGGCAGGGCAGACGATGACCTTGACGACACTCACCCCTCCGCCGTCCGCTTCCGTCCCCGCGCAGGTGCAGAATCTCCAGATTTCCACCTACCTTGGCAATGGCGCCAAACTTACCTGGTCTCCGGTAGGATCGAACGGGGGAGCGGCGATCGGTGTCTATAATATCTACCGCACGACGGGCAATGCTTCGATCTCCGACAACCCGGGGCGCGACGCAACCCTTCTTGCGCAGATCAACGGGACGAGCTACACCGATGCGAACCTTCCCGTAGGGACCTACTATTACCGCGTGGCGGCGCAGGACGTGAACGGCATCGTGGGGCCCGCCTCCAACTACGCGACGATCCAGTTCGCGGGATCGGCGGCGAGCACGCCGACGATCACCGGTATCAGTCCAGACCAGACCAGTGTGAGCGGTAACGTTGCAATTTCGGGGGCCAATCTCATCTCGGGCGGTAATCCGGCGATTGAATTCTACTCGTCGGGAGGGGCGCTTGCCGGGACGGTGTACTTCATAAACATGAATTATCTTTCTTCGCAGAGCATCGTCTTCAGCCCGAACGCTTCGAGTATGGCGCTTACGCCCGGTACATATCAAGTTGACGTGTTGACTCCCAATGGCAGGAGCAACAAAGTCGCGCTGACGGTCGCGGCTGCTTCCGCCCCTGCGGCTTCCGTTCCCCTTCAGGTACAGAACCTGCAGGTGGCCCCCTCCGGTACGAACGGTGCCACGCTTACCTGGTCCGCAGTCGCGGTGCCCCGGGGTTCGGCGACGATCGGCGCGTACAACATCTACCGCAGTACGTCGCCCACGGCCATCTCGGATAACCCGGGCCGCGGATCGACCCTCCTCACCCAGGGAAACGTGCTGACCTTCACCGATCAGAACCTCCAGTCGGGCACGACGTACTACTACCGCGTGCGGTTGTGGGACGAAGTTGGAACGCTCGTTGCGCTTCATTAAGCGTTATATCATCCCCATTTTTCTCATCAGCCGGTGGGCCTTTGCGAATGCAGCGTAGCCCTGCCATGAGGCGATGGCGTTCTCGAGAAACGGCTGGTCCAACCTCCCGCGCCGTACCATCGCCTCATAGCGCCGCTTCTTTTTCATGAACCGCTTCACGGTGGATTTGCGCAAAAACCGCTTGCCATCGCGGAGGACGTACCCCAGGAAGTCGATGCCGCGGTCGATCGGAAAAATCTCGGCCTTCTTCGGATGTAGGGCGAGTTTCAGCCGGTCGCGGAGGAATGCGGCGATCAGTTCCTTTATCTCGCGCAAACGCTTCTTGTCGGTGCCCAAAATCAGGAAATCATCCATATAGCGCATATAATAGCGCTCGTGCAGTTCCCGCTTCACGAAATGGTCCAGCTCGTTCAGGTAGATATTCGCGAAAAGCTGGCTCGTGAGGTTGCCGATCGGTATCCCGTGGGGGCTGCTCTCGATAATCTCGCGAAGCAGCCATAGCACGTTCTCATCGTCGATCCTCTTCCGCAGCAATCCGAACAATATCTCGCCGTCCACGTTGTCGAAATATTTTGAAATATCGCATTTCAAACAGTAAATTGGCCGCGCCGCGCGGCTACTCTCTCTCTCTCTCTCTCTCTCTCTCTCTCTCTCTCTCTCGGACGCATGAGGCTGATGTTAAAGATTTTATGAAATATTCCAGGCGCAGCACTGCCGCGTGGGTTCCCTTTCCTTTCCGGCAGGCGTAGGAATCAAAGACAAAGCTCCTTTCAAAGATCGGTTCGATGATATTGCAGATCGCATGGTGCACCACGCGGTCGCGGAAGGGCGCCGCTTTGATGACGCGCTTCTTGGAATCGGTCACTACAAATTCGCGATAGCTTCCGTGGCGGTAGGTCTTCTGCGCGAGTTCCCACCGCAGTGCAAGCAGGTTTTCTTCAAGCGCATAGCCGAATTTCAAAATGGAGCTGCGGTAGCGTTTGCAGGCGCGTGCGTCCAGGTAGGCAGAGTAGAGATTGTCGAAATGAACGATGCGGTCAAAGAGCTCGGCCATAGGCAGGTGGGTAATCGCAAAAAAAGAGAAGTAACCCCTTGCCTGCGGAACAGTGGCGCATGCGCGAGGTACCGTTCCGCAGGCAATCCCGCGTGGGGTTGCATAGCAACGACGCGCGAGGGGTAGGGATTGATATTTTCCCGACGGGTCGAGACCCCGCACGAGAAGGAACAAGGGCAGTAGCCGTCGTGGCACAGACCTGCCCCTCAAGCCTCCATGAGATGAACGTCAGGTCTTGAGCGGCGCACCGCCGTCATGATAACGGCAGCAGGCATCCGTAGATGTCCCGTTCGGGCCAGTAATGAAAATTCGTGATGAATACCGAGCACAGCGGAAACCAATGTTGTTGTTCGTGTTGCCCGGCGTATTGTTCAGGTTCAGTGTCTCTACGCCCGCATTGCCACCATTGTTCCAATTGCCGCCGCGGATGAACCCCGCCCGCTGTGTTGCGCCCTTCTCCCCGTCCAATAATGGACGTTTTTTATTATACACCTTCACCGCATCACGCTGCACGGGAAAACCGGCTCATCCAACCGTATAATAGCCTCCCGATCTCGTTCATCCGCTCCGCGGCGAGTTCGTATTGCCTGATGCTCACGAAACGCAGGTCTTTGGCGAGACGGATCAAGATCCGCAGTTCGTCGAGCCCCACGCTCGCCTGCTGCAAGGCAACCGTCTTGTCCCGGACGCTGTTCGCGACGATCATGTGATGGACGAGATCAAGGGTGGTATTCTCGATCCGCTGGCCCAGGACAAATCGCTGCGCTTTCGGGAACTTGTTCACGACCGGATGGAGCCAGAGCATGAAGTCGTAGGTTTTTTGATAAATAACAAGGTCGTCCAACATGGCGGAAAGAAATGCGAAGATAGATTACAGAAAGAAGATTGCTACGCGACGGCTACCGAGCACAGCGGAAACCAATGTAGTAGGCCGTGCCGCCCGGCGCAGTGTTCAGGTACAGTGCCCCTACGCCCGCATAGCCACCAGCGCTCCAATTGCCGCCGCGGATGAACCCGTAGACGGTGGAATTCCCGGAAGTGCCATCTGAATAGATCTGGCCAATGCCCTGGGTCGAACTCCACGTATTATTCAGAGGGCCTGCGGTCTGCTGGGTCATCGTGCCCCAATTCGTAATGGCAGTGTACTGGCGCCAAGTGAATCCGGGCGACCCGCCATAGGGTTCGTTCTGACCCTGAATCGTGTCATTCGTCCATTGCCAGACATTGCCTGCCATGTCCCAAATAACACTGCCGTTCGAAAGCGTGAGGATGCGTTTTTGATTGCCGCCGGTATTTGTTTCTCCTGCATAGCCGTTACTGTCGCTCGGATCGGCGGGCAACGCATTCGCAGGAGCGTTGTCATTATGGCCGGAATAGACATAGCCGGAGCCGACCGTACCGCCCGACCAGTTGGATGCCACATTCTCCGCATTCCATGCGATCGTCTGCCATTCGTTGTTTGTGATGAGGTGGGCGCCGATCGAGGCGCAGTAGGTGGCGGCAGAGGTCTGGGAGATATTCGCAATCGGCCAGCCGCCGGGGAGGGAGGAGATCTGGCGGCCGTTTGCGGGGGTGCAGGGCTTATTGGAATTGCTGTAGGTCTGATAGCCCGAATTGTAGTCGTTCAGATAATTTCCATTCCCATCGGAACAGACAGCGCTGTACTTCATCACATAAAAATTGTTAGTGCCGAACTGGGAATTGCCGGGGACAAGCACCCAGTTGCCACCATCAAGAGAGGTATTCGACCCCGCCACGAACATGGTGGGATTCTGTGCCGCCGAGGCGAGGTATTTTTGGGATTCCGGGGTGGCGACGAGACGGAAAGTGGTGCCGTTCGTCTGATAGCTGTAATAGAGATTGGAAGATGTGCTGTTTGTGGGATCGACGGGCAAGGAGGAGATAGGCGATCCTGCGCTGATCGCGTTGAAATTGATGGGTATCCATCCGGTGCTCGAAGCATTGCGATAATTAGCACTGCTTGCGCAGGTGAAATATCCTCCCGTGGTGAAGTTGCCTCCGAGGTCGCCGCAGGTGCTCGAACTATCAGACAGGGATACGTAGGTGGTTGAAGATAGCCCTAGGGAATACGTGGACGCACCTGACTGGTCGGTGTTATACAAGTTAATCGCGGAATTGAGGGTCGCGAGGTCGGAAAGGCGATTGGCATCCCTGCTCTGGGCCAAGAGCTGGGCGGGGTTGAGCGTCAAAACCACTACGACCGCCAAGATCGCGATGATCGCAATGACGACCAAAAGCTCGATGAGGGTGAAGCCCTTATGGGAATGCATGATTTAATTATACACCTAATGGGGGGGGGCAAAACGGACGCTGGGGATAACGGAAGGTTCGCTGGACTTTTGGTGTCCGCAACCGCTATACTACGCTTGCGCGAACGCGCAGCCATCTGATTATGGCGCACGTCATCAAGCGTAGTATAGATTTCCGACGCATCCCTGATGCGCCGTTTTATTTTCTGTTAAAATGAAGTCATTATGTGGCGGCATTTGATGACTTCAAAACACTTCCGCTATGGCTTGCTTTTCACCTGCCTGGGGGCTTTAGGACTCGCCATTTTCGGCGTGTTTCGTATTTACGCTTTTTCATATTTGGGCCCCATTACTTTGCCCTATACGACGCCGATTGATGATATCTCCGCCATCCTCTTTTTCGGCGGCCTACCCGGTGCGGAAGCCGTCGCGTTGTACCAATGGCTCAAGGAGATGTGGCTGAAGCGACAGGAGCCCCAAGCGATTCCCGTGCAGGGAACCGCACCCCTCGCTACGTTGGCAAAAGCGGACGTTGCACCCGTTGCCGTGCCCATCGTCGTTTCCACAATTGCCGATCTTGCTTTCTTGGACGAGGAAGGGGTTTTGAAATTCGGTAGCGCAACAGTGGAGCTGCCTGCTATGAAAAGTGAACACCTGCTCTGCCGCGCCATGTTCAAACATCCAGTGAACAAGCTGGTTGACTGGACGATTCCCTATGAGGAGATGACGGGCGAGGAATTGAATAAGGTTTCCCATCCTGACGAATATTGGAAAGCATGGCATTCGCTCTACGATACGACGAAGGCGCTCAACACGCGCGTAAAGCAAGGGCTCGGTATCGAACTTTTTGTTAAGTGGAAAGATAACACGCTAAAGCGCACAAGATAGATTTTTTCTATCTTTTTTTATTTGAGTCAAACTGACCCAAAGCCGGTCAAGCGTCCTTTTTATACCCTGAATATGTGCAGGATCAATTTTCACAACAACTCATCGATCGCATGGTCGCCTATGCGCTCACGAAGTACAACCTCCGCATTTCCGAAGAGCAAGCGGCGGAGTATTTGCGCTCTTTGGGGAATTTGTATATCACTGTCTCGAAGATACGGGCGCGAAAACATAAAAAGAAACAGAAAAACCAATTCCATGAAGGTTAAATTTACCCGCGTACCGAATAGCATCCTCACAACGCTCATCACGCGCGAT
>JAJXZE010000019.1:0-52206 GCA_021780195.1 bacterium | reverse complement strand
TACGAAGCGTCAGGTTAAAATTATCCTACTCGTGATCCGGCTTACCTATGGTTGCCAAGTGCCGTGGGCGTTTTATGAGAAGAAATATTTTTGGGTCGCAGGCCTGCATCGCGGCGCGATCAGGCAGGAGCTACGTGCGCTTGTCGCGATGCACGTGTTGGATATGGACGACGAACGAAAAATCGTCCGCGTGAACCCGCGTGTGGAAGTGTGGCAATGCTCCCGAAACGAGAACATCGACCTGGATTCTGTTCCTGATTTGATGCGCGAGATGATATCAAAACAGCTCAGAAATGTTCTCGTTTTGAGAACTCTGCCCGACGAGAAGCTTGATGAAATCGACGATTCCGAATTTCAGGCGCGCTCCGTAAAGAAATTAAAGAAAGAAATCTTAAAGAAAGATAAATTGTTTCTTGATAAGGTTAAAATCCATGAGCAGCTCGACTGGAGGATGCCGCATTGACGGTGCAAACCCCATGCCTTATAACCCAAGAAAAGAACCTTGAAGGAAGAGATAAAAGCGAAGCCAATTCCCATAGCAACAATCCCATGAAATACATAGCATATTGCAGAAAATCGACCGAAGCCGAAGATCGGCAAGTCTTATCCATCGACTCGCAAGAGGCGGAACTGCAACGCATTGCTGAACGCGATGGCTTTTCAATAACCAAGATTTTCAAGGAATCGAAATCGGCCAAATCTTCCGGCCGCCCGATCTTTAACGAGATGCTCGCGTACATTCAAAAATCCGACGAGTGTGTGCTTCTCGTTTGGAAACCGGACCGCATCGCCCGCAACATGGTTGATGGCGGCCTTACAATCGAGCTCATGGATAAAGGTTTTATCAAAGAAATCCGCACGCCGGAAAAATTTTTTCATAACACCTCGGACGACAAGTTTATGATGACGCTTGATTTCGGCATCGCCAAAAAATATGTCGACGATCTCTCCGTGAACGTGAAGCGCGGCAACCGGGCGAAGCTTGAGCACGGCGGGTGGCCGAACCATGCGCCGTTCGGCTATATCAATGATAAAGCGACCAAGACGCTTTACATCGACGAAAAAATAGCACCTTTTATTCCGCGCATCTTTGAAATGTACGCACAAGGCGGCATCAGCTTGAAAGAAATTTCCGATGCTTTTTATGTGAAAGGATTGCGTTCCCGCTCCGGCACGAAAGTGAACAAGGGGTTCATCCATCGCGTCATTCGCGATCCATTCTACATGGGCGTGATGTTCCGCAATGGAAAATATTATCAGGGCAATCATACACCGCTCATCTCCAAAGAACTCTACGATACCGCGAACGCCGTCCTCGACGGCAAACAGCACGGTCGACAGCAAAAAAGATTTTTCCATCTACGCGGATTTTTGAAATGCGCTAAGTGCGGATGCGCAATCACGGCAAGCAAGCGCAAGGGCCACGATTATTATTTCTGCACGAACGGAAAGCGTGTCTGCGACCAGCATCATGTTTATATGCGCTCCGAATTTCTCGATGGTGTCATCGGCAATATGCTCGGACTATTACAATGCGACCCCGATCTCATTGAGCTCGCCTATCAAGCGGCGAAGGAACGGCTCGCCCATGAGAACCATTACGCGGCGTCATCCGTCGCATCGCTTGAAAATCGCCTCCGGCAAATCGAGACGGCGCAATCCAAGCTTGCGGACAGCTTCGCTGCCGAAATCACCCCTGAGGCGATTTATACGGCGAAAATGAGGGCGCTTACGAACGAAGCGGTTGCCGTTAAGGCCGAAATTAAAAAGATACAAGGAAAATCCGACGAGCAGCTTGCAACTCTGGAACCGATAAAAAATTACTTTTTACAAGGCATTTCCGCACAAAACGACTACCTCGACGGCGAGCCGGACGAAAAACGGGAACTACTCCAAGATTTACTATGGAACTTTTCGCTACATAATCGAATCGTGCAGGATTTACAATACAAACCGGTCTTTGCGCTTATCGCAAAAGAGCCCAAACCGACCGATTTTGAAACAATGTTGGCGGCGCAGGACGTGAACGGCATCGTGGGTCCGGCCTCGGTACAGGGGAGTATCTACTTCGCGCCTTTCGTGCCGACGTCGACCATGTCGTCGGGCGGCGGTGGCGCCGGCGCAACGTCGGGAGGTGGCGGCAACACGAAGGCGAACGTTGCCCCGCTCGAGTACTGACGCTGTTCAGCGGCGCGCCGCGCATCAGCCGCCCTCTCGGGCGGCTTTTGTTGTAGAATAAAGGAATGATCATCTATCTCGGCGCCGATCACGGCGGGTTCGCGCTCAAGGAGCGTCTGAAGGCCGCGCTCACGGACGAAGGGTATGAAGTGATGGACATGGGCGCCGCGTCGCTCGTTCCCGGCGACGATTACCCGACGTACGCCGCCGCGGTCGCGCGCGAAGTGGGAAAGGACCCTGCGGGCCGGCGAGGCATCGTGATCTGCCGGTCCGGCTTCGGCGTCGATGTCGTGGCGAACAAATTCGCCGGCGTGCGTGCGGGTCTTCCGTTTTCTCCGGATCATGTGTACCAGGGCCGCCACGACGACGACCTGAACGTGCTCGCGATCGCGGCCGATTTCACGGATGAAGCGACCGCGCAAAAAATGGTCAAGGTGTTCCTGACGACGCCGTTCGCGAAAGAAGAAAGGTATGTGCGCCGGCTCGGGGAAATAGGGAAGATGGAAGCCGACCAGTCATGAATATCCATCCCGTTATCAACTGTCCCGACCTTGACTGCGTGCGCGAGAAGCTCGCGACGCTCGGGGAATTTTTGCCCGCGGGGCATTTTATCCATCTCGATGTGGCGGACGGCGCATTCACGTTCCATAAGACGTGGAACGATCCCGTGGCATGGGCCGCGCTCGGAACGCCGTACCGGCTCGAGGTGCATCTCATGGTGGAGCATCCGGAAAAAGCGCTTGACGCCTGGCTCGCGGCGGGCGCGGCGCGCGTCATCGTGCACGCCGAAACCGTGACACCCGCGGAATTCGCCGCGATCGCCGCAAAATGCGCTGCGGCGGGCGCGGAAGCGATGCTCTCGTCGCGGCCCGAGACCGCGGTCCGGAAGCTCGTGCCGTATCTCGACCTCGCGCCCGGCTTCCAGGTGCTCGCGGTGAATCCCGGTCCGTCGGGCCAGCACTTTCTCTCTCTCACGCTCGGAAAGGTGAAATGGCTCCGCGCGCGGAGGCCGGATGCTATAATTGAAGTCGACGGCGGGATGAGGCCCGCGACGGCGCGCGCCGCGCAGGAAGCCGGTGCCGACCTCGCGGCCGCGGAAAGTTGGATCTTCGGACACGAGGATCCCGCACGGGCGTTCGAAGAACTGCGCGCGCTCCGTCCATTGCCGTCGGCCTGGTTCCGCAATTCATTTCCGCAGAGCATTTACCGCGAACGATCCATGGAATCCCTGACCGAAAAAAAACTGGCCGAACTCGCCGCGACGGCGAACCGACTGCGCGCGGACGTGATCCGCATGGTCGCCCATGCCGGCTCCGGACATATCGCGGGGCCCCTCGGCATGGCCGATGTCTTTGCCGCGTTCTATTTCCATATTTTGCGCCACAATTCCAAGGATCCGCACTGGCCCGACCGCGACCGCCTGGTACTTTCGAACGGCCATATCTGCCCCGTGCAGTACGCGGCGCTCGCGCGCGCGGGATATTTTCCCGTGGAGGAGCTCGAAACTCTGCGTCAGCTCGGCACACGCCTTCAGGGGCATCCGCACCGCACGGCGCTTCCCGGCATCGAGACGACCTCGGGGCCTTTGGGTTCCGGCATCGCGCTCGCCGCGGGCATCGCGCTCGCCGCGCGTATGGACGGCGCGAGGTGGCGGACGTACTGCCTGACCTCCGACGGCGAACACGAAGAGGGGAACACGTGGGAGGCGGTGATGTTCGCGGGGAAAATGCGCCTTGCGAACCTCACGGTGGTCGTGGATCGCAATAATATCCAGATCGATGGATTTACGGAAAAGATCATGCCGCTCGAACCGTTCCGCGAAAAATACGAATCGTTCAACTGGCACGTGCTCGAGATCGACGGGCACAACTTCGAGGAGATCACGGCCGCAGTGAACGAAGCGAAGGCGATCCATGAGCGGCCGACCGTGGTCATCGCACACACGATCCCGGGCAAGGGCGTGGATTTCATGGAGAACGATTACCTCTGGCACTCCAAGCCCTTCAAGCCCGGCGAGGCGGAGCTCGCGCTCGGTGAATTGAGGACGCTTCGGGGAAAAGTAAGATCCGAACACCAGTGAACGCGCAAATGAATGCCGCCGATGAACCCCGACTAATGCCATGCTGAACCCCGACGCAAAACTGAATCCGCATCTTTTTGAAGACGACGTCGCGCAGGCGCCGACCCGTGACGGGTACGGAACGGGCATCGTCGCGGCGGGCGGGAAGAACCCGAACGTCGTCGCGCTCTCGGCCGACCTCACGGAATCCACGCGCACGGAGGCGTTCGCCAAGAAGTTTCCGGCGCGTTTCTTTGAAATGGGCGTCGCGGAGCAGGACATGGCGACGGTCGCGGCGGGTCTCGGCATCAGCGGCAAAGTTCCTTTTATCGCTTCATACGCAACGTTCTCGCCGGGCAGGAACTGGGAACAGATCAGGACGACGATCGCGTACAACGATTCGAACGTGAAAATCGCGGGACATCACGCGGGCATTTCCGTCGGTCCCGACGGCGCGACGCACCAGGCGACGGAGGACATCGCCATGATGCGCGCGCTCCCCAATATGCGCGTTTTCGTGCCGTGCGACGCCCTTGAGGCGGAGAAGGCGACGATCGCCGCCGCCGCAATCTGGGGGCCGGTGTACCTGCGCTTCCAGCGCGAGAAGACGCCGATCATGACAACCGCGGAAACGCCCTTTACGCCCGGCAAGGCGGAGATATTCTGGCAGTCGAAGAAGCCGGAGGCGCTCATCGTGGGGTGCGGCGGTCTTTTGCATCACGCCCTTCTCGCGGCGCGCGAACTCGAGAAGGAAAAAATCGGGACGGTGGTGCTGAACTGCCACACCATAAAACCGCTCGACGACCGGAAGATCGCCGAGCTCGCGAAGAAGATCGGCGCGGTGGTCACGGTGGAGGAGCATCAGGTGAGCGGGGGACTGGGCGGCGCGGTCGCCGAGGTGCTCGCGCGCCGTGCGCCGGTGCCCATGGAGTTCATCGGCATGCAGGATACGTTCGGCGAATCGGGCCCGCCCGCCGCGCTCATCGAAAAGTACGGCATGGGCGTAAAGGACATCGTGGCGGCGGTGAAGAAGGCGGTGAAGAGAAAAAAATAAGCATGAACAAAAAAAATCCCAAATTGATCTGCATCGGCGACGTGGTGATGGACGCATTCATCACTTTGAAGGAGGCGCGCGTCCACAACCATCCCGACCGCGAACACCTCGAAATATGCATGCCGTTCGGGGATAAGATTCCGTACGAGTCGCTCATGGTGGCCGTGGCGGTCGGCAACGCTTCCAATGTGGCGGTCGGTGCGTCGCGCCTCGGCATCGACACTTCGATGCTGACCGCCGTGGGGAACGATCATTACGGCAAAGAGATTCTCGACTGGTACCAAAAAGAGAAAGTGTCTGCAACGCTCGTCAGGGTCAATAAGGGGAAGCCGACGAACTATCATTTCGTGCTGAACTACGGCCCGGAGAGAACCATTCTCATCAAGCATCAGGATTATGATTACTATGACCCCGCCCGGCTGGGCCCGGCGGACTGGATCTATTTCTCCTCCATCGGCGAACATACCCTCGGGTTCCACGCCAAAGTCGCGGCATATCTCAAAAAGCATCCGGAGACGCGCATGGCGTTCAATCCGGGCACGTTCCAGCTGAAGTTCGGGGCCAAAAAGCTGAGGGAGATTTACCGCATGACGTATGCGCTATTCGTCAATCGCGCGGAAGCGGAACACATTCTCGGGGCAAAGCGCGACAATATCAGAGCGCTCCTTGCCGGACTTCGGCGGCTGGGGCCGAAGATCGTGGTCATCACCGACGGTCCCCTCGGCGCATACGCGTCCGATGACGGCTCGTGTTATTTCATGCCGCCGTATCCCGATCCGCGCCCGCCAGTTTCGCGTACCGGCGCCGGCGACGCCTTTTCGACGGGATTCCTCTCCGCGCTGATCTACGGATTTTCGGTGCCCGAGGCCCTGCGCTGGGCGCCCATCGAATCGATGCACGTCGTGCAGTCGTTCGGGGCCCAGACCGGGCTTCTGACGAAGCCGGCGTTGCTCCAGCTGCTGAAAAAAGCGCCGAAGAGTTATCGGCCGAAACTGCTCTAAGATGAAAACCCTGCGTGAGGTGCTGACGGATGCGGATACGCGGCGCGTGGCCGTGGGCCATTTTAATATCTCCGAGCTTGCGGCGCTGAACGGCATTTTCGCCGCGGGGCGCGGACTCGGCGTACCGCTTCTGATCGGCGTTTCGGAGGGGGAGCGCGAGTTCATCGGCGCGCGGCGCGCGGCGGCGCTCGTGAAGTCGCTCCGCGACGAATACGATTATCCCGTTTTCCTGAACGCCGACCACTCGCACTCACTTGAGAAAGCCGTCGAGGCGGCGCAGGCGGGTTTCGACGAGATCATCATCGATCTGTCCGCGAAGCCGATGGACGAGAATATAAAAGAGACCGCCGACGTGGTGCGCGCCGTGCGCGCCGTGAATCCCGGGATCGTAATCGAAGGCGAGATCGGATACATCGGGACGTCCTCGGAGGTGATGATGGATGCCCCGGCGGGGATCGCGCTTTCGACGCCGGAGGAAGCGGCGGCATTCGTCGCGGCGACGGGGGTGGACGTCCTTGCGCCGGCGGTGGGCAACATGCATGGACTTTTGAAGACGATGGTGAGCGGAGAGGTCCATAAGCGGCTCGATATCCCGCGCATTGCGGCGATCAAGGCGGCGATCGGGACCGCGGGATGCCGCTTCATGACGCTCCACGGCGGTTCGGGCACCGCGGACGAGGACTTCGTCGCCGCCGCGAAGGCGGGCATGACGATCATTCACGTATCGAGCGAGCTCCGCCTCGCCTGGCGGCGCGGCGTGGAGGAGGGCCTCCGTGCTCTGCCCGACGAAATTGCGCCGTACAAGATCCTTCCGCCCGCGGCGGAGGGAATCCGGAAGATCGTGGAAGATCGGCTGAAGCTCTTCAATAATCTGCGGTAGTCCCGCGGGAAAACCTCGATTCTAGTTTGACGACGTGGTTTGACTGTGCCATGCTAATCACAGCCATCGGGTATTACCCGATGAGTTTGATCGACCCTGGAGGGGAGTATGACGCTTCTGTTCGTTTTTGCCGTGGTGCTAAGCGTTGTTGCGGTGGTCCTTGGATTTTGGGCTATTTGGGGCCATCTCAAACCAAAGCGTATGGTATTTTCGGGGTTGGCAGGCGCCGTGGCCAGCATCACCTTCCTCGAGGTGGCCTTTTTGGCCCCGACGAAACAAATGGAACTGTTTTTTCTGACCCTTTGTGCGCTCCTCGCGCTGTATGCCCTGGTGTTTATTAACCGCGGCATCGAAGAGTCATGATTACGACTGGTAATATGGGGTCGCTTCGGCGGCCCTTTCCTTTTATATTATGGAAGGATGAAAATCCTTGCTATGCCTTTTGAGCGAACTGGTTTGTGCGAGCGAGAAAGGCATGGTGAGGATAGCGCCGCGGGTTGCATTCCGCGCCGTTTCTGCTATACTGCTCCCTATGGAATTAGCGGTGCATACACGTGACCTGAAGGCGAAATCGGCGAAGGCGCTCCGGAAGGAGGGTCTTATTCCCGCGGAGCTCTACGGCCACAAAGTGAAGAACGAGCATTTCGCGGTGCCCGCGAAGGAGTTCGGGAAGATCTTCAGGGAAGCGGGAACGAGCACCGTGGTGACACTCCACGCGGGAAGCGAGAAGAAATCGGTTGTGATCCACGAGGTGGGGCGCGACTACGTGACGGGGGAATTCACGAACATTGATTTCTACCAGGTGAAGATGAACGAGAAGATGAGGACGCGGGTGCCCGTCGAATTCACGGGGGTCGCGGCGGCGGTGAAGGAGAAAGGGGCGGTGGTCAACAAATCAATGCTCGAGATCGAGGTGGAAGCATTGCCGAACGACCTTCCGCACCGGCTCACCGTCGACCTTTCGGTGCTCGACGACGTGAACAAGAGCGTGTACGTGCGCGATCTCGCGGTGCCGAAGGGCGTCACGATCCACGCCGATCCTGATTCCGCGATTGTGACGGCCCTTCCGCCGGTCAAGGAGGAGGAGAAGGTGGAGGCGCCCGTCGATGTGGCCGACGTCAAGGTGGAATCGGAGGAGAAGAAGGCCGAGCGCGCCGCGGAGAAGACCGAGGATACCAAATAGCCCCGCGCTCCGTTATAATAGGAGCATATGCAGAGGCCTCTCCGACCGAAGGTTTTGGGCGACGTGGTGCCGCAAAACGGACAGGGCGTCCGGTGGAGCGCGTTCCGCGATCCGGTGCGGCGCCTCAATCTTTCCCGCGTCCGGTCGTTCCGGATCCCGGTCGGTAAAATCATGAAAGCGGTCATCGTGTGCGGCGGCGTCGCGTCCCTGCTTTTTGGCTCCGTGGCGGCGCCCACCATTTTCACGCAGGCATCCGGTACGGGCGCGGCGACCTCGACCGATCCGGTCGCGGAGCGGAACAATCTCCAGAATCAGCTCCAGCAACTTGAGGCGCAGATCAACCAGTACGAAGGCCAGATCGCGAGCTATCAGAAGCAGGGGAATACGCTGAACGGGGAGATCTCCCAGCTGAACGCGCAAGTCGCGAAGCTCAACCTCCAGATCCAGGCGACGACGCTCACCATCCGTCAGCTTGACCAGCAGATCGCTTCGACCCAGACGCAGATCACTGCCACGCAGGCGGATATCCTGAACAAGAAGGCGGCGATCGGCAATCTTGTCCAGAGTTTATACGAGACGGACCGGGTGAGCTTGATCGAGGTGTTCCTGAGGAGTCCGCGGCTTTCCGACTTCTGGGGTGACACGCAGAATATCGCCCTCGTGCAGGACAATCTCCGCGTGGCGGTCCAGCAGGTCACGGATCTTCAATCCCAACTGCAGGATCAGGAACAGCAGTACATGGCATCGAAGGCAGATGCCGCGAGCGCGGCGGAGTACCAGCAGGCGCAGGCGGCGCAGGTGGCGAGCACGAAGACCCAGAAGGCCCAGCTTCTTGCCGCGACCAAGGGCCAGGAATCGAAGTATCAGCAGCTGCTCCAGCAGACGCAGGCCACCGCGGCGCAGATCAGGAACCGCATCTTCCAGCTTCTGGGCGGCGGCCAGATGTCCTTCGAGGACGCCTACCAGTACGCGAAGGTCGCGTCCACGGCGACGGGCATTGATCCCGCGTTCATTCTCGCGATCCTCGACCGCGAGTCGGCGCTCGGGCAGAATGTGGGCCAGTGCAGCTACAAGACGGCGATGAGCCCGTCGAACATCCCGATCTTCCTCCAGATCACGAAGTCGCTGAATCTCGACCCGAACAGCATGATGGTGTCCTGTCCGAACGCGGACGGCGTCTATGGGGGCGCGATGGGTCCGGCGCAGTTCGTGCCTTCGACCTGGATGCTCTACGCGAGCGGGGTTTCGCAGATCACCGGGAACAACCCATCGTCGCCCTGGAACAACGCCGACGCGTTCGTGGCGACCGCGCTCTACCTGAAGGACGCCATGGTGGGATGCAAGGCCGTCTACAGCGCGGCGCTGAGCCAGGAGCGGTGCACGGCGGCGAAGTATTACGCCGGGAGCCGGTGGAAGAATTACCTCTGGACGTACGGGCAGGCCGTGGTCGACCGGGCGCAGAGCTTCGCGGACGACATCCAAACAATCACGTCGCAATCATAATGAAGCCGCCGAGAAAGATCGTATTGCCGAACGGTCTGAGGGTCGTGCTGGTGCCGCAGGCATCCTCCCTCGCCGCGAGCGTGCTCGTGCTCGTCGAGGCCGGATCGGAATACGAGACCAGGCGTCTGAACGGCATCTCTCATTTCCTCGAGCACATGACCTTCAAGGGGACGGCGCTCCGTCCGCGGCCCGGCATGATCGCCGAGGAATTCGCGGCGCTCGGTGCCCAGTCGAATGCCTTCACGTCGCAGGAATTCACGGGCTACTGGGCGAAGGCCGAAGCGAAGAAGCTGAAGAAGATCATGGAGATCGTGACCGACCTCTATCTCCACCCCCTGCTCGCACCGGAGGAGATCGAGAAAGAGCGCGGCGTCATCGTGGAGGAGCTCAATATGTACGAGGATACGCCGACAAGGAAAGTGCAGGATCTCCTCCTGGCGCTCCTCTACGGTGACCAGCCGGCGGGATGGGATGTCGTCGGTACCAGGGAGAACGTGCGCCGTTTCACGCGGGATGATTTCGCGGCTTACCGGCGCGCGCGGTATGTGACGTCCGGCACGGTGGTCGTGATCGCCGGGAGGTTCGACGAGAAGGCGGTCCTTGCGCGGATACGCGCCGCGTTCGGAGGCCTGCCGCGCCGCCGCCGCGCGCCGAAGGAAAAGACACGCGAACGCCAGACGAAGCCCGGCCTCCTCGTCAGGTATAAGAAGTCGGATCAGGGGCATCTCGTGCTCGGGTTCCGCGCATTCGATCTTTTCGACCGGCGTCGTTATGCGCTCCGCGTGCTCGCCGACGTCCTCGGCGGCGGCATGCATTCGCGCCTCTGGAAAAAAATCCGCGAGGAACTCGGCGCGGCGTATTATCTCGGCGCGGACGCCGAACTCTCGCTTGACCACGGATTCTTCGAGATCGCCGCGGGCGTCGACCATGCCAAGGTGGAGACCGTCCTGCGGGCGGTCATCGACGAATGCCGGATGCTCAGGGATACGCTCGTGCCCGCGGACGAGCTTGCCCGGACCAAGGACCATATGGCGGGAAGCATCATCCTGGGCCTCGAGACCGCGGACGAGCTGGCGAGCTTCTACGGAGGAGAGGAGATCCTTACGGGGACCCTTTTGCCACCGGAGAAGATTATCGATAGAATAAGGAAAACCACGGCGGAGGAGGTTCGGGCGGCGGCGCGCGACGTGTTCCGGAACGAAAAGATGAATCTCGCCGCCATCGGTCCGTACCGCGCCGGCGAAAAAAAGAAACTCTCCAAAATACTCACCTTTTAATCTCCATGGAAACGCGTTTATTCGAGATCTCGTGGGTGAGCCTCTGGCGGATTTTTATTTTCATCGTGATGGCCGCCATTTTCTACCTCGGCCGCCAGATCATCCTGGGGCTCTTCCTCGCCATTATCATCTCGTCCGGCCTCGAAGGACTTGTGAATTTTCTTGAGCGGCGCAGGGTGCCGCGGAGTATCGGCGTCATCCTCATCTTCCTCGCCGCCATCCTCTTCGTTATTTTCATCGTCTATTCGCTCGCGCCGATCGTGATCGTCGAGCTGAATTCCATCCTTTCGGGCGCAACTGCGCCGGCGACCGCGGGCGGTGCGGCCGGGGGACTCTCCTCGATATTCACCGCGCAGGCGTCGCAGTCGGTTTCGGCGCTCGTGAGCAGATTCTCCACCCAATTCTTCGCGGGAACCGGTTCACCGCTCGATGCGTTCTCGAGCGCGCTCGGGAGCCTCGGCCTCGCCGTCGCGGTGCTCCTCTGTTCGTTCTATCTGAGTCTGAGCAAGGACGGCGTGGAGCGCTTCCTGAAAGTGGTGATTCCTCCGATCTATGAATCCACCGCGCTCCGTATCTACGAGCGGTCGCGCCGCCTCATCAGTTCATGGTTCCGGATGCAAATCTTGCTCACGATCATCTTCGGATTCACGGTCTGGGCAGGCCTCACCCTGCTCGGCGTGAAGTACGCGTTCCTCATTGGATTCCTTGCGGGCATTTTCGAGCTCGTGCCATTCGTCGGGCCGTTCCTTTCGGGCGCGATCGCCGTGATCGCGGCCCTCACCACGTCGCCTACCCTCGCGCTCTACACCTTGATCTTCTTCGTGATCGCGGAGCAGTTCGAGGCGAACATCCTCGTGCCGTTGCTGAACCAGCGGATCGTGGGCATCCATCCCGTGATCGTGATCGTCGCGCTTCTGATAGGCGCGGAGGTCGGTGGCATACTCGGGATCATCATCTCGGTTCCGGCGGCGGGGGTCTTCCAGGAGGTCATCCAGGAATGGTCGGCGGGAAAACGGAGAATTGCGGCATGAACGGCGAGAAATTCTATATCACGACCCCGATCTATTACGTGAACGACAAGCCGCACATCGGCCACGCGTACACGACGATTGCGGCGGACACCCTGGCGCGATGGCACGCGGCGGAAGGGGACAATGTGTTCTTCCTCACGGGCGTCGACGAGAACGCGCAGAAGACCGTGGATGCGGCGAAGAAAACCGGCGAGGAGATCCATGCGTACACCGACCGGCTTGCCGCGCTCTGGCAGTCCACGTGGGAGAAGCTCGGCATATCGAACACGGACTTCATCCGGACGACCGAGGAGCGGCACGTTGCCGTGGTGAAAGATTTCTGGCGCCGGCTTGAGGCGGCGGGCGATATCTATCGCGGCGAATACCGCGGGCTTTACTGCAAGGGGCACGAGGCGTTTCTGAAGGAGGACGAGCTCGTGGACGGGCTCTGCCCGGACCACAAGACGGCGCCGGAGCTCGTGGTCGAGGAGAATTATTTCTTTCGCCTTTCGAAGTATCAGAAGGCGCTCCTTGAACTCTACGAAGAAAATCCCGATTTTGTGGCGCCCGCGCACCGGTTCAACGAGATCAAGAGCTTCGTCGAGCGGGGACTCGAGGACGTGAGCTTTTCGCGCGAAAAGCGCGACTGGGGGATTCCGGTGCCGGACGATCCCGGGCAGGTGATCTACGTATGGGCGGACGCTCTCGTAAATTATATTTCCGCCGTGGGCATCGAATGGTGGGAGGAGCATCCGGCGGACATGCACGTGATGGCAAAGGATATCGCGCGCTTCCATGCGGTCATCTGGCCCGCGATGCTCATGTCGGCCGGCCTGCCGCTTCCCGGACAGATCGTAGTGCACGGGTTCTTCACGCTGAACGGCACGAAGATCTCGAAGTCGCTCGGGAACACGATCGATCCGCTGGACGTCGCCGCGCGGTACGGAGCGGACGGCCTCCGCTACTTCCTCCTGCGCGAGATCCCGTTTGGCGCGGACGGCGACTTCTCGGAGGCGAAACTCCGTGAGCGCTATAACGGCGACCTTGCGAACGGCCTCGGCAACTTTGCCGCGCGCGTCCTCGCGCTTGCCGCAAAAGAGGAATCCCTGCCTGCGCTTGGCGCGGAAGGGGCGGGCGCGCCGGACAACGAGTTCGCGGGCGTGATCGAGGATACGCGCCGCGCGGTGCGCGCGAAGCTCGTCGCGCTGAAATTCCCCGAAGCGCTTGCCGCAGTATGGGAAGTAATCTCCTTCGGCGACCGGTATGTGAACGAGAAGAAAGTGTGGGAGATCAATGACGATGCCGCGCGCCGCGCCGCACTCGCGAACCTCACGGCGCTCCTCGGCGCGGTGGGGGACATGCTCGCGCCCTTCCTCCCCGACGCCTCGCAGAAGATCAAGGCGGCTCTCGTCCGCGAGGGCGACACCGTCCGCGCCGTGAAGATCGAGCCGCTTTTTCCGCGCGCGAAATGACGGCGGCGATGCGGTACCTCGACGCCCACACCCACGCGCACTTCGCGGCGTACGACGCCGACCGCGAGGAGGTGCTCCGCCGCGCGCGCGAGGCGGGCGTCCGCCTCGTCACGGTCGGAACCCAGCGCGACACCTCGCGCGCGGCCGTCGCGCTCGCCGACGCGCACGAGGGCGTCTTCGCGGCGGTCGGCCTCCATCCGATCCACACGGCGCGGTCCCATCACGACGCGCAGGAGCTCGGCGGGGGAGAGGCCGCAAAGGCCTTCACCTCGCGCGGCGAGGTCTTTGACGCGGAGGCGTACCGCGCGCTTCTTACGCACCCGAAAGCCGTCGCCATCGGCGAGTGCGGCCTCGACTATTTCCATTTTGGCGGGGACGAACCACGCGCGGTGCAGGTCGAAAAGCAGAAGGCGGCGTTTGCCGCGCAGATCGCGCTTGCGCGCGAGACGGGAAAGCCCCTCATGATCCACTGCCGCGACGCGTTCGCCGACCTTATCCTCATGCTCCGCGAAGCGGGTAGCGGCCTCACGCCGGGCATCCTGCATTTCTTCACCGGGAGCGCGGACGACGCGCGGACGCTCCTCGATCTCGGCTATTCATTCACGTTCGGCGGTGTCATCACATTCACGCACGATTACGATGCGCTTGTTGCGATGATTCCCGCGGACCGCATCCTTTCAGAAACCGACGCGCCGTACGTGGCGCCCGTGCCCTACCGCGGGAAGCGCAACGAGCCCGCGTACGTCGTGGAAACGGTGAAGCGCCTCGCGGCATTGAAGGGCCTTTCCGTCGAAGAGATGGTGGCACAGATCAACGAGAACGCGACGCGCGTGCTCGGGATATAGCCGCAGGTGTTGAGAAAAGGTCCTGCGCGGCTTACAATAATGAGTACCTATGCCGAAATACGAGCCGGGCGCGATTGAACCAAAGTGGCAGGAGATATGGCGCACGGAGCGCATCTACGAGCCCGACCTCGATCGCGCCCCGCGCCCGTTCTACAACCTCATGATGTTCCCGTACCCTTCTGCGGAGGGGCTTCATGTAGGAAACATGTACGCTTTCACGGGCGCCGACATCTTCGGCCGCATGAAGCGCATGCAGGGCTACGACGTCTTTGAACCCATCGGCCTCGACGGTTTCGGCATCCATTCGGAGAACTACGCCATGAAAGTCGGCGTGCATCCCATGGACCAGGCGGCGAAGGCCGCGCCGCGTTTCTACGGCCAGCTTGCGGCGATCGGCAACGGCTTTGCGTGGGACGAGCGCGTGGAGACGTACGACCCCGAGTATTACCGGTGGACGCAATGGATCTTCGTCCAGATGTTCAGAAAGGGCCTCGCGTACCGCAAGACGCAGTCCGTCAACTGGTGTCCCAAGGACCAAACCGTGCTTGCGGACGAGCAGGTCGAGGGAGGGAAGTGCGAGCGGTGCGGCACGGAAGTCGTGCGGAAGGAACTCGAGCAGTGGTTCTTCAAGATCACCGACTATGCCGAGCGCCTGCTCAAAGGGCTCGACGGCATCGACTGGACGGAAAAAGTGAAGATCGCCCAGCGGAACTGGATCGGCCGTTCCGAAGGCGCGCTCATTGACTTTCCGCTTGCCGCGGGCGCCGCCGGTGCGGCGTCTGGTGCGGCGTCGTCGCAGGGCCTCGGCAATAAATCCCTCAGGGTGTTCACCACGCGGCCCGACACGCTCTTCGGCGCGACGTTCATGGTGGTTTCTCCCGAACTCGCGGAACGGTGGCTCCGCGCCGGCTGGCAGGCATCCGAGGAAGTTAAAAAATATGTGAAAGAAAGCTTGACGAAGCGGGAGCTTGAGCGCATCGACGAGGGGAAGGAAAAGACGGGCGTTCCGGCGGGGCTTGCGGCCGTGAATCCCGCGACCGGGAAGGAGATTCCCGTATGGGTCGCGGATTACGTCCTGGGCAATGTGGGAACCGGCGCCATCATGGCCGTGCCCGCGCACGACGAGCGGGATTTTGCGTTCGCGAAGAAGTTCGGCCTGCCCGTCGTACAGGTGGTGGCAGAAGAAACGGGCGTGCTGACCGGTTCCGGCCGGTTCGACGGCATGGATTCCGAGAAGGCCAAGCGGGAGATCACGAAACTGATCGGCGGCGAGCGAAAGGTGCAGTACCGTCTGCGCGACTGGCTGATCTCCCGCCAGCGCTACTGGGGCGCGCCGATCCCGATGATCCGGTGCGACGCGTGCGCGGCGGCCGGGAAGGGGGAGCGCGCGGACATGCCGGGTTGGTATGCGGTCGGGGAAAGTGATCTGCCGGTCATTCTGCCGCGCATCGAAAATTTCCGTCCGACGGGAACGGGCGTGTCGCCCCTCGGCACGGAAAAATCCTTTTACGAGGTGAAGTGCCCCGCCTGCGGCGGCCATGCGCGGCGCGAGACGGACGTTTCGGACACGTTCCTCGACTCCGCGTGGTACTACCTCCGTTATCTTGATCCAAAGAACGACACGGCGGCGCTCAACGGCGCACGCGTCGCGAAGTGGCTGCCGCCCGAAAATGACGGCCCGATGCGCCTCTACACCGGCGGTGCGGAGCACTCGGTGCTCCATCTTCTCTATGTGCGCTTCGTGGCGATGGCGCTCCACGACTGGGGACTCGTCGCGTTCGAGGAGCCGTTCAAGAAATTTCGCGCGCACGGGCTTCTCATCAAGGACGGCACGAAAATGTCGAAGTCGAAGGGCAATGTCATAAATCCCGACGAGTACATCACGAATTTCGGCGCCGACACTCTCCGGATGTATCTCATGTTCCTCGCGCCCTTCGAGCAGGGGGGCGATTTCCGTGACGCGGGCGTGCTCGGGGTCGAGCGGTTCTTGAAGCGCGTATGGGCGTACGCGGAGACGCTTGTGCCCGCGGAGGATGCCGGAAAAGTGAAAAGCGCCGCGCGCGAACCCGCGCCCGCGCCCGCGCCTGCCCCTGCCCCTGCAGTAGCGCCGGCGCTCCACCGGGCCATCAAGAAAGTGACGGAAGACATAGAAAATCTCCACTACAACACCGCGGTCTCCGCGCTTATGATCTTGCTGAGAGCCATCGAGGAAGGGAAGGGCTCGCGTGAAGAATTCACGGTTTTCCTCAAGCTCCTCGCTCCTTTCGCGCCGCATCTTGCGGAGGAGATATGGCGCGGGAGATTCGGCAACGCCGCGTCGATCCACCGCGAGGCGTGGCCCGCCTACGACCCCGCGCACCTTGCGGGAAGCGCGATCACGCTCGTGTTCCAGGTGAACGGGAAGACCCGCGACGCGGTGGAAACGGAATCGTCGATCGGAGAGGAGGAAGCGAAGGCGCTTGCGCTCGGGAACCGGAAGGTACAGAATGCGCTTGAGGGGAAAACGGTAAAAAAGGTCATCTATGTGGACAAAAAACTGGTGAATATCGTGGCGTAGGGGCCGCCGAACCGCATGGGAGCAAAAATAAAGATCATTTTTTTCATCATCGTCGTACTCGGCGTCGGGCTTTATATTTATCAATCGGGGATCATCGGGAAGGGCCTCGCGCCGTTCAAATCGTTCTTTACGATCTCCTCGTCGACCCGCGGATCATTCTCGCTTTACCCGAACTATTCCTCGGGCGGCAGTGCGGGTTCGGGTTCGGGTTCGGGCGGAGGGACAGCGGGCGGGGGAGCGGCATCCGCGCCCGCCGCGCCGACTTCGTCCGCGCCCGCGATCGACCCGAGCCAGATCCCGCCCGGCTTCACGGCAAGCGAACTCTCGCCCTATTTCCACGAGGTGCGCTTCGGTACCGTGTCGCCCGGCACCTTCTATTATTACGGCCAGATCAGCTTGTATACCTACCTTTCGTCGCCCACGACGACGGTCGATATCACCGGATGGCAGATCAAGGCGAATCACGGCGGCGAGTATCTGCCCCAGGCGATCGTGTATTATGACCCGTGGGGCCTCAATGCGCCGAGCGATATCCGCGTGAAGAGCGGCGACACGGTGAATCTCTATTCCACCTCCGCGCCGGTGAACCTCCGCATCAACAAGTGCGTCGGCTATCTCCCGAATCAGTCGCAGTTCACGCCCCGCCTCCCTTCAAACTGCCCTTACGACGACCGGACGGGGGTCCAGGGACTCACGGGCGTCTGTCAGAATTACATCATGTCCCTCGGCGGCTGTAGTACGCCGGATCTTTCGAAGATACCGCCGAACGACTACTCCTGCGTCCAGTATCTCCAGAACCATTTCAATTACCATTCCTGCTATAACGCGCACTACGCGGACCCCGACTTTCTTTCGAACGAAGTGCGCGTCTGGATGGGATCGAGTCCTCTCGACCAGTATCATGACACCGTGGAACTCTTCGACAAGAACGGCCTCCTCGTCGACTACTACACATATTAAAAAAATACGCCCGCTGGCGCGGGCGCGTGCGGGAGGCGCGGGCGCGGCGGTTACTTCCGCTCGGCGAGCGTGAGCTTTGCCGTGGTCTCCTTGCCGCCGCGGAGCACGAGGAGTTCCACCTCGTCTCCCACGCTCATGTCCGCGAGGAAATCCTGGATGGGGTGTTCGAGATTGAGATCCTGGCCATTCAATTTCATAATGAGATCTCCCTCTTTAATGTCCGCTTTCGCGGCCGGGCTCCCTGGCGCCACGGCGTAGTCGTGTTCCGCTTCGCGGATGACGAGCGCGCCGTGGTCCGCGGCGAGATTCATCTTTTCCCTGAGGTCCGCGTCCACCATCACGTATCGGAGGCCGAGGAGCGGCTGGCGGATGCGGCCGTAGCGGCGCAGGTCGTCAAGGTCGCGCCGCGCGGCGTTCACGGGGATCGCGAAGCCGATGTTCTGCGCGCCGGAGACGATCGCGGCATTCACGGCCACGACGCGCCCTTTTCCGTCGACGAGCGGCCCGCCCGAGTTGCCCGGGTTGATCGCGGCGTCCGTCTGGATGAGGCCGCGCATCTCCTGCGGGGGAGCGTCCGGTTCGGCCTGCGCGGTGATCGCGCGGGAAAGGCCGGAGACGATGCCGAGGGACACCGTGTTCTTGAAAATGCCGAGCGCGTTGCCGATGGCGATGATGCTTTCGCCGAGCTCAAGCCGGGTCGCATCGCCGAGTGCGAGGGAGGGGAGGCGCTTTGGAGCGTCCACCTTGAGGATGGCAAGGTCGTTGATCGGATCACGCGAAAGGATCGCGGCGGGGAACTTCCGGCCGTCGTTCAGGATGACGGCGTATTCCGCTTTGCGATCCGCGACCACGTGCTTATTCGTAAGGATGAGGCCCTTAGGGTCCACGATGAAGCCCGATCCGCCGCCGACCTCCACCATGCCGTGGCGGTCGACCATCTCCTCGGGAACAGGCGTGCCCTCCTTGGGGAGTTCTTTCTCCACGTCCTCGAGATGCTTCGTGATCACGATCGATACCACGGCCGGCATCACTTTCCTGATGGTCTTGATCACGCGCCTCTCAGTCATGGGATTATTGTAGCATGCCGCGGCGAATCCCGCGTCCCTCGGCGCGCCGTTTCGTGGAGCCGGAATACCATCGCTCCTGCGGCGATGGTTTCCTGTCGCTCGGCCCGCCCGCCGCAAAATGCCGAACGCCGCATTTTGCGGACCGAGCCGGACGGGCCTGCGCGGCCCTCCCCGAACCGGGCGCGCGGAGGAACGCGGGAAGACGCACGACATGATGGAAATAAAAAAAGGGAGCCCATGGCGACGAGATATGAGTGCTTCTGCCTGGGTGTGCCCTCGAGAGGAATCGAACCTCTATCGACTCGTTAGGAGTGAGCCGTTCTATCCATTGAACTACGAGGGCGCTTACGATACACTATAGAGGATATAGAAAAGGTCGCAAGGGACATATAGCTTATCAGTTATCCATATGCATCCTGGCATTTTTGACGGTTGGCAGGGGGTCGGTCCGGCTTTGTTCATGGGAACCACCGGCATCCTGCTCGTTCTCCTGCTCGTGTGGTCCATTGTCTGGAAAGGGCTTGCGCTCTGGAAATCGGCGCGCGAGGGGAGTAAGGTGTGGTTCGTGGTCCTACTCGTGGTAAACACGGCCGGCATCCTCGAGATCCTTTATCTTTACGTTTTCAGCACGGGAAAAGCGCGCCGCATCGGTGCGGAAAAGAAGGAAGAGGGGAAATAGATCGGATTGACATCGGGACGGAATGGCCTGCACGAACATGCGGGCCATTCTTTTAAAGGCGTATGCAGTGTGATGTGCGCAGGAACGTGGATTCAGCAGGAGCTTGATATAATAGCCCAAATAATCTTAGAATCATTGACGGGGGCCGGTAGCTCATTTGGTAGAGCGTTCGCATGGCATGCGAAAGGTGACGGGTTCGAATCCCGTCCGGTCCACTGAGGGCGCCGATGGAGCGATGGTGGGGTGGCCGAGAGGCTGAAGGCGATGGTCTTGAAAACCATTATGCGGGAAACCGCATCGTGAGTTCGAATCTCACCCCCACCGCCAGTTGGGAAATGGGTTGCCCGCTATGCGGGCTTGCCAGCCGTTGTGTGCCGAAAAATCGAGCCGTTTTGAATTCAGTATAAAGTTCGAGCCGATATTTTTGAGAAATGCGCGGATTTGCGCTTTGTCGCCCTGCGATAAAATAGTTTTAGCTTGGCTACTCAATAAAATAACCTCCCGTATCGGTTCGAGCCGATTATTTCCATTTTGCCCAAAATCTCTGATTTCTTGCTCTAGGTCAGCTTTCTCGTTGAGTAATTTCACTTTTTTGGTCTGATACTCGTCAGACGATATACCTCTGCCCTCAAGGTAGACATCGAGCAAGCGGTCCATTTTCTGCTCAATTTCCGCTTTCTGAGATTTCAGATTTTGGACAAAAGAAATGCCCTCGTTTTGGATACTCTCCTTCTCGCAGTCTAGCTCGTCGAGCATATTTTTTGCCCAGTTGTCGGGAATGGAAACTTTTTGAATAATGGACTTCATTTGTTCAATAAGCAGTTCTTCCCGCAGATACTTCTCGCCGCAGGTCTGCTTTTTCTTGGTGCAACGATAATACACATAACCCTTCTGTGTCTCGGCGGTGATGAGGCAACCACACTTTCCGCATTTCATGAATCCCGAAAAAGCGAAGTCGTGTTTTCGCTTTCGCTTCTTCTTGCCGCGATTCGCCATCACTTGCTGAGCGGAATCAAAAAGTTTTTTAGAAATAATTGGCTCGTGGCTTCCTTCGTACAGCTCACCGTTGAAGCGGAAAATTCCATAGTAAAAAGGGTTTTTCAAAAGTCGCTGGACACAGGCAACCACAAGAATGTTGTCCTTATGGCTTCTTAGCCCCGCTTGATCCAAAATCCTAGCAAGGGCTTTTAGGGTATATTCGCCAGTCGCATATAGCTCAAAAGCTTTTCTGATAATTGGCGCTCTTTCGCCATCAACATCAATCGCCCTTGTCTTTGAATTGTTTAAATAGCCGAGCGGGGCGAAGCCAGGCCAAATTCCTTTCCGCAGTTTTTGGCGGTGGCCTCGCTTGATATTCTCGCTCAAATTATCCACATAGTATTTGCTCTGCCCAAAGGCGATGTTTAGCATAAATTTTCCCTGCGGCGTGCTGTCGAACCAAAACGTCGGAAATTTGAGGTCTTTGATTTTTCCTGTGTCCAGCAGGTAGATAATCTTTCCGCCGTCTATCGAATTACGAGCTAATCGGTCGGGATGCCAAGCCAAAACTCCGTCGGCTTCTCCCGCGCAAATCCGATCAAGCATTTCTGCAAAAACCTTTCGCCCTGGTTCTTTGGCGGTTTGTGCTTCGCTAAGCGAAGCGACGATTTCAAGTTTTTCTTTGACAGCAAATTCTTTCAGCTCGTTCAGCTGTGATTCGAGGGACATCACCTGCCTTTCCTCGCTCTCGGTTGATTTTCTGGTATAGATAAAATATTTCATAGGATTGAGAAAAGCCCGCTTCTGGCCTTACTGAATTCAAAACGGCTCGATTTTTCGGCACACAACGGCTGGCAAGCCCGCATAGCGGGCAACCCATTTCCCAACTGGCGGTGTCTGCTTGAAAATATCCGAACTGAGCTGACTGGGCTTGGCGGTCGGAATTCCCCCCGCGCCTCCCTTCCGCCCGCCTCGCTTTGAAATGGAGCGGAAAGGCAAACCGCCAAAGAACCCGTCAAAAATGTCGACTCGAACTTTATGGAGGCCAGAAGCGGGCTTTTCCTCGAATTGAGGCAAAAGAATAATTTTGCTATCATAATATTGTTATCGTACATTATACGAATAATGATATCAAAGTATTGAAACTATGGCAACGGTTGGCGAGAACATCAAAAAGGCGCGCAATAAGCTTGGTCTAACCCAAGATGATTTGGTAAGGAAGTCGGGCGTGAAGCACACTACCCTTACTAAGATTGAGAGTAATGTAGTCGTAAAGCCAAGTGTTCAAACCGTCGCCAAGATCGCCAAGGCGTTAGGCGTTTCGATGGAAGAATTAGTGAAATAATTTTATGAAATTTGAACTGAAGCCATATAATCGCAATGTCTCCAGTGATGATTTTTTATCTGACCTACGCAGGGTTGCGACAGAGTTAAAACTTGATTCGCTTAGCACGGAAGAATATGGAAAGTACGGCAAATATGACCCCTCGACAATTCAAAGAAGGTTTGGCTCTTGGACGAAAGCGATGGGGATGGCGGGTCTGCGAATACGGAAAAACCCAAAGCTCGGCGACGATGAACTTTTAGCAGATTTAAAGAGTGTCGCAACTAGCTTGAATAAAAACTCCGTTACCCTTAATGAGTACGCCGCACTTGGAAGATATGATTCTGGCCCATTCGTCAGAGCTTTCGGGTCGTGGTTTAAAGCTCTTGAAAAAGCGGGGTTAGAAAAAACGAGAACGCTGGGTATAACCGACGAAGAATATTTTAAAAATCTTGAAGAAGTTTGGACGAAGCTTGGACGCCAACCGAATTATGCCGAAATTGAAAAACCTTTTTCAAAATATTCTGTCGGTGCATATGACTATAGATTTGGTTCTTGGCGCAAAGCTCTTGAAACTTTTGTCCAGTATATGAACGAAGGTGAAACGGAATTATTGATTGAAGAGAAAGCTCCGATTCAGACTAATTCAAATTTGAAAACCGAGAAAATAACCCGCCACAAAACTCAAAGAAATATAAATTGGCGACTTCGTTTTATAGTAATGAGACGAGATAATTTCAAATGTAAAAATTGTGGAAGATCGCCCGCGACCGACCCGACTATCATCCTACACGTTGACCATATCAAGGCGTGGATGAATGGTGGCGAGACTGTTTTAGAAAATCTACAAACGCTTTGCTCTAAATGCAACATCGGCAAAAGCGATTTGGAATAAAAACCGTTAAAGAAAAACTTGAAATCGTCCTTTCCGCTCCATTTCAAAGCGAGGCGGGCGGAAGGGAGGCGCGGGGGGAATTCCGACCGCCAAGCCCAGTCAGCTCAGTTCGGATATTTTCAAGCAGACACCGCAGGAGCTTTGAGAATGAGCATTAAAATAAAACCTTGTTTTACGCTACTTCTTAAAAAGAAAAAATGATAAAATGAGTGAACCTTAAAGGGATTCGAACTATATGATGTTAGTAAAGACAAAAGTTAAAGAAAGTAAAATTCACGGCCTTGGTCTTTTTGCTGATCAGTTTATTTCCAAAGGAACTGAAATATGGAGATTCACGTCGGGATTTGATCTAAAATTTACCCGCGAACAGATCCTGGCTTTCCCAGAAGCATTGCAAATCTATATTTATAAATATTCCTGGAGAAGTAAGAAAAGTAAATTGTATTGCTTTTCTTCCGATGACGGGAAGTTTTTTAATCATTCTGAAAACCCGAACGTTCTTTCTGAATACAGAGATAACGAGGAAGAAGTTATTACAGTCGCTATTAAAGATATTCAAGTCGGAGAAGAAATATTAGATAATTATAATTCATTTGAGGATGAAAAAAGTGAGGGCGATGTTTTGAATGAGATTGTCGAAAAATACCACCTTAAAGATGAATTAGACCCAAGGTTGAAGGAAAATGTGACTATGGGCATATAGCCGATTGCAGTGGATTATAGCAGAAAGTCAGTTTGTGTAATGAAACAGCGAGTTTTTATCGGTTCGGTTAGACATTTTAATGTTTAGTAAACTTTTTTGGCAAAACCAGGAGTTCGAACTATTCGGGTTTTTCTCTGTAAATTTTCCTTAATTTCTGTACAGTGTTATCAACTGTTCAGATATTGATCTTGCCGTTTAGTTCGAACTTCGGGACATCGTCACCGCAGGATAACGCACGGCGTGGGAGGGGACGCCTCCGCTTGACAGGAATGTTAGAAAAATATAACATTGTCGCATGAGCGCAAAACAATATCGGTTCGCGAAGCTTGCGGTCGTGGTCATCGTGGCGGCGGTGGTCGGCCAGGCGATCGTTTACCGGAGCTATCTCGTACCCGTCGCGGTGCTGGTCGCCGCGGTGCTCGTGCTTCTTTTCCTCCGCCGCCGCGTGAAGGAGATCGTGGCGGACGAGCGCGATTTTGCGATCGGCGGCAGGGCGGCGTTTCTTGCCATCCAGATATATTCATGGATCGCCGTGATCGCGACGCTCATGTTTTACGCGTTCCGCGACCGGAATCCCGCCTACGAGGCGATCGGTCTTACGCTTGCGTTCTCGACATGTCTTCTCATGCTTGTCTATGCCGCGCTCGTGAGCTATCACTCCCGCTATGCCTCTTCCGGTAGAAAAAGGACGATGCTCATCGTCCTTGTGATCGCGCTTTTCATTGCGATGTTCGCCGTGGGTGTCCGTTTCCTGTCCGGCGAGGATGATTGGATTTGCGTGAACGGGCAATGGACGGCGCACGGCCATCCCGCCGCCCCCGCGCCGACGGCTCCCTGCGGACGATCATAAAGCGTGATGCAGAACCGGATTAAAGAACTTCGCGCGAAGCGCGGCTTGACCCAGGACGAACTGGCGCGCCTGGCGGGCGTGCGCCGTGAAACCGTCGTATTCCTGGAGCAGGGGAAGTACAACCCTTCGCTCAAGCTCGCGCACGACATCGCGAAGGCGCTCGGCAGCACGGTGGACAAGGTGTTTTTGTTTGAAGATTGAGGAGGTTGCGTTATTCGTAGATTATTGTATAATATGTTCTAGAAAGGAGGTTCGCCATGACGATAGCGAACTTCGTATCATTTGCGTTTCTTGCGGCGACGGCGGGGGCAATCGTCGCCGTGGCGGCGACCCGGCGCGGTCGGCGCTGGGCAATGAAATACCTAAAGGAATCGTGGCCGCCGCCCCCGCCGCCTATGGGATTGCCGATAGGCGTCCCGTTTGCGGTATTTTCCTTTCGGGTGCTTGCGCCCGCAGGAATCTGGGGGCTGTTTGTATGGCTGGCCATGCGCCAGCTCATCTGCCTCTGATCGTCTTTTGCGGGCCCCGCCACGGCCCGCATTTTTATCTTGCCATCCCCGTATCGGAATGATATGCTAAAGTCAATGAAATTCGAATCGGTAGGGCGTAATCTGGCACCCACAGAAGGAGAATTTCCCGCAAAGCGCAATGAAACGCCGACGAGGGTGATGCGATGTTGATTGCGGCCTATGATCCAACTCCCGTGAAAGATGGCAAGTTGCCGGCTAGGGGCGGATATGGAGGCGTATATCTTGCCGAGATTTCCAATGCCATCATTGTTCCCATCGCGGTGAACATAAAATCGGACAGTCCCGATGCGGTCATTCGCAAAAAAGGCATTGGTGGCCTCTTGGGGAGACCGGAAGCCGAGATGATCATCGGCAAGCCGATCGTTCCGGAGAAGATTGAGGGCCTTAAGGATCTCGGCGAAATTTTGAAACGCAGGAGGGAAGATCCGAAGAGTGTTACGCGAGCGGATCTCGACCGCATAAAGGAACTGCAGGAGAGGCTCAAGAGGGAGTCGGATAAGGTAATGCTTGCGCTTGCGGAGATGCTTCCCGAAGAAAAGAGGGGATCTTGGGGCGAGCGGGTCAATCACGATGATGAGGGGAAAGAGGTATAACGAGCGCCCCGCCCGCGCTGCGCGCCGCCGCAAAGGGGACCGCGATCGCGCGTCCGGCCACCCGCGCCGCGAGAAGATCTACATCTATGGCAAGCACGCGCTCGCGGAGGCGCTTCTGAATGCGCCGCATGTGGTGCGGAAAGTTTTTCTTTCGGACGAGGTGGACGACCCGGAACTCCGGGCGCTTCTCCGGAAAAGCGCGGTGCCGGTCGAGGCGGTGCGGAGCCGCGACGCGGGACGCATGGTGGGCGAGGATACGGCGCACCAGGGCGTGATCGCGACGGTGGATCCGGGCGCCCTCGTGCGCGACTTCAGGGAGTTCGCGGCGGGGTTCGAAAAGCGCCCGCCCGATGCGCGCACCCTGCTTGTTCTGCTCGACGAGCTGACCGACCCGCACAATGTGGGCGCCATCATCCGCTCGGCGGCGGCGTTCGGCGCCACGGGCGTCCTTATGCCGGTCCATAACCAGGCGCCCGTGACGGGCGCGGTCGTGAAGGCGTCCGCGGGCATGGTGTTTCGTGTGCCGCTCGTCGCCATAGGGAACGTGAATCAGGCCGTCGACCGCCTCAAGAAAGATTTCGGCTTCCGCACGTACGGCCTCGTGATGGACGGCGCGCAGGTTCTCGCCGAGGAGAAATTCGACGCGCCCGCGCTCGTGATCGTCGGGAACGAGGGGACGGGCATTCGCGAACACACGCTCGCGCGGTGCGACGTCGGACTCCGCATTCCGATGGAGCCGCGCTGCGAATCACTGAACGCATCGGTCTCCGCCGCGGTCGTGCTCTATCAATGGAGCGCGGTGCACGGCATCGGCGCGCCGGATGCGGATAGCGTCCCTGCGGACGCGGGAACGGATGCGCGCGGGGTCGCCGGCGCGGACGCACGGACATGAAGCGCACCGACCTCGTCGCGGAGCCCTGGGGTGATTACGAACTCGTCGATTCCGGCGGGGAGCGCAAGCTTGAGCGCTACGGCGCAGTGATCCTTATCCGTCCCGAAACGCAGGCCCTGTGGACTCCCGCCGCGCCCGAGCGCTGGAAGGAGGCGCGCGCGGAGTTCGAGAGGAATGGCGAGAAGGGTTCGTGGAAGAAGAAGGGGATACCAGAGGCGTGGGAGCTTTTTTGGCGCGACGTCCGTTTCAAGGTGCGCCTGACGTCGTTCAAGCACACGGGCGTTTTTCCCGAGCAGGCGGCGAACTGGGAATGGATCCGCGCCCACGCGGCGGCGCTCGTGGGAGCCGGAGGGCCGGATGTACACGGGCGCGAGTCCACGCGAACGTCCTCCGATAAGTCCGTCCAGGCGGCGAGGCGCGCACCTTCGGTTCTCAATCTTTTCGGCTATACCGGCATCGCGAGCATCGCGGCGGCGCAGGCCGGCGCGCGCGTGACGCACGTCGACGCGTCGCCGAAGAGCAATGCATGGGCGAGGGAGAATGCCGCGCTTTCCGGAATCGCGGCGGACGGAATCCGTTGGATCACGGATGATGCCCTGAAATTCGCGGAGCGCGAGGCGCGTCGCGGCGCGTCGTACGACGGAATCATCCTCGACCCGCCCGCGTTCGGGCGCGGTCCGAAAGGGGAGGTGTGGCATATCGAACGCGACCTCACGCGCCTACTTGCGATTCTCGAAAAGCTTCTTGCGCGAAAGTCCGGCGCGTTCTTCCTTCTGAATGGCTACGCCGCGGGATACTCGCCGCAGTCCTTCGTTCAGGCGGTCGAAGGAGCGTTCACCGCACGTGCTGAGGTCAGCGGGAAAGGGGAGTTCGGCGAGCTGGCTATCGCGGAGTCCGCAGGCGGCCGCGTGGTGCCGTCGGGAATCTACGTGAGGTTTGTTCTCTAACGCCGCCGTGGTCGGGCGGGGGCGGACGAAAACAAAACGGCCCGTTAATAATCTTTTAATGCCTGCCCCGTGGCGGTCTTGGCGCGGGGATATGCGCCCCGTGGACTCTAGATGGTAGGCCAGAGCCAGCACTGCGCCGCCCCCACCGCGATGCCATCATACCTAGCGAGGCATTAAGTCCCTCTAAAATTTCTGCGGTGATCCGAGGTCGCAATCCGCTTCACAGCCACTGGTTTGTAAAATTCCAAGAAACGTTTGAGCGACCAATTACAGCTACCTCCTTCGATAGAGGTGGCGTGGTAAATTTCCCGACCGGGATCTCCTGTGTAAATGGCAGTATGCAGGGAAGTTATATAATCATCCTCGCGAATAAAGCTCTTTTCGCTTTTATCGATTAGCCCTCCATCTTTGTTTCTGATTCTCTCGGCATAGATAATATCTCCGGCCTTACATAGGCCAAAATCAACACTCTCGCCCTTTCTGAAAATAAAATTTCCGGTCTGGTGATACGCTGCAGGGCAAAGCACTTTTTCAGGAGGTAAAAATACTCTTTTAGAAATTAAAAAGTATAGTTGTATGGCCCGGCGGCAATTACCGATTTGCCAATCTTCCAACAGCGCTTCTTCTGTGGGGAGAGGACCGGCATTGAGCTGGTAAGAAAATGATTTCAGCATAAGGCCATTGTAGCTTACATTCACCAGACGTAAAATCTCAGACCTCAAGGTCTCTCGAACCGATGCACTACTGTGCGGTCGATTTTGGACGAAATACGAACGTATTTTAGCACGAATTTCTGACCCCAGAGGGTAGTCGTTGGGGTAGTCGTTACGGAACGACTACCCTGATACGATTTATGTCCCGTCAAATCTGAACTTTTGCTCCGGTTTGGGAAATGACAATATACCTATTTTCGGTATTTCTGCCTGCCTTCCGGCAATTCTGAAACTCAGTGCTCAGCCCCTCGGCCTGCTGGCCTCGGGGCTTCGCCTATGGCGCGCCCAAATTCCTCCCCCAACCCCTCCTTTTGGCACGCCTAAGAGGTGGTAGTTCCACGTTTTGTAGTCGCTACGCAATACCGCCTAAGCCGCACTACCAAGTATTACGTCTTCCGTGAGAGTGCCGACGTGCCTAGAAACTAAGATGACAATAGTACCTTTGAATCCTTCAAGCTTCACGTTATGCCCCCTCATAGGAATCTCGCTGGGGATTTTTATAGGGGTTTTTAGTGCCGGAGGCGCGCTCGGTACCCAAGCTAAATTCGTTGGAAGTTTCCTCAAGTGTCGAAACCATCGCCTATCTATCAAAAAATCAAAGTGCAGAAATTCTCCCGCCGCCAAACTTCCCGTAGAAGGTAAATTTAAAGTGTGGTACACAGCCCCAGCCTTAGCATCGAGAATTATTTTCCGATAGTAGTCTGCCTTATCTTGAGGTATCTCGAATTTGAACTTGTGGCTTTGAAATGCGGGTTCAAAAACCTGAGGGCCGGAAACGCTCATACCAAACCAGTAATGCAACCCGCGTTGGATTTTTACCGTGTTACGGTTGGGCAAGTGACTGGTGTCTTTCTTGCCGTTTATGAGCGATGTTAGATGCCAAGTTGCGAAATCAGGTTCTAAGGTGATGTGATCAATAATCCCATTGCTTTTAAGTTGAGCTACTCCGGTGTCCCAAATAATTTTTCTTCCAATTATGCCCGGAAAGAAAATAAGTCGTCCGGTTACAGACCAGCACAGAGACCCGACTATATAAGAGTGGGCAGAATCCGCATAGAAAAGATGGTTGATCTTGCCAACTCTCCTGCCGTCCTGCACGAGCACGCCAAAAGGTCGAGCTAGCGCGCTATCCATCGAGGTTGAACTACCCAGCTCGCCGTCTGGCAATCTTTGTTCGAGTTCTGCAAAAAGTGGAGGCATTAGTGCCTTTATACTATTCTCGTCGGCGTTCCGCAATGCTCTTATTTTTCGGATGCAATCTACTTCATAAGAACCAATCCTCGCTCTTTAGGCGTGATTTCCAAGCTGCTGAACATAAATTTGTCCATCTGTTCCTGCGTTCTAATAACATTATCCTCATTCGGCTCATTTTTGGGATTACTCTGCGCTCGTTCAATATCATCCAAATTCGTAAAACCGCCTGCGAAGTCGCGCAGCATATTAAACTGCATTTCGATGCGCGAAACATAACCAGCCGCCATATGATTTGTTGTATTGAGCGGAGAGCCAAATAAATATTTGACCGTGGAAATCGCCTTGAAACATATCCAGCCTCGCGCAGGGTTAATTCTGAATTTATTGTGCACGATCTTATTGCGCAGTTTATAAATGAACAGTAGATTGCTCTTTATGGATTTCTGGGCAAGCGCTCCGCCTGAAATGTTTTTAACAACGGTGTCCTTGAAACCATTGCCGGGCAATTTGTTCGCTTCAAAGAAATTTTCCGTAGCTGTTACGAGCCGCCGTATGCAATCGTCATAATTAGACGAGAAATACGAACTCATAGCATCAATGAAGTCTCGAACATAGATTTCGTCTCCGGCGATTTTAAGTTCTGGCGGCATTGGAAAATCGCTTATGGCAAGCGGCCAGCGCACCTGTATCGTTTTCTTGTTGTAGTTCAATAGAAGTGCCACGATGTCGAGTGTGGAAATGCTTTTAAGGAAAACGTGGCCACTTGCATACTTCTGTTTTAGAATCTCCTGATTTACGCGAGGAAGCATTTTCCAAACATACGCCACAATATATCTATCGCCCTTTTGCGAAGAATAAACATCCTGCCAGAGTTTCTGCGGTATCTTTCTTTGAATAGTTACAGTGAGTACCGCACCAGATTGGCGGACGAGAACCCTATTTCCGTATAAGAAAAAATCAAATGGGTGCACCAAGCCACCCGATATGAATTGGGCGTTAATCACAACGTCAATCCGCGTGGGGTCTTTCACGTACTCCTCTCCTACAAAATACGAATCCGGCAACTTTGGTGGCTGATTCTGCCATTGAGTTTTGCCCTGGAACCAGTTGCGGATGCTCTCGATAATGCTCATGCCTGCATTATAAATCAAAACATAACCGCGTGTTTATTCGCTTATAGAATTTAACCCTCCCAACTTTGCCTTACGGCTTTGAAAGCATTATCCGCCAAATTAATTTTGCTGCTGAATTAAATTATATTCGGCGGCATTGTAGCTGGTCGCATCACCGCTTTTCATGGCTTCTTGCAAAGTCGCTTTTGAGCGAAAAGGCGTTTCATGGTTCGAACCTGCCATACAGTTCATAAAGCAAGCGGAATCGGCCTCCACTTTGGCAAAAAGCGATGATAACAAATCCATACGGGAATTCGCCGAAAAGATTGGTTCGAACTTCCGGCTCGGCGAGGGAAAGCTAGATTTTGCGCCACGCGAAGCGTGGCCGCTCGTGGGGGAAATAAAAATCGAATTACTCTGCGGAGGGTACAGGATTCGAACCTGTGAGGGGATTTCTCCCCAACCGCATTTCGAGTGCGGCGCGTTAGACCACTCTGCCAACCCTCCTTTCGGTTTTATAGTAGCCGTGAGCCGTTGTTTTGGCAACACGTGCGGCGGCCCCCGGTGAGTAAAGAAAACCCCGGGCCGGGCCGGGGTGAGACAGAAGGAGGTTAGTTTTTTCTGTTGTAGTGCGCTTGGATCCCCTGCAGGATGGACGCGCACTCCTCGCATTCCTCGATGTGCGAGGTAAGCGGGTGGTTTCTGCGAGCCTCCTCGAGCTCGCGAAATATCTTTCGTGCTCCCGCCCGATCTTCCGGCGAAAGCGACGTAATGCAGGACAACTGCTGGAAATATTCCATATTTTCCAGCAATTTAATATATTCCCTGCACTCCGCTTTCTCCGCCGGGCCGCCACAGCTCATCTTTTTCCTCCTTAGGGGTGGTTCCCCTGATGTGCCACAAAAGAATATATCACCCGAGAAACCGGCGCGCAAGGTGATATGCATTTGACTTCTCGCGCGCCTCTGCTATACTGGAACCACTTCCAAAGACCGCAGGCATCCCGCGCCGCAAGGCACCACAAGGGAAGAAGACCTACCGAGGACGTGCGATGGCTTTGGAACGGCCATTTTTCTTTTTCCGTGGGCGGCCGAGGCGCATCATACGGTACTGCGCCCATATCGCATCGAAACAAAAACAACACCATGAAGACCAAGGCGCAGAAAGGAGAGGAACTCAAGCGGGCGAAAGCCTTGCTCGACAAGAGCGCCGCGCTCATTTTCACCGACTTCACGAAGATCCCGGCGGAGGATATCCGCAGGTTCCGCAACGAACTCAAGAAGAACGGCGCGAACTTCCTTGTGATCAAGAAGCGCCTCCTCGGCCTCCTTCTTAAAGAGAAGGGGATCGATGCGGATCTCAAGCAGTTCAAGATCTCGGTCGGTACCGTGTTCGGCGAAGGCACGATCGACCAGGTGGCGGGTCCCGCGTTCCGATTCTTCTCCGGCATGGAGGTTCCCGAAGGCGGCGACAAGCAGATGTGGGTGAAGCACCTTCTCGGCGCGTACGACATCACGGGGAGCGGTTTTCTCGACGGCGCGCAGATCGTCGCGATCGGCAAGCTTCCTCCGCGCGAAGTGCTCCTTGCCCAGCTCCTCGGCATGTTGCAAGCCCCGCTCGGTTCCCTTATGTATCTCCTGGACCAGAAATCAAAAAGGTCGAGCTAACGCAAGCGCAATAAATACGACAATAATCCCATGGCCAATTTCGACGATCTTATTGCCAAAATCGAGTCCCTCACGGTGGTTGAGCTCGCGGAGCTCGTGAAGAAACTTGAGGAAAAGTTCGGCATCTCGGCCGCGGCCCCCATGGCCGCAGGTGCGGGCGCCGGCGCCGCCGCCGCGGAAGAAAAGACCAGCTTTACGGTGGTCCTGAAGTCAGGCGGAGCGAGCAAGCTGAATGTCATCAAGGTGGTGCGCGAAGTGACGACCCTCGGCCTCAAGGAGGCGAAGGACCTCGTGGACGGCGCGCCGAAGAACGTGAAGGAAGGCGTGAAGAAGGAAGAAGCGGAAGAGATCAAGAAGAAACTTGAAGGAGCGGGAGCGACGGTGGAACTCCAGTAGGAGCGCCCCGCGCGGGTCCGCCGAGGATTCTCCGTGATCCAGGAAGTGCGCCGGTTGAATCCGGCGCACTTTTGTCTTATAGTAGATGGCGAATTCGCCGCGCGGCGATTGCGAAGGGCGTTTAGCTCAGTGGTAGAGCGTTCCGTTCACATCGGAAAGGTCGCAGGTCCGATCCCTGCAACGCCCACAAAAGAAGAGACATCCGCGCGGCATGCGCTCCCCGCCAGTACTTGTTTCGGCAACATTTACGAGGGAGGGATGTTCAGCAAAAGCAATACTGCCGGAGCGGGGTCTGGATAACGTGTGTACAGGCGGTGGATGGTTTGGGGGATGAAAAAATGGCGAAGGCAGGGAAAACCTGCCCCATTTTTTTACTTCCATCCTCTTTCATCCACAGGGGAGGGTTTGACGTTGCGGGCTTGTGGCGTATGATTAAACAAAAGTGGTGAAGAAGTGGGGGGTTGTGGATAATTCTGGGGATAAACCGTCCTTTCTGTGCAGAACTCACCGCGAGACATCACCGCCCATCAAAGGAAAGAAATATCTCAATTAATGCTTCTTGGAGAATACCGGCACAATTTGGATGTGAAAGGTCGGATGGCGATTCCGGCAAAATTCCGCGAGAAACTTTCGGCCGGAGCCATCATCACCCGCGGAATCGACAATTGTCTTTTTGTATTTGCGAATGCCGAGTGGGAGGCGCTTGCGGCAAAGCTCATGGCCCTTCCTTTGGCACAGGCGAATTCGAGGGCGTTCGTGCGGCTTATGCTCGCGGGCGCATCGGATGTGGAACTCGACAATCAGGGGAGGATCTTGGTTCCCGATTATCTGCGGAAGTACGCGGGCCTCAGGAAGGAGACGGTCGTCACGGGGCTCGTGAACCGCATCGAGATCTGGGACGAAGCGGCGTGGACGGCGTACAAGACGAAGACGGAAAGCGCTTCGGAGCAGATCGCGGAACAACTCGGCGAACTCGGCATCTAGCGCGCCATGGAAAACCTTTCCGCGGAACACGCACCGGTTCTTTTACACGAAGTCATTCAGTATCTTGATCCGAAGCCGGGCGACTTCATGATTGACGGCACGGTGGACGGCGGCGGACATGCGGCGGCGGTGATGGAAAAGATCATGCCGCAGGGTGCGTTCCTCGGCGTCGACTGGGATCGCGACATGGTGGCGCGCGCGGAACCGCGGCGCACGCACGGCGCGCGCGAACGTTACGCGCACGGCAATTATGCCGACCTTCCGGAGATCCTTGCGCGCGAAGGATTGGGGAAGGCGGACGGCCTGCTCCTTGACCTTGGATTCTCGTCGACCCAGCTTGCGCGGTCGGGAAGGGGATTCAGCTTCGGCGAGAATGCCGCGGACGAGCCCCTGCTCATGACGTACGACGACGCGCGCGAGCCGGTGGCGAAAATCCTCCGCGAACTTCATGAACGCGACCTTGCGTCGATCATCCATGAATTCGGGGATGAACGCTTTGCGGGGAAGATCGCACGGGCGATCGTGTCCGCGGAAAAGCGGAAACGGATCACGACGAGCGGAGAGCTCGCGGCCGTCGTGAGGGATGCCCTGCCGAAGGGCTACGAGCGCGGGAGGATCGATCCGGCGACGCGGACGTTCCAGGCGCTCCGGATCTATGCAAACGACGAACTTGGTAATTTGAAAAAAGTGCTCGAAGCGCTTCCGCGGATCCTCAAGCCCGGCGGACGCGTGGTCGTACTCTCCTTCCATTCGCAGGAGGACGGCATCGTAAAGCGCGCGTTCCGGACGGCGGAGAAGGAAGCGGCGCTCGAGATTCTTACGCCGAAGCCTGTCGAAGCATCGCGCGGTGAAGTGGGCGAAAATCCGCGGAGCCGCTCGGCGAAACTGCGCGCGGCGGTCGCCAGATAGCGGCTGGCGCGAGGATGCAGGTGCTTGCAGGGAGGCGCGGAACGGCGCAGGTGCGCGCAAGGAGGTGCCCGCAGGGAGGCGCGGACGCGAGCGCGGACACGGGGGAATAAAAAGCAGTAAATAAAAAAATGACTTTCATCCAACCCAATAAAAATAAAAGCATTATGAACGTGATCCTTTTCATGCTGAGCGTGGCGCTCATCGGAGCCACGTTCAGCATGGTATGGCTCTATAATGCCACGGTGAACGCGAGCCACAACATTGATATCGCGAAGGCGTCGCTCGATGCGGTGGGGGCGAACATCACCGACCTCAACAACAAGGTGGTGGCGGTGCTCGGCGGCGACAGCGTGGCCCAGCTCACGACGCAGGACGGACTTATCGCGGAATCGAGACCATTCTATCTCACGCCGGGGCAGGGGATCACCCGGGCAACGGCAGGGAACTAATGAATTACCGCTTCACCTTTCTTATCGTAGCGCTCGTGGGGCTCTATGCCCTCTTGGGTTTTCATTTGTATCAGGTGTCCGTGCTGAAAGGGGACTATTATCTTGCGAAGGCCGAGGCTCAGGCGCTCGCATCCCAGGGGGTGAACGGCGACCGCGGCGCAATCTATTTCACGGATAATCAGGGGAACACGCTCCCGGCGGCGCTGGAACAGCCGTTCCCGGTCATCTATGCGGTTCCATCCGCGATCGCAGACGCGCAGGAGGCGGCGAACACCGTGGCACCGATTCTCAACATTCCGGTGCCGACACTCCTCGGTATTTTTTCGAGGAAGAACGATCAGTACGAACTTCTGGTGCGGAAGGCCGATCCGTCCGTGGCTCAGCAGATCACCGATCTCAATCTGAAGGGGGTGTATGCGGACTTCGAGCCGGAGCGGTTCTATCCCCTGGGGCCCGTCGCGTCACAGCTCCTCGGGTACGTGGGGCCGAACGCCTCGAATACCGGCGACGGCGGCCACTACGGCATCGAAGAATATTACAACTCCGTTCTGGGCAAGGGACTCTCCTCGGATGTTTCGCTCACGATCGATCCGAACGTGCAGATCGAGGCGGAGAAGGTCCTCGACGACCTCATCAAGGCGAATAACGCGACGGGGGGAAGCGTCGTGGTGGAGGATCCGGTCACGGGGAAGATCCTCGCGATGGGAAGCTATCCGAACTTCGATCCGAATGATTATGCGTCCTCTTCGATCGCCTCGTTCATGAATCCGGTGACGCAGAAGGTCTACGAGCCGGGGTCGATCTTCAAGGTACTCACGATGGCGGCGGGAATTGATGCGGGAAAATTGACGCCAACGACCACCTATACCGACTACGGGCACCTGACCATCAACGGCCGCTACCTCCAGAACTATGATTACCTGACGCATGGCGCCTATGGTCCGGGAACGACGATGACCCAGGTGATCGAGCATTCCATCAATACTGGCGCGGTATATGCGGAAGGGCTGATCGGCAACAGCACGTTCACGGACTATCTGAAGCAGTTCGGCCTCGACGAAAAGACGGGCATCGATCTCCCGGGTGAGGCCGACGGGAATCTGAGCCAGCTCGCGCCGAAGGCGCCGCAGGTGGCCTTCGCGACCGCGGCGTACGGACAGGGCGTCGCAGTGACGCCGCTCGAACTCGTGAACGCGGTGTCCGCGATCGCGAACGGAGGCCTCCTCATGCGCCCATACGTGAACGCGGCGCGTGCGCCCGAAGTGATCCGTCGCGTGATCGCGACGAGTTCCGCGGCGCAGGTGGCGCAGATGATGGTGGATGCGGTGGATCTTGCAGGCGTGGCGAACATCGACGGTTATTCGCTTGCGGGAAAAACGGGGTCGGCATTCATTCCTGATCTTGTACATGGCGGATATACCGATAAGCTGATCGATTCTTACATCGGCTTCGGTCCCACTTCGCGCCCACGTTTTGTGGCGTTCGTGAAACTTGACGGCTTGCCGTCGGACGCGATCGCGGCGCTCTCCGTCGTGCCGGCATTCAGGAATCTTTCGCAGTACCTGATCAACTATTACAATATTCCTCCCGACCGCCTATGAAGCACGCGATGAACGATATGCTCGCGCGCATCATCGGGACGCTCGCGCGCCTTACGGTCGCCCGCTACCGTCCCGCCGTTGTTGGCGTGACGGGAAGCGTAGGAAAGACCTCGACGAAACTTGCGGTCGCCGCGGTGCTCGGTTCCGCGTACCGCGTGCGCGCGGCCTCGGGCAATCTGAACAACGAACTCGGCCTCTCGCTCGCGGTACTTGGCGACTGGTCCCCCGAGGAACTCCGGCTCGTGAGCCGTGACCAGCCGAAGGGAACGGCGCGCGGACGGAAACTCCTGTTCTGGGTGAAAGTGATCTTCGCTTCGCTCGCGCGGCTTGCGGTGAAAGACAAGCGCTACCCCGACGTGTTGGTCCTTGAGTATGGCGCCGACCGGCCGGGGGACATCAGGCGTCTGCTCCGGATCGTGCGGCCGAAAGTGAGCGTGATTACCGCGGTGGGGAGCGTGCCGGTGCATCTCGAATACTATTCGGGGCCGGAGGAGGTGGCACGCGAGAAGGGGCGGCTGATCGATGTCCTGCCCGCGAATGGATTCGCGGTACTGAATTTCGACGACGAGACCGTGATGCGTCTTGCGACGAAAGCGCGCGCGCGGGTGCTGACGTACGGATTCGAAAAAGGCGCGGAAGTGCAGGCCGCGCGGTTCACGAACCGAGCCGTCCGCGGCCGTCCCGCGGGGATTGGGTTCAAGATCGAGCATGCGGGGAGTTCCGTGCCCGTCACGATCCCCGAAGTGTTCGGGCGCGCGCAGGCATATGCCGCGTCCGCGGCCGCCTCAGTCGGTTTGATTTTCGGCATGAATCTCGTTAGAATCTCGGAGGCGCTCGGGAAATACCGCTCCGCGGATTCAAGGATGCAGCTTCTTTCCGGGGTGAAGCACGCGTATCTGATCGATGACTCGTACAATGCGAGTCCGCTTTCCATGGCGGAGGCGCTCGACACGGTCATGGATCTTCCGGCGAAGCGCCGGATTGCGGTCCTCGGCGACATGCTTGAGATCGGGAAGTATGCGCCGGAGGCGCACGAAGCGGTGGGGCGCCTTGCGGCGAAGTCCGTGGACGCGATCTTCACCGTCGGGCCGCGCGCGAAATTCATTGCGTCCGCGGCGCGCGGCGCGGGGCTCGGGAGCGCGGCCATCTTTTCCTTCGACACGGCGGACGAAGCGGCGAAACCGCTTCAGGATTTCATGAAGGAAGGGGACCTCGTGCTCATCAAAGGGTCGCATTCCATGGAGCTCGATAAGGTGGTGCGGGAAGTGCGGGAAGTGCGGGATATGACGCCGTCATCGTCTAGCCTGGTCTAGGACGTCGCCCTCTCACGGCGAAAACCCGGGTTCAAATCCCGGTGGCGGTACCAAAACATAGCGCGGTACACATTTTAAGAGCCAGAATACCATCGCTCCTGCGGCGATGGTTTCTTGTCGCTCGGCCCTCTTACAATGTGTGCCGCGCTATGTTTTTTTGGTTCGTCGATCGAGGGATTTGAACGGAGGGAGGGGGGCGGGAGGGGCGGTCCGCCCCTCCCGCGTCGGAGGGCCGCGCCGCGTTTGCGGCGCGGCAGTGCGGGACCGAGGGTCACGCACGCGCAGGCCGGTCTTACCGGCCGAGCAGTTCAAATCCCGGTTAATAATTTTTTAATGTGCCATGTGCTATACTGGCCATGTGATCGCGAGGTATACGCCTCTATCGGCATTGTTGCTGATGGCGATCACTCCAAAGAAGGTCCGTATGGGCCTTTTTTAGTTGCCATGATGCTGAAGAATTGTTTTAATCCGCCATGCTTCTGCCTGACGACAACTTTAATGGCGCGGCCGGCAATGATTCGTGAGATGGCCCAGAACGAGATTATTGAGGAATTACGTCCCCGCACTTGCCGATAGTCGACATGAGTGGCGGGAGCTTCAAGAATCAGCTTTGCATATTTCAAGAGCGAAAATCTCCTCCGCTGTTCGCGCCGCGGGCGCGGAATGCGGCCCTTTCTTATGAGGTGTTGAAAGCCAACAGATCCGAATACGACCTCCTCGCCTCTAAATGCGGGACTTTTTATAGAACCTATAGACCGATAAAATGTTTTCGCCTTAGCGGTTTCATGTGTAATATCGCGGTATCGCATGGTGGTATGATGCCGCGACGGCCATTAAGGCACTGTTAAATTTGAATCGGTTGTTATGTTGCTTAGGTCATGGTATGGTGTTGTCAGAAAGTGGCATCTGCCTTGAGGAGGGATAGGATGAGCCGAGAACGAAGATTGGTTTCCCTGCTGATCACTGCAATCAGCCTTTGCATGACGGCCCGTTATATTCAGGATGGGCTGATACCGTTCGCGGAAATGTTTTTGTGCACCTGCGCAGGTCTTTCGATGATCGCGGTGATTGCGTGGCTGATTGTTGCGATCGTGCGACAGCAATCTCGAGCGAGTGTCGTAAGGAGCCGCCTTCGCAATGCTTGGACCGGCGTGCGGGCAAGGATAGGCGGAGGCGCGATCATTTTGTTTTTCTGTGCACTCTCCCCATTTACGAATGGGAGGTCGCGACATTTCTGGTGAGTTTCCCCAGATTTTTCCAACCCCTCGGCTCCGGCCGGGGGTTTTCTTTTTGGTGGTATAATATCTTCATGCGGGAGAAATTGATTGCGGCAAACTGGAAGGAACATCCGCGTGATCTCGGGGAGGCATTGCGCCTTTTCGGCGCGACGGCGAAAATTGCGGCGCCGAAGGGCGTCCGCGTGGCGGTGTGCGCGCCCTCCGTGTATCTGGAGCGCCTCGCGGCCGAGCGCACGCGCACGCGTGCGAAGCATATCGCCCTCGGCGCGCAGGACGTTTTTTATGAGGAGGAAGGCGCGTATACCGGAGCGGTGGGGCCCCGCATGCTTGTTTCGCTCGGCGTGGAATACGCGATCGTGGGACATTCGGAACGGCGTCGTTTTGCGCACGAGACCGATGGGGAGATCAATCTGAAGATCAAGGCCGCGCTCGCGGCGGATCTCAAGGTGATCCTGTGCGTCGGGGAGCCGCGCGCGGTGCGGAGGCAGGGGACCGCGGCCGCGCGGAAGTTCGTGGCGGCCCAGCTCGCGGCGGACCTGAGCGGCGTGCGCGCGGGGAAAAAGGGAAGCGTGGCCGTCGCCTACGAACCGATCTGGGCCATCGGCACCGGGCGCAACGATCCGCCGGAAGACGCGGCGATGATGGCCGATTTCATCAGGATGCGCGTGCGCGTCCGTAACCAGGCGAAACCGCCGCTCGTTCTCTATGGAGGATCGGTTGACGGGAAGAATGCGGCGGCCTATGCAGGAAGCCCGCATATCGACGGCGCGTTGGTCGGTGGCGCCAGTTTGCACGCGGCGGAATTTGGAAAAATCGTGGCCGCCGCGGGGAGAGGGAAATAAAATAATCAATCATCAAAAATACTATGGAAAACGGAAAGAAATGGTTCTGGTTTCTGCTCGATGCGCTCATTGCGGTGGCGATCATCAATGTGCTGTTCTTCGTGATGCCGATGCTTCAGAAGTGGGGCGACGGATTCTATCCTGCGCGAACCCTGACGGTTTCCGCGGAGGGCAAAACGACGGCGAGCCCCGATATGGCGGAGCTCACTTTTTCGGTCGTCACTCAGGGCCAGAACCCTTCGGTGCTCACCGATAACAACAATCAGAAGATGACCGCGGTTCTCAAGTTTGTGAAGTCGCAAGGGATTGACGACAAGGACATCACGACGACGGCGTACAATCTCTCGCCGAACTACCAGTGGGATAAGAACACCCAGCGGAACTACATCACGGGCTACACCATGACGCAGACCGTCCAGGCGAAGATCCGCGACCTCACGAAGGTGGCGGACGTGATCGGCGGGCTCGCGCCCCTCGGCGTGAACCAGGTGAGCGGCGTGGCGTTCACGTTCGCCGACCCCGAGACGGTGCTCGCGGCGGCGCGCGCGGATGCGTTCGCGAAGGCGCTTGCGAAGGCGAAGGATATGGCGGCATCATCCGGCGCATCGCTTGGCGGCGTGGTGAGCGTGGCGGAGAATAATTATCTTCCTGTGCCGCGGACCATGTACGCGTCAGACCAGAGCGTGCTCGGGATGGGCGGCGCGGTAGCGTCCGCGCCGACAATCCAGCCGGGAACCCAGGATATCACGGACACGGTGAACGTCGTGTACTCGCTCCGGTAATCTCCTGCGCGCAATGAAAAGAAAAGACTTTCTGGCGTCGCTCGCGATCGGCGCGGCGGTGGGACTCCTTTCCCAGCCGATCCTCGCGAATCTTGCGGGGCAGTTCCGCCTTGATCTCACATGGACGCTCCGCGTGGAAGTGTTCGCTGGGTTTACGATCTTTGCTCCGCTCGCGCTCTTCGTACTGTATCTCCTCGGGAAGCTCGTTCCGGTGCTCTACCAGTTCGGGAAATTCGCCGCGGTGGGAACGCTGAACTCGTTCGTGGATGTGGGCGTGCTGAATCTCGAGATCCTGCTCCTCGGTGCGCCCGGCGTATGGGGGTACCGCATTTTCAAGTCGGTTTCTTTCCTCGCCGCGACCACGAACAGCTTCTTCTGGAACAAATTCTGGACGTTCAATGCGGAGGAGCCGGCGACGGCTCGCGAGACCGTCAAGTTCTATGCCGTGGCGGTCGTGGGCTTCCTTCTGAACGTCGGCATCGCCTCGTATGTTTTCAGCGGTGTCGCGCGCCCGGCCTCCCTTTCGCCGAACGTATGGGCGAACGTAGGCGCGCTCGCGGGCATCGCGGCATCGTTCCTCTGGGACTTTCTCGGGTACAAGTATCTGGTCTTCAAGAGGCCGGCGGTGCGGGTATAGCTTATTCGGAAAATCACGTGCGGCGCGCCACGCCTGCGGCATACCATTGGGCCAGCCCCTTGCGCTTTTCCCCGTTCCCTGGTATAATGCTGGGGAATGGGTGCGAATATTCCCTAACGACGACGTCGACTGAGGAATGTCCCATGAGATTCTTTTTGGCCAAGGACCCCCGCAAGGGGGTCTTTGGTCTCCGGGGTATCCGGCGTCGTTCCGGATACCGTCATGCGGCCCTTAATTGTCTTTTAATCCTTATTTCGTATACTGATAGCGGAGCCGGCTGTAGAGCACTCGTTCAACAACAAAAAGAATCGGAGGTCACCACAGCCGCTCCGCCGAGTCCTGGAAATCCGCACCCGCGCGTTTCGAGGCCTGGGCGGAGCGATGCAAAAATTCAAAGAGCGCGTACGGCTTTCGAAGTTCAGCAACTATCGGATCGGGGGACCGGCCCGGTTTTTTTTCGAACCGAAAAATGAAGCGGAAGTACGCGGGGCGATCCTCGCGGCCCGGGAGAAAAAGATCCCGTTTTTCGTCATCGGGGGCGGCACGAATCTTCTTATCGATGATCGCGGCGTGAAGGGGCTTGTCATCCGGCCGGGGATGACGAAGATCGCAGTCGCGGGCACTACGGTCGCCGCGGGCGCCGGGGCATCAATGGCGGATCTTCTTTCGTTCGCCGCGCGGCATTCGCTTTCGGGACTTGAGTGGGCGGGCGGCCTTCCCGGAACGGTGGGCGGCGCCGTGCGTGGCAATGCCGGGTGCTTCGGCGGAGAAACGAAGGATTCGATCGCGTCGGTCAGGAGCTTCGATACGAAGACCATGAAGGTGGTCATCCATTCCGCCGCGCGCTGCGGATTCGGCTACCGCTCGAGCCTCTTCAAGAAAACGGCGGGAAGGTATATCATACTGGACGCCACGTTCCGCCTTGCGAAGGGGGATCGTGCGGCGATCGGACGCGCCATGAGGGAAAAGATCGCGCACCGCAGGGAGCGACACCCGCTCGAATATCCGAATATCGGCAGCATGTTTAAAAATGTTCCCGTCGCGTCGCTTTTCCCCAAGGGGAGCCCGGCATACCGGAAGGCGGTCCGCGACGGCGCGCTTACGCTCCGCGGGTCGCCGTTTTCGGTGAAGCGCGACCCGTTTCCGGTGATTTTCGCGGCCAAGCTCATTTCCGAAGCGGGCCTCCGCGGCGTACGAAGGGGCGGCGCCGAAATATCCTCCAAACATACGAATTTCATCGTGAACGTGCGGAAGGCACGGGCGAAAGACGTGCGGACCCTCATGCGGCTCGTGAAGGCGGGCGTCCGGAGGAAATTCGGGGTACAATTAGAGGAGGAGGTGCAGGCCCTGCCGTAAATCAACATTAATACCACACGACCAATGAACATCATCATCGGAGCCAAAAAAATAGACCTGACGAAGCCGCTCGAGACCTATATCAACCAGAAATTCGCGCCGATCGCGAAGTTCGTGAAAGCGTTCGACGCGGCGGGCGAGGCGGAGCTCCGTGTCGAGGTCTCGCGCACGACCCAGCACCACAAGAAAGGGGAGGTCTTCGCCGCCGCCGCCGATCTCCGCATCCCGAAGCGCGTCATCCGCGCCGAGGAGTCCGGGCCCGACATCCGGACGGCCATTGACCGGACGCGGGATACCCTGAAGAACGAGATCGAGAAGCACAAAACGAAGCTCATCGCCCCGCGCCGCGGGAAGACGCCGCGGTAGGCCATGCTTGATTCGCTCAAACAATTTTTCCGCCGCCGCTCGCTTGCGGACCTCGAAGCGCGCGTGCAGGAGATCAACGCCCTCGAGCCGGGGATGGCGGCGCTTTCGGACGCCGCGGTCGCGGCCATGAGCGCGGATTTCAGGACGCGTCTCGCGGAGGCCGCGACGGACGAGGAGCGGGCGCACACTGCGGATGAGATCCTTCCGCGCGCGTTCGCCCTGGCGCGCGAAGCGGCGCGGCGGACGCTCGGCCAGCGGCCGTACGATGTCCAGCTCCTGGGCGGGCTCGTGCTTCACCGGGGCGGGGTGGCTGAAATGATGACGGGAGAAGGGAAAACGCTCGCCGCGGTCGCGCCGGTGTACCTGAACGCGCTCTCGGGCCGCGGCGCGCACGTGGTCACCGTGAATGAATATCTTGCCCGCCGCGATGCCGTCTGGATGGGACAGGTCTACCGGACGCTCGGCCTCAGCGTCGCGTGCCTGGTGCCCAACGCGGCGTTCCTGTACGACCCCGAATGGAAGGTGAGCGGGGATGCGGAGGCGCTGATCGACCGGGAGCGCGACGCGACGGGGAGCTTCCTTGTCCAGCAGGAATTCCTGCGCCCCGTCTCGCGGCGGGAGGCGTATGCCGCGGACATCACGTACGGGACGAACCATGAATTCGGGTTCGATTATCTGCGCGACAACCTTGTCTACCGTATCGAGGATCGCGTCCAGCGGGGACATCACTTTGCGGTCATCGACGAGGTGGACAGCATCCTGATCGACGAGGCGCGAACGCCCTTGATCATCGCGGCGCCCGACGAGCAGTCGAGCGAGGCGTACAAGACCTTCGCGCGCGTCGCTTCGCTCCTCGAGAAAGACAAGGATTATGAGGTGGACGAGAAGCGGAAAACGGCGGCCATCACGGACGCCGGAATCGAAAAGGTGGAACGAACGCTCGGCATCCAGAATATCTACGCGCCGGAACAGATCCGCCTTGTGCATTATCTTGAGGAGAGCATCAAGGCAAAGGCGCTCTTTTTCCGCGACCGCGATTACGTGGTGAAAAACGGCGAGGTGATCATCGTCGACGAGTTCACGGGCCGCATGCTCGCGGGCCGGCGGTATCAGGCGGGGTTGCATCAGGCGATCGAAGCGAAGGAGGGCGTGCTCGTCAAGGAGGAATCCCGCACGTACGCGAAGATTTCGATCCAGAACTATTTCCGCCTCTATGAAAAGATCTCTGGCATGACGGGCACCGCGCAGACCTCCGCCGAGGAATTTTTCAAAGTGTACCAGCTTGAGGTGGTGAGCATCCCGCCGAACCGCGCCCTCGCGCGCCGCGACCTGAACGACCTTATTTACAAAAATTATAACGCGAAGGTGAACGCCGTCGTGCGCGACGTTGCGGAGCGCCACAAGAATGGACAGCCCGTCCTTCTCGGCACGACCTCAATCGCGAAGAACGAGCTTTTCGACGCGGCGCTTTCGCGCGCCGGCGTCCCGCACGAGGTGTTGAACGCGAAGAACAACGAGCGCGAAGGCGCGATCATCGCGCAGGCCGGGCGGCCCGGCGCGGTCACGGTCGCGACGAACATGGCGGGCCGCGGCGTGGACATCCTGCTCGGCGGCAATCCTCCGACGCCGGAAGAGGCGGAAAAGGTGCGCGCGACGGGCGGCCTGCATGTCATCGGCACCGAGCGTCACGAAGCGCGGCGCATCGACAACCAGCTTCGCGGCCGCGCGGGACGCCAGGGCGATCCCGGCTCGACGCAGTTTTTCCTCTCGGCCGAGGACGACCTTCTCCGCATTTTCGGCGGCGACCGCCTCCGCGGGATCATGAACCGCTTCGACCTGCCGGAGGACGAACCGATCGATTTCAAATTCATATCGAAAGCCGTCGCGCAGGCGCAGGAGAAGGTGGAAGGGGCGAATTTTGATCTGCGCAAGCACCTTCTTGAATACGATGACGTGCTGAACAAGCAGCGTGCGGCGGTGTACCAGCGGCGCACGGAGATCCTCGGCATGCTTGACAAGAAGACGGTGGCGCGGACGATCGCGGAGGCGGCGAGATCGCATTATGAAGCCGCGCTCCTTCCCGCCGCACTGGCCGAAGACGCGGCCTCCCCGGCCGGGGCGCCCGCGGACGACGCCGCGTCGACGGACCGCGCGAACGCGGAACGCGTACTGCGGAAGGCATTCCGTGAAGCGGGAATTGTCGCCGCGGCGGATGACGCCGTGATTCTCGAAGACGGGGAAGCGGTGGCGCGGCTTCTTGAGGAAAAGGCCGCTCTGGCGGCCGAAAATCCTCTCGCGCGGAATCAGCTCCTCAGCGTGCTCGACATGCTCTGGATGACGCACCTCGAGGACCTCGAGGCGCTCTCTGAATCGGTGGGCCTCCGCGCCTACGGCCAGCGCGATCCGCTCGTCGAATACCGGCACGAGGCGAGTGCCCTCTACAAGAATTTCTGGAACAACTTCAATGGACTCGTATTCGCGAATGTGCTGAAGCTTGCGAATGCGCCGGCTTTCGCTCCGTCCGCCGCCACCGCCACCGCCGCGGCCACGGCCGCCGCGGTCGCGGCGCTCAATCCGAACGCCCGCGCGCTCCGGGCATCGGGCGGCGGTTCCGCGGAAGGTGGAAATGGCGGCGGGGCAAAGAAGGTCGGACGAAATGATCCGTGCCCCTGCGGTTCAGGGAAGAAATATAAGAAGTGCCATGGGAAATAAGGAAGCTAGGGTGATCGGCGTCGTCGGCCATCCGGCATCAGGAAAAGATTCCGCCGCGGAATATCTTGAGACGAAAGGATTCGTCCATTTTTCGTCGGGAGATTTCATCCGCGCCGATATGCGGAGGGAAGGCATTCCCCTCGACCGGACCAGTATGAAAGCGTTTTCGGCGAAGATGCGGGCACTTCACGGGAACGAATATCCGGTGGGCGAAATCGTGAAAAAAGTGGCGCGCGACACGGCAGTGTCCGGGCTCAGAAACCGCGCCGAGGTTTTGGCGTTCCGAGGCGCGTTTGGGGACCGTTTCGTCCTGCTGGCCGTCCAGGCGCCCGTCGAAGCGCGGTATGCGCGGATCCTCGCGCGGAAGCGCGCGGGCGACGAGATCACCCTCGAGCGCTTCAGGGAAGAGGAAAATCAGGAACGCCTCCAGTACTCCGGCACGCACGAAGTGGACGCCGTGATTGCGGATGCGGATGCGACGATCGAGAACAACGGCACGAAAGAGGAATTTTTCGCGAAGCTGGATTCATTTCTGCGCGCGCTTCCCATTCGAGATTGAGGATATTTACCGCTGGAATATGGCACTTGGCGTCCGGGCGGCGTCCCTTGATCGGTCGCATGTTTTGCCCCGGCGCCGGAGCGGGGTATAATAAAGGCAACGACACGGAATCAACATGAAGTCCGTCCTTCATTTTTTCGACAAGCTTGAGGATCATGTGCGCGGTTATCTGAGCCACTATCCGATCTGGTATGCGATCGTGGGAGGCATAGGGGTGGTGCTTTTCTGGCGCGGAGTATGGGTCACTACGGACTATGCGGTTGAGGTCTTTGCGGGCACGGCGTCCGTCGCCGGAGCGGGAGCCACGATGGTGCCTCCGACGCTCGTCTGGTGGGACGGGCCGCTCTGTTTCGCGCTCGGCCTCGTCGTCCTCCTCATGACGGGCGTTTTCGTTTCAAACTTCATCGGGAACGAGATCATCATCACGGGTCTCCGCGGCGACAAGAAGATCAGCGAGAAGACGGAACAGGATGTGCGTATGGAGGTCGGCGCGATCGGCGAGATCAGGAGGGAGGCGAGGGCGATCGCGGAACGCCTTGAGCGCCTTGAGCGGGCGCTTGGCGAAAAGCGGAAGCAGTGATACCATTTTCCGATGACGATCGATGAATTCAGGAATGTCGAGCTCCGGGTGGCGAAGATCACGGCGGCGGAGCGGGTCGATGGTTCGGAGAAGCTCGTGAAGCTCCAGGTCGATCTTGGCGAGCCGCGCCAAGTGCTTGCGGGCATCGGCAAGGAATACGCGCCGGAAACTCTCGTGGGCCGGGAGATAGTGGTCGTCGCGAATCTCGAGCCGCGGAAGCTAATGGGCCTCGAGAGCCAGGGCATGCTTCTTGCGGCGCACGGCGCGGACGGGGAACCGGTGCTCCTCTCTGTGGATCGCGAGGTCGCGCCGGGGTCCGCAATATCATAAATACCACTATGAAAAAATCGGCAACCATAGTTGGGTTCGTGCTGATCGCGGCGGGAATCATCGCGCTCGGATCGTGGTACGCCGGGACGATCTCAGGAGCCACCGCGAATACTACGGCGGCGCAGATTACCGCGGCGCAGGATGCTCAATCAAAAATCATGCAAAATCTTAAAATAAAAGACGTGGTGGCGGGGACGGGTGCGGAAGCGGAGAACGGCGACCTGGTTACGGTGAATTACGTGGGCACACTCGATAACGGCACGAAGTTCGACAGTTCGTACGACCGGCACCAGCCGTTCAGCTTCACGCTCGGCGCGGCGGAGGTTATCAAGGGATGGGATCTCGGCGTGCTCGGCATGAAGGTGGGCGGCACGCGCGACCTCACGATTCCGCCGGAGCTCGGCTACGGCGACCGCCAGGTGGCGACGATCCCGCCGAATTCGACCTTGCACTTCATGGTAGAACTGCTTTCCGTCCAGGCGCCGACCTCGACCTCGGGACAATAGCGGGGCGCGGCGGGCGGTACCGCGGAGACGGGAAAGGATGAAGGATGGAGGAAACGAAAAAAGGCACCACGCGGGTGGTGCCTTTGAGTTTAGTGACCGGTCGCAGGGACGGTCACCGGGTAGGACGACGGGATCGCGTTCAGGAACGCGGTCGCCCTGCCAAAGAGCGTCAGGAGGAAGACGCTCAGAGCTCGCAGTACGTCGGGCATGAAGATGCCGAAGACGACCACGAGCGCCGCAAGACCGATGGCTCCGCTCATGGCAGTGGTGCGAGGAGGGGCTGGTTTAAGTGGCCCGACCTTATTGCCACCGGTCTTATCTTGACCTTCCTCCTGCGGCAACCCCGGGGCCGGTGCGTTTTCGTCCCGGGCTTGCCGCAGGAGGGGTCGCTTTCGGTTCTGCTGGCTTTATTCTAGGGGAAAAGGACTTGACGTCAATCGTTTTTATGGCAGTAATTTTGACAGCAGCTCCTTCCGGGGACTTTAGAATCTTTTAATGTATGATTCGGTATGATAAGGGCATGAGAATACTCATCATCGAGGACGATAAGGATATCGCGAACTTCGTCGTGCAGAGCTTCAAGGAAGAACGCTTTGCCGTCGACTGGGCGGAGACGGGGGAGAAAGGACTCCTGTGGGCGAAGGTGAACGGTTATGACCTCGGCGTTTTCGACATCAAGCTCCCGGGCGCGCTGAACGGCCTCCAGGTCTGCCGCGAACTCCGCGAGAAAGGGATCGTATTCCCGATCATCATCCTCTCCGTCGCGGGCGACGTGACCACGAAGATCGAGGCGCTGAACCTCGGCGCGGACGATTATCTCTCGAAGCCGTTTTCCGTGGCGGAACTCCTCGCGCGGGTGCATGCGCTCCTCCGGCGCGAAAAGAAGATCACGGGACCCCTGCTCAGGGTGGGCGACCTCGAGCTCGACGCTCATGCCCACTCCGTCTCGCGCGGAGGAAAGAAGATCGAGCTGAACCGCAAGGAATTCGCCCTTCTTGAATATCTCATGCGGAATCCGGGAACGACCCTTACGAGGAGCATGATCCTCGAGCACGTCTGGGACATGAATGCGGATCCGTTTACCAATACTGTTGACGTCCACATCCGCTTCCTGCGCGAAAAGATCGATGTGGGTCGGAAAAAGAAGCTTCTGAAGACGGTGCACGGCTTCGGCTACAAGATCGAGGACTGACGGCGGTGCGATACGGGAGCGTGCGTATTTGCGCGCGGACTGACCTGCGCATGCGGCGCCCGTGCGGTATAATGATCCGTATGATCGTTCCCGAAGCACTTCCCGCGCAGAAACGCCGCGCCGCGAAAATCTTGCGTGCGTTGAAGAAACTTTTTCCGCACGCTACGATCGCGCTCCGTTATCGCACGAACTGGGAGCTTCTGGTGGCCGTGGAGCTTTCCGCGCAGTGCACGGACAAAAAGGTGAACGAGGTGACCGCACGCCTTTTCAGGAAATACCGGACGCTCGACGACTACGTGAAGGCGGATCCGCGGGAGTTCGAGCGCGACATCCGCGAGACGGGATTCTTCCGCAATAAAGCCCGCAACATCCTCGCCGCCGCGCGCGAGGTGCGGAAGGAATTCCACGGACGTTTGCCGAAGACGATGGCCGAGATGGTCACGATTCCCGGCGTCGGCAGGAAGTCCGCGAACGTGATCCTTGGGAATGCGTACGGCGTCGTCGAAGGGATCGCGGTCGATACGCACGTCATGCGCCTCTCGCACGTGCTGGGTCTTTCTCGCGAGAAGACGCCGGAGAAGATAGAACGCGATCTTATGGCCATCATTCCGAAAAAGCAGTGGTTCGAGGCGACCTATCTCCTCATTGATTATGGCCGCGCGTACTGCCCCGCCCGGCCTCATCGGCACGAGCTTTGTCCGCTCACGAAGCTCTGATTTTATCCACAGTGCCGGATCTTCGGGCATCTGCTAGAATGAATCCCGTAGTTCGCAAAAACTATCAAAAGCCGTTCTTCGTGTGAGGCGAGGAGCGGTTTTTGTTATCTGCGGGTCGCGTTGACCGCGGAGGCGCAAACGCTTACAGTATGAACACCACCGTACTCCCATGGATCACTTTGAATTGATTTCCGGCAACAAGCCGGCGGGGGACCAGCCGAAGGCGATCGCTTCGCTCGTCAAAGGCCTCGGAAAGGGATACCGCGACCAGACGCTCCTCGGCGTCACGGGTTCGGGGAAGACCTTCACGATGGCGAACGTGATCGCGGCGGTGAACCGGCCGACGCTCGTCATCGCCCATAACAAGACCCTCGCCGCCCAGCTCACGAACGAATTCCGCGAACTTTTCCCGAAGAACTCGGTGAATTATTTTGTTTCCTACTACGACTATTACCAGCCGGAGGCGTATATCCCCTCGAGCGATACCTATATCGATAAGGAAGCGCTCATCAACGACGAGATCGACAAGCTCCGCCACGCGGCGACCACGGCGCTCCTCACGCGGCCCGACGTGATCGTCGTGGCGTCGGTTTCCTGCATCTACGGACTCGGCGCGCCAGAGGTTTATGCGGAGAACATTTCGCGCTTCAAGGTGGGGGACCGCATCGAACGAAAGTCGTTCGCGCGGAAGCTCGTCTCGCTCCAGTTCACGCGCACGAACGCCGACCTCACGCGCGGTACGTATCGCCTGCGCGGCGAGCACTGGGAGATCATGCCCGCGGACCGCGAAGTCATCTACGTTCTTGAAGCGGCGGGGGATGTGATACGGGCGATCTACGAGGTGGATCCGGTGGCCGGTTTCCGGCCCGGGGCCACGCCGCAGGTGCCGGAAGTGATCTTCGCGCCCGCGAAGCACTTTATCACGGAGGAGCCGGCGCGCGAGCGGGCGGTCAAGGAAATCCAGAAAGAGCTTAAGGGACAACTCGCGCTTTTTGCGAAGGAAAAAAAGTATCTCGAAGCCGAGCGGCTGGAGCGGCGCACGAAGTTCGACATTGCGATGATGCGCGAGGTGGGCTATTGCCATGGCATCGAGAACTATTCGCGCCATCTTTCGGGCCGCGCGGCGGGCGAGCCGCCGGACACCCTCCTCGATTATTTCCCCCATCACGAGGACGGGTCGCCCGCGTTCCTTACGATCATCGACGAATCGCATATGACGGTGCCCCAGCTCGCGGGGATGTATAACGGCGACGCGGCGCGCAAGAAGACGCTCGTGGAGTACGGCTTCCGGCTCCCCTCGGCGGCGGACAATCGCCCCCTGCGCTTTGCGGAATTTGAAAAGCGCACGGGCCAGACGATCTATACGTCGGCGACGCCGGGAGAGTACGAGAAGGAAAGGAGCGCCCAGATCGTGGAGCAGATCATCCGGCCGACTGGCCTCGTGGACCCCAGGATCACGATCCGCCCCGCGCGCGGCCAGGTGGAGGACCTCATCCCGCGCATCGAGGCGCGCGTGGCGCGGCACGAGCGCGTGCTCGTCACGACCCTTACCAAACGCATGGCCGAGGACCTTTCGGCGTATCTCGAGGAGCGGAAGATCAAAGTGAATTATCTCCACAGCGATGTGAAGACGCTCGACCGCATAAAGATCCTGACCGATCTGCGGCGCGGAAAGATCGAGGTGCTGGTCGGCGTGAACCTGCTCCGCGAAGGCCTCGACCTTCCCGAAGTGTCGCTCGTCGCGATCCTCGACGCGGACAAGGAGGGATTCCTCCGGAGCGAGGTTTCGCTCGTGCAGACGATCGGCCGCGCGGCGAGGAACGCGGACGGCGAAGTCATGATGTATGCGGACCAGATCACGGGGTCGATCGAGCGCGCCGTGCGAGAGACCGAGCGCCGGCGCGTCCTGCAGGTCGCCTATAACGAAAGGCACGGCATCACGCCGCGGACGATCGTGAAGGCGATCACGGACATCCTGCCGAATGTAGACAAGCTCCTGGCGCTCGAGATGAAACCGGTGCCGAAGTCGGAAACGGCGGTCGCGAAGCTCGTCGCGGAGAAAGAGCGCGAGATGAGGGATGCATCAAAGCGGCTCGACTTCGAGCTTGCGGCGATTCTGCGGGATGAGATAAGGGAGCTTCAGAAAGAATTTCAGAAAAAGAAGCCCGCGGCGAAAACGGCGGAGAAGCGGCGTTAAATCGGTTCACCCACAGGATGCCCACATGTTTTCAACATTTTTTCTTGACTTTTCACCCTGCGGTCCGAAAATGGAAACAGGTCTTACTCGCCCCTCCCACAGGCGCTCCGACCAAGCAATAATCCCAACCGAGGGATCCGTCTCGCGCCGACCCTCGGGTCCCCGCGGACCATCCCATTTGTTGTCCAACGCGGAAGCCGCCGCAGAGTAAGACCTATTCAAGGAAAATGAAACCGCCTCCGGGCGGTTTTTTTGTTTATCTCGCTGACGCTTCTTTTCTCCCATCTGCTATACTAATGAGGTAATGAAATCGCACTCTTCCTCCCGCAAGGCCTTCACCCTGATCGAGCTTCTGGTCGTGATCGCGATCATCGCCATCCTCGCCACAGTCGTGATCCTCGCCCTGAATCCCGCGGAA
>JAJXZE010000004.1 GCA_021780195.1 bacterium | reverse complement strand
TGACTCCTTCCTCCTTGATCCGACGCAGGATCTGCTCCTTCACTTCCGGAGCGACCCGATGATATTTCTTCATGTATTTATCTTTGGACAATCCGACCTTTCTGTCCAATATATGGGGTCAAGGCCAACCACGTGCGCATTCATTCCGCCCTCAGGATGCCGCCCTTACGCTTCGCGGAACGCTTGAAAAACATTGTCGAAAAAGTGTCCTAAGATTGGGGTCATTGACAGAAAAACGGGAACTTGTGCAGCAGCTTACCTCGAACCTTGGGGTAGAACGCGAAAACGTAAGCGTGGTGCTGAAAAGCGAGGCTCAAGTCATCGCCAATCGTCCGCAAGTTTCATCTGGTGCCCCCGGTAGGAATCGAACCCACATCAAGACCTTAGAAGAGTCCTGCTCTATCCATTGAGCTACAGGGGCCTGGACAGCATTTGAACGCATTGATTCTACCTCCGAAATGGGATAGTTTAAAGGGACGCGAGGATCGCGCGGGGGGGAACGACGCGGGCCGTCGTATACCGGTAGTACGCCTGCTTTGGGTGCAGGTAGACTGGGTTCAATTCCCAGCGGCCCGACCGAGTTTGGGAATTTTTAATGTCAGCGCGCTATGGTATGCGTATGGCAAGAAAAGATAGATTGAGCGCGCTTCGACTGCGCCTGCAAGGCAAAAGTTATGCAGAAATACAGCGTGAACTCGGCGGGATACCGAAGTCGACGCTTTCGGCGTGGCTTGCCAATGTGGTGCTATCCGATCGGGCGAGCGAAAGGTTGAAAAAGCGAACGCGGGAAGGTTCGGCGAGGGGGCTCATAAGGCGGAATAAAAATCAGACGGCGCTCGCCGTCCGTAGGAGCCGCGCGATTGAGGACGCGGCAAGGAGGGAGATCGGTGGCATTTTGGAGCGGGCGTCGACAAAGGAATTGCTTCTTCTCGGCGTGGCGCTTTATTGGGCGGAGGGTTACAAGCGTCCAATCATAAGAAAAGGAAGGGAATTAACACAGCACTCCGTTTCGCTCACCAATGCGGATCCACAATTGCTGAGAACTTTCCTGAAATTCGCAATCGATGTCTGTGGTGTGGCGCCGGAAAGAGTCAGAATAAACGTCCGGATATTTCAGCATTTAAACCAGGAAGACGTTTTAGAATATTGGGCGGACGCACTTTCTCTCCCGAAGGATTAATTTCAAAAAACATATTGCGGTATCAGTAGGTCGAGTCTTGGAAAGCGGCCGTTCAATCGCTTGCCTTATGGGGTTGCCCAGATTAGAATAAATAGCACCGATCTGTACCATAGGATTATGGGGTGGATCGGGGGTATGGGGGAAAGGTTTGATATGCCGCGGTAGCTCAGCGGTAGAGCGCAGCCCTGGATCTTCGGGGCTTTCCGCAGGAATGCGGATTGAAAAATCGGGTGAACTCGGGGAAACTTCTCTTTTTGGAGAACAATCCCGAGCCAAGCCTTGCCGGGCAATGGTGGTAAGGAAGGTGTAGAGACTAGCGGGTGAGTCCCAACAATAATCCCGCACAAGCGCCCGACTCCCAGAACGGGAGATGAGATAGTCCAAATCAGCCTTGGAAGAGGCTGGCGTCGGGTGTTCGACTCACCCCCGCGGCACCGGTAGTAAAAATCCGCGCAGTGATGCGCGGATTTTTTTACTTCTTCGCTTTCAGGATGATGCGCCGCTCCTCCGGCTTCACGTCGCCGATCACGAAGGGATAGGTCTCGCCTACGGCGATCGCTTTCTTCATTTCGTCCTGCCCGCCGAACTCTGAAACGTGGATGAGTCCCTGGAAGTCGCCGTCGAGCGCGATCACGGCGCCGAACGGGTTGAACTTGTACACGCGGCCCCGCACCTCGTCACCCGCCTTGAAGCGGCCGCCGATCCCTTCCCACGGGTCTTCCTTGAGCGCCTTGAGCGAGAGGAAGACGCGGCCTTCCTTGATGTCCACGATCTTCGCCTTCAGGGCGTCGTTTACCTTCACGAGTTCCTTTGGGCTGTCGATCAGCTTGTAGTCGAGCTCCGAAATATGGATCATGCCTTCGATCTGCGGGTTGTCGGTGAAGCGGACGAAGACGCCGAAGTCGGCGACGCCCGAGACGGTGCAGTCGACGACCTGGCCCACCGCGTAGGCGGCCAGGAGCTCCTTCACGTTCGCCGAGAGCACTTCGCGCTCGGAGACGATGATCTTGTTGCTCCGCGGGTTTACGTCGATGATCTTCACCGAGAGCTCCTCGCCGGTGAACTTCTTGAGCTCTTCGGCGATCTTCGTGCGGTCGCCGTCGGGGATCTTCGGATAGTGCTCGAGCGAGAGCTGGGAGACGGGGAGGAAGGCCTTCAGGTCTTCTGCGATCGTCACCATGAGGCCTCCCGCGTTCGCGCCGGCCACCTTTGCCTTCACCACTTCGCCCGCTTCGGCGAGTTCCTTCGCCTGGGCCCACTGCTTCTGCCTTCCCGCCTCGGAAAGGGAAAGTTCGATGTAGCCGTTCTCGCCGTCGAGCGAAACGATCTTCGCGCTCACGGGGTCGCCGGGCTTGAGCCCCTTCACGGCCTCGCGCGCATTCGCCATCTCCGCGCCGTAGACGATGCCCGTGCCGAAGCGGCCCATATCGAAATACGCCTTCCGCGGCGCTTTCTTGATGAGGGTCACCTCGACCACCGCGCCTTCCTTCGGCCAGTCGGCCGTCGAAAGTTCGGTGCGCAGGTACTGGGCGAGGGACACGGGGCCCTCCGCGCCCGCGGGGTTCTTTTCTTCCAATTGCGGCATACGGGTGATTATAGAGGAAATTTTGCGCATTGCAAGTCGGCCGTTTTTTTGATAAAATCAGTCCATATGATCGTCAATTATTTCGGGAACGGCTGCTTTCGATTGCAAAGCGGCGAGACCTCGATTTTGGTTGATCCGGAGAACCACCGGCTGAAAGCGGATCTCACTTTAAAGACCCTGACCGCAACCGAGGGCGCCGCCGCGGGCGACGGCGATGACGCGGCGCTTGTCGCGTTCGCGGGCGAATACGAAGTGAAAGGAATCGAGGTTGCAGGGCGTGCCGTCGCCGCGGAATCGACGGAGAAGTTTTTGAAGACCGCGTACGCGGTCTTGTGGGAAGGGATGAAGTTCGTGTTTCTCGGCCATCTCTCAAAGCCCATGGATGCCTCGCTCATGGAGGAATTCGCGGAGCCGGACCTGCTGTTCATCCCCGTCGGCGGAGGGCACTATCTAGAACCGGAAGTCGCGGCGAAGATCGCGAAACAGCTCGAGGCGCGGGTCGTGATCCCTTCGCTCTTCAAGGATCCTGAGGAATTTCTGAAGGCGCTCGGGAAAAAAGCGGAGACCGCGGACAAATTCGTTTTCAAACAGAAGGATATCATCACCGACAAGGGCCGCGTCGTCGTGCTTGCGGCGCAGAACTGAGGCCAAAACTGAAACCGACATGGATATCAAAGGATTTTTCGGAATGCTTCAAACGCTCGATGAGGGCACGAAAACAAAAGTGCTCATCGTGTCCGCGGCAGTGATCATGGCGGTGGTATTCTATCTCTGGCTCATGTATTTCAACGGCATTATCGCAAGCGTGCCGCAGATGACGGCCGTGCAAGATCCGGGCGCGGGAAGCGCGACCGGTATAGCCGGTGCGGCCGATGCGGGCACGGCGTCGGGCGCCGTGCCGAACGCCGCCCCGGCCGCGGCGGAACCTGCACCCGCACCCTCGAGCGTACCCATACCCGCGCTCAGCACGACCGCGGCCGCTCCGGAGGGTCCCGGTTTCTGGGCGCGCTTCAAGGCGGGCACCGCGGGTCTCGGCGAGAGAGTTGTTGGTTTCGCCCGCTGGTTCGCGGGAATCTTCCAATCGCCGCGGCAATATATAGTGAAACCGACGCCATAGCGCCGCCATGATGGCCGCCGCAACTACATTTCATGCCTATCCCTGAAAAAAGAGAGATCACCAAAGAACTCGGCGAAGCGTATCTTGACTACGCGATTTCGACGATCGTTGCCCGCGCGCTCCCCGACGTCCGCGACGGCATGAAGCCGGTGCACCGCCGCATCCTCTGGGACATGTGGGACAGCGGACTCACGGCATCCTCGAAATTCCGTAAATCGGCGAACGTGATCGGTCAGGTCTTGGCCCGCTACCACCCGCACGGCGACCAGTCGGTCTACGACGCCATGGTGCGCATGGCGCAGAACTTCTCGCTCCGCTACGAACTGGTGCAGGGGCAGGGCAACTTCGGTTCGGTCGACGGCGACTCGCCGGCGGCGTACCGGTACACCGAGGCGAAGCTTTCGAAGATTGCGGAGGAGATGCTCCGCGATATCGAGAAAGAGACGGTCGACTGGATGCCGAACTACGACGCGACCCGCGAGGAACCGAAGGTGCTCCCCGCCAAGCTCCCGAACCTCCTCCTGAACGGCGCGATCGGGATCGCGGTCGGCATGGCGACCTCCATTCCGACGCACAACCTGACGGAGCTCACGGCCGCCATTCTCCACCTTGCGGATAATCCGGACGCGACCAGTGAGGACCTCGCCGAGTTCGTGAAGGGCCCCGATTTCCCGACGGGCGGGATCATCTACGACGCGAAGGTGATCAAGGAAGCGTACGTCACGGGCCGCGGCGCGATCCTCACGCGCGCGAAGGCGGAGATCGTGGAGAAGAAGGGAGGGAAGCAGTTCGACATCGTGGTCACGGAGATCCCGTACCAGGTGAACAAGGCGGAGCTCATCAAGACGATCGCCGAGCTTGCTCAGGAGAAGAAGATCGAGGGCATCCGCGACCTGCGCGACGAATCGGACCGCGAAGGCATGCGCATCGTGGTCGAGCTCAAGAACGACGTTGCGCCCCAGCGGGTGCTGAACTGGCTCTACCGGCACACGGACCTCGAAAAGAATTTCAACATGAACATGATCGCGCTCGTCGAAAACGGCCTCGTGCCGCGCCTCCTCACCCTGAGGGACGTCCTCGAAGAGTATCTGGCGCACCGGAAGGAAGTGGTCCGCCGCCGCACGCAGTTCGACCTCCGGAAAGCGGAGGAGCGCGCGCACATCCTCGAGGGGCTCGCGAAGGCGCTCGACGCGATCGACCGCGTGATCGCGACGATCAAGAAGTCGAAGGACAAGGACGACGCGCACGTGAACCTGGTGCGGGGCTTCAAATTCTCCGACGTCCAGGCGACGGCGATCCTCGAGATGCGCCTCCAGACCTTGGCCGCGCTCGAGCGCGAAAAGATCGAGGCGGAACTCAAAGAGAAGAAGGCCCTGATCGAGGAACTGCGGCTCATCCTCAAGAGTCCGGCAAAGATATTGAAGATCATCAAGGACGAAGTGAAGGAGCTCGGCGAGAAATACGGCGATGAGCGCCGGACGCGCGTCGTCGCGCACGCGCCCGCGGCGGTGGCGGACGAGGACCTGATCCCGAACGAGGGCGCGATCGTCACGGTGTCGGGCGGCGGCTACATCAAGCGTCTTCCACCGGACACCTTCAAGGTGCAGAAGCGCGGCGGCAAGGGACTCATCGGCTCCGAGGTTGCGGACGAGGATTTCCTTTCGCACTTCTTCAGCGCGGAGACGCACGACAACGTGCTCTTCTTCACGAACCGCGGCCGCGTGTTCCAGACGAAGGTGTACGAGATCCCGCAGGCGACGCGCACCTCGAAGGGCCGCGCGATCCAGAACTTCCTTGAGCTCCCGTCGGACGAAACGGTGAGCGCGATCGTGAACTATTCGGAGAAGGATTCCGCGAAGGGCGGCAAGAAATACCTGATGCTCGCGACGAAGAAGGGGATGATCAAGAAGACGCTGATCGGCGACTTCGCGAACATCCGCCGGACGGGCATCATTGCGATCTCGCTCAAGAAAGGCGACCAGCTCAAGTGGGCCAAGCTCACGAGCGGCACGGAGCAGGTAATGCTCGCGACGCGCGAGGGGCAGTCGATCCGCTTCGACGAGAAGCAGGTGCGGCCGATGGGCCGCGGCGCGGCGGGCGTGCGCGCGATCAAGCTCAAGAAACAGAACGACGAGGTGGCGGGCTTTGATATAATAGTGGGAGAGGGGGACGCGAAATTGCTCGCCGTCATGGAACACGGATTCGCCAAGCAGACGCCGCTCAAAGAATACAAGAAGCAGAGCCGCGGCGGATCCGGCATCAAGACGGCGGAGATCACCGCGAAGACGGGGCCGCTGGTCTCGGCACACGTGGTGACGGAGGAGAAGGAGATCTTCGCGCTCTCCGCGAAGGGGCAGATGATCCGCACGGAGATCGAAACGGTCCGCACGACGGGCCGCTCGGCGCAGGGCGTGCGCATCATGAATCTCAAGCCGGGCGACCGGCTGGCGGGAACGGTGGTGATATAGTCCATGCCTACCACGTTATCGAAGAAACAGGCCGTGATCATCATTGCGGGCGTCGTGCTCGTCGTCGTGATCGGCGCGCTCATCTTTATGAATCTCCGGCCGGCGGCCACGAACCAGTCGTCGATCAAGCTCACCGTGTGGGGGACGGAGGATGCGAATAATTTCAAGAATATCTTCTCCGCGTTCCCGTATGCGACGGTGACCTACGTCCAGAAAGACCCCGCGACCTACGACGCCGATCTTCTTTCCGCGCTCGCGGCGGGAACGGGGCCGGACGTGTTCGAGATGAGCAACCGCGACCTTCCGAAAATGCAGGCGGTCCTCGCGCCGCTCCCCGCGGCCTACGCCGCGAACTTCAACATGCTGACCCTGCAGAACGATTTTCCCGACGTCGTGGCGCAGGATTTCTCGGCGGGGACGAGCTCCATCTACGGGCTCCCTCTTTCGATCGATACGCTCGCAATGGTGTATAACAAGGACCTTTTCAATTCGGCGGGGATTGCGGTGCCGCCGAAGACGTGGGATGGGTTCGACGCCGACATCGCGAAGCTCCGGCAGGTGAATGCGCAGGGCCAGCTCACGCAGGCCGCCGCCGCGATCGGCGGATCGACCGCGAGCATCGCAAACGCGCCGGACCTGCTCTCGCTTCTCATGCTCCAGAACGGGACCCCGATGACGAACGACGCGGTCACGGCGGCGACCTTCGCGTCGACCGCGAACGCCGCCCCCGGCATTGCCGCGTTCAATTTCTATCTCCAGTTTGCGAATGCCGGTTCGCCGTATTACACCTGGAGCGACGGCATGGGGGATTCCACGGCGGATTTCGTCGCCGGGAAGGTGGCGGTTATCTTCGCCTATCAGGCGGATCTCGCGGCCATCAAAGCGAAGGCGCCCTTCTTGAACTTCGGGGTGGCGCCGATGCCGCAGGCGACGGGCGCGACGGTCGCGGTGAATTATCCGAAGTACGACGGCTTTGTCGCCGCGAAGGCCGGACAGGTCTCGGCCGCCTGGAGTTTCATCCTCTATTTGACGACGACGCCGGGGAACGGGACAATATATCAAGAGGCCTCCGGAAAGCCGCCGGCCCTTCGGACGGACATCGCGGCCGATCTCACGGATCCGAATCTTGCGGTCTTCGCCTCGCAGGCCCTGACGTCGAAGTCGTGGCACGAACCGGACGATGCGAAGGTGCAGGCCGCGTTCGACGCCGCGATCCGGAGCGCCGCGAGCGGCGCGACCGATCCCGCGACCGCGCTCGGAATCGCCCAGTCATCGATCACCGCACTCTATCTATCAGCCCAATGACCAAAAAAATAATCCTCGCGTTACTCGCGGCCGCGGCGCTTCTTGTCCCCTATGCACCGGCGCTCGCCGCTTCCACGTGGACCCAGCCGCAGCTGTGGCCGACCGGCTATTGGGGCCAGGGAGGATTGCTCTCGTGCACGGGGAATCCGTATACTTTTGACGCGAGCGGGGTGCCACAGCCGCATCCGGGAACTACCTGCACCAATCTTTGCGATCTCGTGAAGACCGCGATCAACATCATCTATTTTGCGATGACGATCTGCATTTTCGCACTTGCGCCGATTTTCGCGGTGGCGGGCGGAGTGATGATCATGCTCGCCGGTCCGAATCCTGAAATGCTCAGTAAAGCGAAAAAACTTCTTACGGGAACCGTGATCGGGATCGCGCTCATTCTCGGATCATATCTCATCATCAACACGTTCGTTCAGGCGATCGGGATCACCGGCGTGGGGGGATTTTTCGGGGGCGGTTCGATTTGCCCCACATAGGCTCGTGTCCGTGGCGGGATTTTCACATGAAAAAAAACAATCCTCATTTCGCGCCGATCTTCTTCGCTGCCGTTTTGTTCGTCGCGGCGGGTGCGGCGTTCGCCTTGTTCGTCCCTCGGGCGCTTGCCACCACCACCCTTCCGGCCACGGTCGAGATAAGTCCGAACCTCCCCGGTATGCCCGCGAGTGCCACAAGCTCCCCCGGCGCCTTCATCGCGGGCTTCTACCAATTCTCCCTCATGATCAGCGGTCTCCTTGCCTTCGGGGTCGTGGTCTATGGAGGTGTGAAGTATATGACGGCCGCCGGCAACCCTTCCGGCCAGAGCGAGGGGAAGGAATGGATCCAGTCCGCCCTCCTTGGTCTGCTTCTCCTCGCGGGCGCCTATTTCATCCTTCAGCTTATCAACCCGGCGCTCTTGAACCTGAACCTGCCGAATCTTTCTCCCGTAAATGTCGCCGGAGCGCCGACTTCCGGAACTTATATCCCAACCGGGGTTGGGTGTGCGGGCGGAAATTGCTCGCCCCTTGCCGCGGACGGCTTTACCTGTAAACCGGCGAGCCAGCAGCCGGGCGGGATTAACAGCTGTTTCGCGGCGCAGGGTATGGTCTCGACACTGGACTGTATTAAAAATAAAGCGGCATCCGCGGGGTTCACGGTGACCGAAGCGATGCCGCCGACGAACACCGCAGGGCATCTTTCACGATGTCACAGCAACGGTTGCTGTGTAGATGTAGTGGTCAATGGGGGAGGATGCGCCGCGGTGCAGGCGCTTGTGAATGCCGCGGCGGCATGTGGCGGATCAACCGCAAATGAGTATCTTTCATGTGGCGGTACGCACTATCTGACTACGGATGGGGACAACCTCCATATCAATTCCGCGCAGGGCGGAGGATGTTAATACCTCACATGAAACTTCGTATCATTTTTATCGTGGTCGGTATCGTTGCCGTGGTGGTCATTATCGGTCTTGCCACACTTTATTTTGCGGGCCCCGGGAGCGGCGGGAGCACGGGTATGGCAGGGCAGAGCCAGGCCCCATCCGTGGGAACGGGGGCGGCTACCTCGGGCACCGGCGGGACGGGGAGCACCCCGATCGCGGAGGTCTATCCATCGGCGCCAACCGGGATGTTTTTCGGAATCGGAACCCCGAAGGGAGTGGTGGAGGTGAAGAATTTTTATAACCCGAGTTCGACGGTGGGGGAGGACGGCACGATCATCATCAAGCAGACGCCCGATTATTGGTTTGCCTACAACCCGCAGGACAGTTCGTTTTGGGTCGCGGTTTCGGGGACGCCGTTCGCCGTCGTGCGCCAGGCGGCCGAGGCCGATTTCATCGTGACGCTCGGCGTGAGTCAGGCGGATGCCTGTAAGCTCAATGTGTCGGTCGGCGTGCCATATTCTGCCGGAAATCCGCTGAACGGCCAATCATTCCCACTGGGCTTTTGTGGTCTATGATGGAGCCAAGGTTTGGGCGCGGTTCGGGTTTTGTCGCCACGGCATGACGCGTGATATAATAAAAACAATGAAACGCATAGAGAGGGGATTTGGCCTGGTTGGAGCGGCTCTTGTGATTTTTGCCGCGAGCGGAGGGGTGGCGATGGCGCAGTTTTTCGGGAGTAGCGACAACAGTGGGAACAGTGGCAATAACGCGCAGCTCATTGATCCCCTGGGCGGAAAAAGTTTTCAAACCGTCACTGCAAACGTGGCGCAGTTCATTCTATTAGATATCGCCATCCCCCTCTCGGCGATTATGGTTCTCGTAGGGGCGTTCGAGATGATCACTTCGGCGGGCGATCCTGAGAAGACCTTGAAAGGTCGCAAAACGATACTCTGGGCGGCCGTAGGGCTTGTGGTGGCTTTTGCCGCGGCGAGCATTGTTTCCCTCATTAAGGGAATATTTGGGGTGGGATAGTTGCGCGTTGGCGACGGTTATGGTATAATAAAAAAATAATTTGATTAACCCAATGTTGGAAAAAATTTCTCGATTTGGCCGGATAACGGGGCGTAGGTTCGGAGCTGGCATAACGGTCTTATGGGGCGGCTTGATGGCATCTTCGGTGCTCGCCGCGACCTCCCCGGCGGTCGGTATTGATCTCAGTGGAAAAAATGCGATTGAAAATGCAATACTATGCCCCATTTTTAACACGTTTTTCTGGGTTGTTCTCGCGGTATCCATGATTATGGTTTTGTGGGGTGGCTTCAAATACGTGAAGGCGGGGGATGACACTGAAGCAACCAGTTCGGCGAGGAAAACGGTGACATGGGCTGCGGTGGGTATCGCAGTTGCCCTTATTGCAAAGGGGTTCCCGGGAATTATCGGAAGCATCTTCTCGGTCAGCGGACTCACTTCTTGCTAGGGATGGGCTCTTGAATGAAAGTATGCTACCCTAGGAACGTAATTATTCGAAAGGTCGAACTTAGATTCATCACTAACCAATAATCAACACATGAAGAAAATAATGGGTTTCGCAAAGAATTTTGCCACGCCGGTGCTCGCGCTCGCGATTCCGCTTCTTGCGTCCGCGCAGGCGACGCCGGGCCTTCAGGCTCCGGGGAGTATCAACTCGGTCAATCAGCTGATCGGACAACCGGGGAGCCTGCTCTGCAACATCGTGAACTGGGTCTTTTACCTCTTGATCGTTCTCACGATCATCTTCGTTCTCTATGCCGCATTCAAGTACTTGACGGCAGCGGGAGATCCAGAGAAGGTGAAGGCGGCGGGAAGCACTTTGCTCTACGCGGCAGTCGCGGTGGTCATTGCGCTTATCGCGAAGGGGCTTCCGATGATCGTCTCGAACTTCATCGGCGGCGGATTGCAGGGAGTGGGTTGCTAGTCGCCCCAATTGAAGGTGGAAAGATTTTAAAAGGCCCCAAAGGGCCTTTTAAAATCTAGAATAAGCGTTGCATGGTTTCGCCAACGTGAATTTCCAATGCGGTATTAACGCCCGACGGGATGCGTCGGGCGTGGTTGGTTGATTACCGAGATATGGGGATGTTTTGAAACGTGAAGGTTGAATAGACGGTGTTCCCCCATTGACCTCGAGAGACCTGCAGGGCGAGCGTGATGTACTGCGGCCGCGCTGAGTCATTAAAGCTGACAAAGAACGCCACCGGCACGCCCGGCGGGACGTCGGCGAAGAATCCGCCGTCTGCGAGTACGTATTCTCGATCAAGTGGGCTTAAGTTGTAGGTATTTCCTTGGTCGTCGAAAACGCGCGAAGGTGTTTCAACGGCTATGCGTTCTATCTCCGGGCCAGTATTAGTGAGTAGGCCGCGGCAGAGAATGTTTGTGGATGCCTGAGAGCGGCACCAACTGATAGACATAGTGAGCGCGATGCTTTTCGTCAAAGACATCGGGGAGTAGCCCGCCAGCGGAGCTTCTGGGGTGAAAATTTTCACAGGAGTGGCTTCGCTTTCTTGCTCTTTGGCGCTGGCACTTGCCACCCCTGTCTTCCGCATGGGCTCAAAACCTTTTTTTTCTCGGCTAGTTTCCTCTGCGGTATTTCCCGCATGGTTGTCAGCCCGCCCAGCGGACACTATCTGTTGACTTTGGGTGGACAATTTCTTTGTCTTGCTTGCCGTGCCTTCCTGCCGATGCACTGCTGTTTGCTGCTTGCTGGCTTGTTGCTTCAGGTATGCCCCTGCTGTTTTCCCATCGAGGGGGAGAAGTTTTTCGCCAGTCGTGGGGTCGAAAGCATAATCCCCGGGGAATATCCTGATTTCTCCGGCCGGTGTTCTCACATAGCGGTAATTCGCGGTTCCCGTCATCGGGTTGAACAGATTTTTCCTCTGCTGGACAGAGAGTCCGTAAAGAAAAACCATAAACAGCGAAATTGCCCCTGCGGCCATGAGGATTACTTTCCGATTTCGTTTTACGAAAACCGAAAAAAGAATAGTCGGAATGGCGAGGAATATAACTGCCACGCACCACACGGCAATGGCGCCGGTGATGAGATTTGGCAGCCCGCCAGTACCTTGTATCCAAGTGAAGATTTTGGAGTACATGGCCCATGCGACCACGACGTCGAGTGCGCGTATGCCAAACCAGATTGAACCGAGGCCGATAGCGGTCAGAAGGATATATCGGAATACGTGCTTCTCGGCCATGTATCCGAATGCATTCTCAATTTTCTCCTGGATTTCCCAAATCATCTGGTTCCTTTCTTTCTGAGGGCGAGAAACACCAATGCCCCCGCTAGGCTGGCAAAAAATCCTGCTACGAACCCGACGACGGGATCATAGCCCTTCTGCTTGGCGATCCAGGCAGTGAGGAGGCCGGTGATTAGAAAAATGATAATGACCGGCATTGTAAGCTCTGCGAACATAGGCAAACCTCCCGTTCCTTGATATTGAGATGTGGTATCATGACCCGATACTGCTGACGCTACTATACTATAATGATCGATGCCTGTAAAGAATGAAAATAAAAAAATCCCCCGAGCAAGACGCTCGGGGGACAGTTCATACTGTGGGGATGCAAAATCCTGTTTTAGGATCGCGTATCCCTTTCTCAAACAGTATCCCGTGAGGGGCATCCCCCTGTATCCGCAGGGTGATTGGCAGGGGGGGGTCGAAGAAAGACGGATGCTCCCCCCACCGATATGCCCGAGTGAGGGTGGTGATGCTTCCATCCTGGCGGAGGATCACGAAGGCAATCCACCATGATTTATTCTGTGCATCGGCCAGTGTCGCGGGCTGATAGCACATACCCTTCGACATCCTTTCCGGGAAAATGATTTTCTTACTCCATTCTCCCATTGGGACCTGGAGGAGAAACGAGTTCCCCTCCTTCTTTCTCAGGTCTATGGTGCCCGGGAGCACCATACTTGGGTTGTAGCCACCCACCTTCGTGACGGATGGTCGTTGCTTGCCCCGCAGCCACGCTGTTCCGGAGTACCGGACGATACAGTATCCTCCCGCGACGATCGCGAGCAGGATAAGAATGGTGCGGAGTCGGGGCTTCTTACCCTTCTGCTTCGCGGGGTCCGTTCTTCCCGGTTGGGCCTGGAGTACCGCGGCGCGGTCTCCATTGTCGCGCGGTTTCGCCCTTAGCAAGAGACGAAAAAGTGCAACAGCGCCAAGAGAGAGAACAAGAAGGATGAGGATTGCAATCACGACTCCGGAAAGCCAAGTGTTACCCTCCTTCACCTCTGAAGTTCCATGCTCGGCCAGTATGACGCCCAGAGTGATAACCACCACTCCGATCATACCAACCACATGGCGAAGCTTCAGGGGCATGGCGCGAGCCGAAATCTTTTTCAAGGCGTCGCCTCCGATTCGAAAAGAAATTCGGAGGCTCACCAAGAAAAACGAAGGTAGCTTTTTGAGAAACTCCCAGCATTTTCTCATGACAAACCTCCTATTCCTTTTTTGCCGTGGTTGGGGCATTCCCTTTCACGGCGTCGATAAGCACGGTGACGGGTTGTGCGCCCATAACGACTGGGTGCGTTTTCTCGAGCGCCTCGATGGTCCTCGCGACCACCGCGGGGTTGCCGCCTTCCTCGAATGCCTTGGCGGCAAGCTTGGTAGCTTCCGCTTCTGCCTTGGCGATGGCCACGATTCTTTCCGCATCTGCGGCGGCAATGGTGGTTATTTTTGCCGCCTCGCCCTGTGCGAGGGTCGCAATCATGATTTTTTGCTGTTCGGCGGCAACACGTTTTTCTGCGGCAGTGGCGTAGTCCTTCGGCGGGATCACGTCGTCAAATGCAATCCTCTTGACCCGGACGCCGTAGGCGCGCTCGAGGTACTGGCCGATTGATTCCACCTCAACCTTGGATTTTTGGGGTTCGCCGGTTTCTTTAAGGAGAATGTCGTTCTCCCGCTGAGTGGTTTCGGGTTTCCCCACAACTTGTTCGTAGTTGTGGTCCTTGACCCAATTTCTTACTGATGGACGAATAAGATCCATAGTGGCCTCGAGCCAGTCATGAATCACGAACATCGCCCGGTAGGGGTTGACGACGCGGATCGTCGATACCAGGTACAGATCGACCGCCATGAGCTCTTTTGTTTCCGCTCCCCTGAGCTCATAGCAGTAAGCGGCATCCCGCAGATAAAGATAGTCAAGCCGCTTTGAAAAAGAAGCGACCCACTTCCCATTTGCGAGTTGCCGAGGTTCATCGACAAGCCCCTCTTCATTCCCCGGCTTTCTCTCGCGGAGCACGCTCCATCGGAAATTATATTGGTAGATGGAGTATATGAAGGGGAGTCCGACCCACCTCATGCCACCGGGCAGGTGCCTGTCAAGGAAAGTTCGAAGCGCAGACTCGTGGCCCTCTATGTGAGACAACGACGATTTTTTAATGGTGCTCTTCTTCAGAGTCACCAAAGGTTCTTCTTCGTGCAGTTTCCAGCTCGTGACGGGGTTATTGCTGGGTTGCGGATCGCGGTAGCGGTGCGACGTGACGAATCGCCACGCCTTACCGTATTTCATGATCCATTTCCCCGTATTTTCCTCGACAATCGTGACGAGGAAGTTGTTTTTGGCCATCGTGTTCAGGATGACCAAGATCCAGAGCGGCGCCGTCGCAATGGCGACGCCGAGAGCTACCAGAACGATGCCAACCGCTATCCACGCGAAGGCGGCCAGCGGCGGCATTGCGAGCGCTTCTAAAAAGAAATTCATATCGCGCCTCCCGGCTGATTAAGATGTTAAAGATTCTGCGGATTTCCCGCTAATCTTCTGCCGAAATAGTGCCACAATTATGAGCATTTGTCAAAATCCGGAAAGAGAAATAGAATGAAGGCGTACGAACATTGGTCGAGGTGGCGGAATTGGTATACGCGCAGCGCTTAGGACGCTGTCCCGCAAGGGTTGTGGGTTCGAGTCCCACCCTCGGCACAAAAACGTCTTTTTATCCCCTCCGTTTTCCGTGGAAGGCCTTGTGGATGTCGCGGAGCGCCTGGTTCGTGAGGTGGGTGTAGATCTGGGTGGTCGAGATGTTCGAATGGCCGAGGAGTTCCTGGACGGCGCGGATGTCGGCGCCGTTCATGAGGAGGTCGGTCGCGAAACTGTGGCGCAATTGGTGCGCGTGGATGGGTCGGTCGATGCCGGCTTCCTTGGCGCGCCGCGCGACGAGGCGCTCCGCGGCGCGGGGGGTGATCGGCCCGATCACGCGGTCCTTCTTGTCCAGGCTTACGAAAAGCTTTTCCTCGGCGTCGCCGCGCGCGGCGAGATATTTTTCGATCGCCGCCCGTGCGCCGGCGGAGATGAAGACCACGCGGATCTTGTCGCCCTTGCCGCGCACGGATATCTCGCCGCGCTTGAGGTCGAGGCGGCGGGGAAGTGCGCAGAGTTCGGAAAGGCGGAGGCCGGTCGAGAAGAAGGTCTCGAGGACGGCGCGGTCGCGGAGCGCGCGGAGGGCGGTGCCCTTGGGCGCGGCGAGGAGCCGTTCGAGGTCGGCGTAGGCGAGCGTCTCGATCTGGCGCGCGGGCACCTTCGGGAGCTCGACCTTCTCCGCGGCGAGGGCGGCGATGTCGCGCTTGGTGAGATATTTGAGGAAGTTGCGGAGGGCGATCACGTAATAGCTCTGGGTGGCGCGCTTGAGCGTGGGGCCGCCGTCCGCGGGCGGGCGGGCGAGCGCCTTTCGGAACTCACGAACCGTTTCGTCCGTGATGTCGCGCGGCGTCTTCGCGCCGGAGAACGCGACGAAGCGCCGGAGATAGCGCTCGTAGTTCTCGCGCGTCTTCGGCGAACGGTTCTTTTCGATCTCGAGATAGTCGAGGTAGTCGCGCAGGAGTTTCCCGATTTCGGTCATCGCCGGAGCCATGTCTTCATTATACCCGCTTCCGTCGCAAAAGACGGCAAGCGACGGCTTCGAGAAAGAAAGGTGGCCGGAAAGAAGATACTGCGCGGACAATGGTCGCGGCTCATTTGCCTTTTTTCCGAATTACGTTATAATGACCTTAATGCTTACGAAACGAGTGAAGTCCCGCATCATCGGGGATCATAAAAAGCACGACAAAGACACCGGCTCCGCCGAGGTTCAGGTCGCGGTAACCTCGCGCCAGATCGACGAGCTCGCCGCGCATCTTAAGAAGAACCCGAAGGACAACCACTCCCGCCGCGGCCTTTTGAAGATGGTTTCGAAGCGCAGGAAGCTTCTCGGCTATCTAAAAAAGCACGAGCTTTCCTCGTACGAGAAACTGATCAAGAAGCTCGAGCTTAAAAAATAATGAAGAGTGCGCCAAGGTATTCCGACCAGAGGGTTGGAATATTCGTCGATGTGCAGAATCTTTATCATTCTGCAAAGAATCTCCATCACGCCCGCGTGAACTACGCGGAGCTCATTAAATATCTCGTGGGCGACCGCCAGCTGATCCGCGCGATGGCGTACGTCGTGAAGAGCGAGGGGGTGGAGCCCCAGCACGGCGCAAGGACGGAGGAGACGGCGCGGGGCGGCCTGCGCGGCGCCCGTCCAGCGCGTGGAAGCGAGCGCGAAGCGGTTTCCGTTTCCGCGGCGGCGGGCGCGGAGAAGGTGGGTGAGCTTTCCTCGGAGGCGGCATTCTTCGAGGCGCTCGAAAAGGCGGGGCTCGAACTCCGCATGAAGGATCTCCAGATCTATGCCGGCGGCATGAAGAAAGCCGACTGGGACGTCGGCATGGCGGTCGACGCGATCAGGATGTCGTCCTTCCTCGACGTCGTGATCCTGCTCACGGGCGACGGCGACTTCCTCCCGCTCGTCGATTACCTGAAGTGGGGCGGCGGCCGGCTCGTCGAGGTGGCGGCCTTCCGCCGGAGCACATCTTCGAAGCTCCAGGAGGCGGCCGACCGGTTCGTGAACATCGAAGAGGTGCCCCGGGCGATGATGAAATTACGGTAAAGAAACTATTCATTAAAGAAAAGCAATGCTGCAAAAGAAACAATTTTCAATCGAGGTGGCGGGCAAAACCCTGACGATCGAGACGTCGGCGCTCGCCGAACAGGCGAACGCGGCGGTGATCGCGAAGTACGGCGAGACGGTGGTCCTCGCGACTGCGGTCATGACGCACAAGGAGGCGAATACGGACTACCTCCCGCTCAAAGTGGACTACGAAGAGAAGTTTTACGCCGCGGGCAAGATCATCGGTAGCCGGTACGTCCGGCGCGAAGGACGTTCGTCCGAAGAAGCGATCCTCGCGGGACGCCTCGTGGACCGCACGATCAGGCCGCTTTTCAACGATCGCATCCGGCACGAGATCCAGGTGGTCGTGACGGTGCTTCAGATCGACGAGGAGAACGACCCGGAGTTCGTGGGGCTTCTCGGTGCTTCGACGGCGCTCCTCATCTCGGACATCCCGTGGAAGGGGCCCGTGGCCGGCGTGCGCGTGGCGCAGGTCGGGAGCGAATTCAGGATCAACCCCGACAACTCGTATATCGCGGCGAACCCGCCCGCGTTCGATGCGTTCGTCTCCGGGTCCAAGGACCGCATCAACATGCTCGAGCTCGGCGGCCTCGATGCCGAGGAGAAGGACATCGTGCACGGCTTCGAGCTTGCGCAGAAGGAGATCAACGCCCTCGCGGAATTCCAGGAAAAGATCCGCAAGGAGATCGGCAAGGAAAAGGCGGCCGTCGCGACCGCCGAACCGGACGAGGCACTGAAAGCGGCGGTGGCAGAATTTTTGAAGGACAAGCTCGACGCGGCATTCTTCCGCCCGCTGAAGGCGGAACAGTCGAGCGCGATCGGGGCACTGAAGACGGAGCTCTTTTTACATCTCAGGGAAACGCGCGAAGACAAGGGCACGGCCGTCGACTGGAAGGCCGCGGACTTCCTCTATGAAGACGCGATCAATAACATCGTCCACCGCGAGATCCTCGCGAACGAGCGGCGTTCCGACGGCCGCAAGCTTGACGAGCTCCGCGCGCTCGACGGCGAGGTGAAGCTCTTCTCGCGCACGCACGGCTCGGCGCTTTTCGTCCGCGGCAACACGCAGGCTCTCGCGGTCACGACGCTCGCCGCGCCCGGTGCGGAACAGCTCATCGAGACCATGGAAACGAACGGCAAGCGCCGCTTCATGTTGCACTACAACTTCCCGCCGTTCTCGGTGGGCGAGGTAGGCACCTTCCGCGGTCCGGGCCGCCGCGAGATCGGGCACGGCAATCTCGCGCGCAAATCGCTTGAGCGTCTGATCCCCACGAAGGAGGAATTCCCGTACACGATCCGCGTGGTCTCCGAGATCATGTCATCGAACGGATCGTCATCCATGGCGACCGTCTGCGCGTCGGCGCTCTCGCTCATGGATGCGGGCGTCCCCTTGAAGAAGCCGGCGGCGGGCATCGCGATGGGTCTCATGATGAAGGATGTGAACGAGTACAAGGTGCTCACGGACATTCAGGGGCCGGAAGACCACCACGGCGATATGGACTGCAAAGTGGCGGGTACCGCGGACGGAGTGACGGGCATGCAGATGGACGTGAAGGTGGACGGGCTCACGATCGAGATCCTCGAAAAGACCATGGCGCAGGCGCGCAAAGCGCGGCTCGAGATCCTCGAGGTCATTAATCGCGTGCTCCCGAAGCACCGCGAGGAGCTTTCACCCTTTGTGCCGAAGATCAGGACGCTCATCATCCCGACCGACAAGATCGGCGCGGTGATCGGCCCCGGCGGCAAGGTGATCAACGGCCTCATCGAGAAGTACGGCCTTGCGGGCATCGACATCGATGAGGACGGCGGCGTCTTCATCTCGGGCATGGACCTAGAGAAGGTGGACGCGGCGGTCGCGGAGATCAAGGGCATCACCCGTGAGTTCAAGGTGGGGGAGGTCGTCGAGGGAAGCATCATAAAGATCATCGAGGTCGGCGCGATCGTGGATCTCGGCGGCGGCAAGGACGGCATGATCCACATCTCGGAGCTCAAGAACGGCTTCGTGAAGACCGTGGACGAAGTGGTGAAGGTGGGCGACTTCGTGCGCGCGAAGATCATCCGCGTCTCGGATGACGGGAGGATCGGCCTCTCTCTGAAGCAGATGCAATAGGGACGCGCATCGGGATCGTGCGCGGAAGCCGCGGCATGCGCCGCGGCTTTTTCGTGGTAGAATGGAGAGTATGGAAGGGTTCCCGGACAATAATTTTCCATCGGCCGCATCGGGCGGGACGCCCACGGCGCCTCCGCCTCCTCCGGAGGTGAAGGTGCGGACGATGCGCTCCGATCTTGAATCGATGGCGAAAAGCGGGGGAGGACTCCCGCGCTTCGAAACGGTGCAGGTGGAGAATATGGGGATGACCGTGGAGGCGCCCCTTGCGCCCGTTGCCGCAAGCCGCGGACGGGGGATCAGGGCGCTCGTCATCATCGTGATCGTCCTCGCCGTCCTCGGAGGGGCGGGGTATTTTGTGTATCGCGCGTACCAGGGAGGCGGCCTGCCATTCTTCGGTGCCACGGGCATGGGCGCCGGTTCCGGCGCGGCCCCCGCGTCATCGACTACACCGATTGCGGTAGCAAACACACCCGCCGCGCCATCCCCCGCGACCTCGTCCGCATCAAATTCTGCCCCTGTTTCTGCGTCGGGCGCGACAAGCGGTGCCGCGGTCCCTGCCGGTCCATTTACGCACGTGTCGCTATTCAAAAAGCCCGCGGATCAGACGCTCGCGTTCACGCTCGCACCGCAGGGCGCCGCTTCGAGCGCGGCCGATCTTTCGACGTTGAGCCAGAAAATCTCCGCCCTGCTCGCGGGGGCGAACAGGAGTGCGAGCATGGTCGAAATCAGCGTCAGAAACCCGGACGCCACCGGCGTTGCGATCAGCGATCTTCTTGCGGCGGAAAATGCATCGGTGATTGATCCCGGGATCCTCGCGGCGCACTTCAGTCCCGACGCGACGTTTTTCGCGTATCGCGCCGCAGGCGGATTCGCGCCCGGCTATGTCCTCTCGCTCGACCAAGGGGAGAACTGGGCGGCGCTCGAAGGCCCCGTGTCGGCGCTCGAATCATCGCCCAATACTGCGAACCTTTTTCTCTCCGGCGGCGCATCGTCCGGCGCGTTCATGGATGCCGTGCTTGGCGGGAATGCCGTCCGCACGCGGGCGGACGGCCTGACCTACGGCTGGTATCAGACGTATCTCGTGATCAGCACCTCGAAGAACGGCTTCACCGCGGCCGTGGCGCGGCTCCAGTAAGGGAGCGGCTCTGCGCTCCCTGCCAGATGCCTGTTTCGGCAGCGCCCCTCCCGCGTAAATGTTCCGGAGAGATGATGTCTGCCGGACCGCACCCCGAGTCCTACTCCACCCTCACTTCCTCCTTGTGCATCTCCTCAATGATGCGCTTCTTGATCGCTTCAAGCGTCTTCACGTCTCCCTTGAGCTTCAGGCGCGCATTGTCGAAACCGGCGCCGAGGCGTTCGCCTTCAAAACTCAGGCTTGCGCCGGATTTCTTGACCACGCCGCGGTTGATCGCCGCATTCAGCACGTCGCTCTCGTAGGAAATGCCCTCGCCGAACATGATATCGAACTCGGCGGCGCGGAACGGCGCCGCGACCTTGTTTTTCACCACTTTCGCCTTCACGCGGTTGCCGACGACGGCATCGCCTTTCTTGACCTGCGCGATGCGGCGGATGTCGATGCGCACCGAGGCGGCGAACTTGAGCGCCATGCCGCCGGGCGTCGTCTCCGGGTTCCCGAACATGACGCCGATCTTCATGCGGAGCTGGTTGATGAAGATGATCATCGTCTGGGTCTGCGCCGCGGCAGAGGTGAGCTTGCGGAGCGCCTGCGCCATCATGCGCGCCTGGCGTCCCACGTGCTGTTCCCCCATTTCGCCCTCGATCTCCGCGCGCGGGGTGAGCGCGGCCACGGAATCAACAACGACGACCGAGATCATCTTGGAGCGCACCAGGCTTTCGAGGATGTTCAACGCTTCCTCGCCGTCATCCGGCTGGGAAATAAGAAGGTCGTTCACCTTCACGCCGAGGCGCGCCGCGTATTCCGGGTCCATGGCGTGCTCCGCGTCGATAAAGGCGCATCGGCCGCCCTGTTTCTGCGCCTGGGCGATGACGTTGAGCGCGAGCGTGGTTTTGCCGCTCGATTCAGGACCGAAAATCTCGACCACGCGCCCGCGGGGCAGGCCGCCCACCCCGAGAGCGAGATCGAGCGAGAACGAGCCGGTCGGGACGACCGCCACGTTCACGCGGCTCACTTCGCCGAGGCGCATGATCGCGCCTTCGCCGAACTTTTCCTGGAGCGATGCAAGCAGATTGTCCAGGTCCCTGTTTTTTTCCTCCTTTTTTTCCTCTTTCTTTTCCTCCGGCTTCCCGTCTTTTTTTGATGGATTCATATGTCCATTATACCAGAGCCGCGATTAAAATTTCCTTAAAGCCCCGAGGCGTTCCCGGGCGGGACGGAAATCGAACCCGCACCCGCACCGCCGCCCGAACCCGGCGACGAAGACGAGGTGGATGATGATGCTCCAGGCGTTCCTCCGGGCGCCTGGTAGAGTATCTGTTCGGTGATGCTGGTCTCGCCGCCGAGGAATTTCTTCGCGCTTATTTCGAAGGTGTTCAGCCCGTTCTGGAGCAGGACGGTTTTTTGCCACGAACCGTCGGGCGCGATCATGATTTCGTCGCTCGATGACGTACTGCCGTTCGAGAGGTAGACCGCATCGGCATTCCTGACCGTGCCTTGGATCGTGACCGTGGTCGTGGTGGCGACGGACGGATTTTCCACCGGATAAACGACGGTGAGCGAGGGGGTGCCGAATATCCGCGGGAAGGCAAAGGCAAAATAGATGGCAAGAAGCCCCGCGGCCGCCGCGAGTCCCCAGAGAAGCTTGGGCGCGGATTGCCGGACGAAGCGGTTGCGGGGGAGTTCGTCCTGTGGGCCTGAATTTTTGACAAGGCCCTCCTTTTTGAGCTTTACCCACCACTCCTCGGCATCGAAACCGAGCACCCGGCCGATTTCCGAAAGATAACCGTGGAAGTAGGGTGCGGACGGCATCTCGTCGTAATTTCCATGGACGAGATTCTCAAGATGAACCGGCGCGATGCCGGTGACATCCGAGAGTTTCTTCAGGGTGATGCCGTGGTTCTTGAGCTGTTCCGCAAGGAACACTTCAAAAGGGAAAGATTCGTAATCGTTCGGCATGAGGGTATACGTGGGCGATTTGTGGACTGAGGTTTTACGACAGGTATTCCTCTATCTTCTCTATATTAACATCCCGCGGCTTGGCCCCCTCGCCCGGGCCGATGAAGCCCCGGCTTTCCATGAGATCGAGGAGGCGCGCCGCGCGGGCGTATCCCACTTTGAGCCGCCGCTGGAGGAGGGAGGCGGATCCCTTCTTGGCTTCAAGGACGACCGCGAGCGCTTCGTCGAACATCTCGTCGCCGTCCTCATCCTCGCTCCCCGTGAAGCCATCGAAATCTCCCGGGATCGAAACGCCGCCGGCGGCCGTGGCGCCTCCCGCACCCGCACCGCCGCCCGCGGATTCCGCCGCGTCGCGTTCGCGCATCTCGGGCCTGTTGTGCTCGCGGATGAAGTTTGCGACGCTCTTGATCTCGTCCTCGGTGATGAAAGCGCCCTGGATACGCCGCGGCTTGGAGAGTTCGGCCGAGAGGAAGAGCAGGTCGCCGTGGCCGAGGAGCTTCTCGGCGCCCGCGGCATCGAGGATGGTGCGCGAGTCGATCTGCGACGCCACCTGGAGCGCGATGCGCGCGGTGATGTTCGCCTTGATGAGGCCCGTGATGACTTCGACGGATGGACGTTGGGTGGCGAGGAGGAGATGGATGCCCGTTGCGCGCGCCATCTGCGCAAGGCGCACAATGGATCCTTCGACGTCGCGTCCGTAGGAGGTCATGAGGTCCGCCATTTCATCGATCACGATGAGGATATAGGGGAGCGATTCCTCGCCATGGTGTGCCGCGTTGTAGCTCTTGATGTCGCGGCTACCGGCGCGCTGGAGCAGTTCGTAGCGCCGTTCCATTTCGCTGATCGCCCAGCGGAAGACGCCGACCGCCTTTTTGTTGTCCGTGATAACGGGGCTCACGAGATGGGGGATTTGGTCGTAGATCGAAAGTTCCACCCGCTTGGGGTCGATGAGAACGAGCTTCAGGGTCTGCGGCGAGTTCTTATAAAGGAGAGAAACAAGGAGCGAATGAACGAGGATCGATTTGCCGGATCCGGTCGCGCCCGCGACGAGGAGGTGGGGCATCTTCTCGATGCTCGTGAAGACGGGCTCGCCCGAAACGTCGCGTCCGAGGATGAATCCCAAGGGACCCGACTGGGCGAAATCCGGGTAGTTCATCAGGCTCCCGAGGCGGACGAGCGCCGCCGCCTTGTTCGGCACTTCGATCCCGACGAGCGCCTTGCCCGGGATCGGGGCTTCGATGCGGATCGGATGCGCGGCCAAGGCGAGCGCGAGGTCCTGGTTCAGTGCCGTGATGCGCGAGAGCTTCATGCCTTCCGCCGGCTTCAGCGTGTAGCGCGTGACCGCGGGGCCGACGTTGATCTCTCCCATCTCGACCGCGATGCCGAAGCTCTCGAGCGTACGTTTGATGATGTTCGCGTTTGCGAGGAGGTCGCCCGTCGTGGGTTTTCCGGCTTCCGTGCGGAGAAGCGAGAGCGGCGGCGGGACGTAATTCGCAAAGACGGGGACCTTGGTCTTCTTTCCGGTTTTCATGTCCATTTTCGCCTCGACGACCGCCACCTTGTCTTCCTGGGGCGCGGTATCAGCCGGCGCCGGCTCTTTCTTCTTTTGCGGCTCAATCGATGATTCTCCCGTTACTACCAGGGGCGCCGCTTCCTTCCCTGTCTCTTCCTCTCCGGCTTCCGCGTCCTCCTCCTTCGGCCAGGAGATCCTGATCGGCACGTTCGCCGTCACGAGCACGGCGATCACGAGGATGAAAAGATCGATCACCGCCGCGGCGACCGTGCCGAACGGATAATGGAGCGAACCGAGTACGAGCCCGAGCCAGCCGCCTTTTCCCGCCGCGAAGATCTCGATGAGGCCGAGGAAGGAGAGGATGAGGAGCGCCGAACCCATGAGGGTGGTGGAAACCAGCTTTCTCCGGTCGGAGAGGAAGAAGACGATCGCGGCGAAGACGAGCGTCGTCGGAAGGATGAAGTATCCCCATCCAAAAAGGGTATCGAGCCACCGGTACGCCGCGGCGCCCGCGGGTCCCGCTTCCGCGAATCCGGCGAGGATCAGTACGAGGGCGATGCACACGAAGGCCACGCCCCAGATGCTTTTCTTGGTGTCGGGATGGAGGCGGTGCGCTTCCTGTGCGCGGTCCCCGCGATCGCCGCGGCCGCCTCGGCTATCGGCCGCGGATGGCACGGAGCGTCCGTTCCTGCGGGATTTGGAATTCTTCTTTGCCACGGTTTTCCTCAATTTTACTCCCGCGAGGTATAATTTCAAAATGAATCGCGCGGCGAAGGGACCGGAACTCGTGGTATTCGACCTCGACGGCACGCTCACGCCGAGCAAGGCGCCGATGGATGGCGAGATGGCGCGCCTCTTCGTCCGTCTTCTCTCGGTGAAAAAAGTGGCGGTGATCGGAGGCGGGCGATGGTCGCTCTTCAGGGAACAGCTCGTGACGCCGCTCTTGCGCGCCCTGCGCGGCGACGGGGCCGCCGCCGCGCGGCACCGCCGCGCCATACTCGCCAATCTCTCTCTTTTCCCGACAACCTCGACCGCGTTGTACCGCTACGACCGCGGATGGAAGAACGTCTACACGCTCGCACTCCCGAAGCGCACACGGCGGGAAATAAAGAAAGCGTTTCGTGAGGTGTTCCGCGAAGCGGGCTACCTCCATCCCGAGAAAACCTACGGGCCGGTGATCGAGGACCGCGGAACGCAGGTGACGTTTTCGGCGCTCGGGCAGGACGCGGTCGCGGTGCTCGGGAAGCGGGGAGTGCGCCTCAAGGAAGAATGGAAGAAGAACAATACGCCGCTCAAGCTCCGTATGGCGAAGATGCTCGCCGCGCGCCTGCCGGGGCTCGAGGTTCATGCGGCGGGATTCACTTCGATCGACGTGACCCGCAAGGGAATCGATAAGGCCTACGGGGTGCGGCAGATCGAACGGCGGCTCCGCGTGCCGATCCGGAAAATGCTTTTCGTGGGGGATGCGCTCTTCCCGGGAGGGAACGACTACGCCGCCCGGCGCACGGGCGTAAGGTGCATCGCCGTGCGTGGCCCGGAGGACACGAAGGCCATCGTACGGCGGCTCATCGCGGCGCGTTGACGCCCCCGCGGGGCGGCGGTATGATGCGCGTACATGCCGGAATTTTTAAACAGTTCGCTCGGAATCCGCATGACGGTGGACGAGGTGGCGCGCGCCATCGTCGATTTCATGCGCGCGGAACCGCGCCGCCGGTATAAGGTGACGATCGGCACCGACTCGGAGCTCCTGAGCGGCAAGGACGCCGACTTCGTGACCGCGATCGTCGTGCACCGCGTGGGAAACGGCGGCCGGTACTTCTGGCGCCGATTCACCCTCGGAAAATTCCATACCCTCCGCGACCGCATGATCAAGGAAGTGCTGATCTCGCTCGAGGTCGCGGAGAAGGTGCTCGCGGAGCTCAGGAAGTCCGACCATCCCGACTTCGCGTTCGAGATCCACGCGGACGTCGGCATGAACGGCCCGACGAAGGCCGTGATCCAAGAGGTGGTGGCGATGATCCGCGCGAGCAACTTCGAGGCGAAGATCAAGCCGGAGAGCTATGCCGCTTCGAACGTCGCCGACCGGCACGTCTAGTGCGGCTCATGGACACGATCGTCTTCGACATCGAAACGCAGAATTTCTTTACCGACCCGGGAGTGGGGCGGGATAATTTCCCCGCGCTCAAAATCTCGGTGGTCGCGGCGTATTCCTATGACGAGGATCGATATTCCGTTTTCGAAGAGGGGGAGATGAAGGCCTGCGCGGCGCTCTTCGCGCGCGCGGGCACCATCGTGGGGTTCAGCAGTAACCGCTACGACGTGCCGGTGCTCACGCAGTATTTCCTGCGCCTTCATCTCGCGGGAGGGGCGCCGAACCTCTGGAAGATGGAGCGCGTGGATCTTCTGGAGGAAATCGAACTTGCGACCGGCGCGCGCGTGAGCTTGAGTCGCCTCGCGGAAGCGAACCTCGGTGTGGCGAAGGAGCACCACGGTTTCGAGGCGGGCGCGCTGTACCGCGAGGGGAAGATGGATGAACTCAAGGCGTACTGCGTGAACGACGTGAAGCTCACCAAGGAGCTCTACGATCTTTATCTGCGGGACCGGTCGCTCCTCGTGCCGAACAAAATGACCGGCGAAACGGCCCGGGTCGAATTCGCGCGCCCCGCCGCACACACCGGTGAACCGCCCGCCGCGCCGCACGCGCCCCGTCCATGAAGCGCATCTATCTTGATTACGCCGCGGGGACACCGGTCGATCCGGAGGTGCTCCGCGCCATGACGCCGTATTTCACGGAACGGTTCGGGAATCCGGGATCGCTCCACGCGTTCGGACAGGAAGCGATCGCCGCGGTGGACCGCGCCCGCGAAGCGATCGCCGCCTCACTCGGCGCGGATTTCCGGCAGATACTTTTCACAAGTTCCGCGACGGAGGCGAACAATCTTGCCCTCCGCGGCGCGTTCGCGGCCGCGCGGGCGTGGGACGAAAAGGCGCGCGGCGCGGCTCCGGGGGCCGACGCACGCGCCGCCGCGCCGCGCATCGTGATCTCCGCGATCGAGCACGAGTCGATCCTTGAGACCGCGCGGGATCTTGCGCGCGAGGGCGCGGACGTCGTCATCGTGCCGGTCGACGCCCGAGGCACGGTCGATGAAAAAAAGATAAAAGAAAGCTTGACGCCTTCCACGATCCTCGTGTCCGTAATGTTCGCGAATAACGAAATCGGCACTGTGGAACCGATCGCGAGGATCGCCGCGATAATAAAAGAATTCCGCACCGGCCTCGTTGCGGGTGCCGCCGCCGCGAGGGTTGCTCCGGCGCGCGGCTATCCGCTCCTCCATACGGACGCCGTGCAGGCCCTGCAGTTTCTTGATTGCCGCCCCGCCCCGCTCGGCGCGGATCTTATGACGTTTTCTTCGCACAAGATCTATGGACCGAAAGGCGCGGGCGCGCTCTATGTCCGCGACCAAGCTTTCCTCGCGCCCATCGTCACGGGAGGGGGGCAGGAGTTCGGCCTGCGCTCGGGAACCGAGAACGTGCCCGCGATTGTGGGATTTGCGGAGGCGGTGCGGATCGCGGACGCGAAGCGGGAAGCGGAGCGCGTGCGCATCGGCGAACTTCGCGGGCGGCTGTGGCGCGGGATAAAAACAGCGTGCCCCGAGGCGGAAGTGAACGGCGCCGCGGATGAGGGCGCCCTGGATGCGCCGCCGGACACGCTTCCCAACATCCTGAATATTTATTTCCCCGGCCGCTCCGCGGAAACATTGCTCACGAAGCTTGATCTCGCGGGCGTCGCCGCCTCGGCCGGTTCCGCGTGCCGCGCGCGCGCGGCGACGGCATCGTACGTCATCGAAGCGCTGGGGTGCTCAAAGGAGCGGGCGCGGGAAAGCATCCGGTTCGGTCTGGGAAGGCCGACCACCGGCGAAGAGATCGAAGCGGCAGTCGGGATCCTGCGCAAAGCGCTTGCGTGAAGGCGGCGCGCGGCACGGCGCGACGATGAAATATTTTTCGCGGGGCGTTGTAATACATAGGCAAAACGGTTAACGCCATCATACGCGCATGGATTCGGAACGAAAGAAAACCCTGGCAGTCATCGGCGCGGCGCTCCTCGTGGGGCTTTTCCTCGGCGCGGGGGTCGAGGCACCCACGGCACACGCCAACGCCTTCACCGATTTTCTCAATAACCTCGTCGCGCCGTTCAGCGTGTCGAATAAGCCCGCCGCCTCTTCCGTCTCGTCCACGACCCCGTTGTACCAGCCGGTCGTGAGCTACGAACAGGCCGTGGTGGACAGCGTGAAGAAGGCGACGCCCGCCGTGGTCTCGATCGTCATTTCGAAGAACGTGCCCGTCGTCGAGCAGTGCCCGTACAACCCGTTCGGCAATCTTCCTCCGGAGTTCCAGCAGTTCTTCGGCGGGACCGGCGGGGCGACTTTCACCCAGCCGTGCGATACGGGGAAGACCCAGCTCCAGCAGGTGGGTGGCGGGAGCGGATTCATCGTTTCTCCTGACGGCCTCATCCTTACGAACAAGCACGTGGTCTCCGATACGAATGCCTCGTACACCGTGATCACGAACGACGGCACGAAATATCCCGCGAAGGTCCTCGCGCGCGATCCGAACCAGGACCTCGCGGTCGTGAAGATCGATGCGGTGGGCCTCCCGACGGTCACCCTCGGCGATTCGGACAGCCTTGAGCTCGGGCAGACCGCGATCGCGATCGGGAACGCGCTCGGCCAGTTCAGCAATACGGTTTCGGTGGGCGTCATCTCCGGCCTCTCGCGCACCGTGACGGCCCAGGGTCCGGTCGGCGGCGGCCAGAATCAGGAAACGATCCAGGGCGTCATCCAGACGGACGCCGCGATCAATCCCGGGAATTCCGGCGGGCCGCTCCTTAATCTGAGGGGCGAGGTGGTCGGCATCGACACCGCGGTCGCGTCGGGAGCGCAGAATATCGGCTTCGCGATTCCCATCAATCGCGCGAAGCATGACATCGCCTCCGTGGAATCGTCGGGCTCGATCGAGACGCCGTATCTCGGCGTGCGGTATCTCGAATTGACGCCGAGCATCGCGAAAGCGCAGAATCTTCCCGTAACCGAAGGCGCGCTCGTGCGCGGTTCTGCCGCCGGCCCCGCGGTGGAGCCGAACTCGCCCGCGGCGCAGGCCGGCATCCAGGCGGAGGACATCATCACGCAGGTGGACGGGCAGGTGATCGATGAGAACCATCTTCTGGGAGACGTGATCGCGGAGCACAACGTGGGGGATAGGGTGGCGCTCACCGTGAACCGCGGCGGGAAGATCATCACGCTCCAAGTGGCGCTCGGAAAGCGCCCGGCGGGGACGTAAGGAATGTATAGCCGGTGCGGCCGCGGCACCGCGGACCCGGCGGGATTTGCACCCGCTTCGTTGCTCGAAAGGCGGCCGTGTGTGGACATGCGCGAGAAATGATTATTTAATGATTCATTGCCATTGGCAATCTCCCATTGAGATTGACAATCGCGGCCGGTGAAACTAAAATACCCTGAAACGGGTATAATAAAGAGATAACCACATGCCGAACTTTCACCGATTCACCATCAAAGCCCAGGAGGCCCTGCAGAATGCCCAGGAGATCGCCGCGCGGAAGAACCACGGCGAGCTGAAGGGGCTCCACCTTCTCGCCGCGCTTATGGAGGACGAGCAGTCGCTCGTGATCCCCGTCCTCGAGCGTTCCGGCGTGAACCTCGACAAGATGGACGAGCAGATCGACTTCGAACTCGACCGCATCCCGCCCATCCTCGCCTCGAACTCGAACGTCGGTCAGCTCTATCTTTCGACCGAGCTCATGAAGGTGCTCGACCAGGCGGCGAAGATCGCGGCCCAGCAGAAGGATGAGTTCGTTTCGTGCGAGCATCTCCTGCTCGCCCTCCTCGAAATCCAGGGGGCGGCGCGGACGGTGCTCGAGAAATTCGGCGTGAAGCGCGACGCAGTCGTCCGGATCCTCGCCCAGCTTCGCGGCACGATGCGCGTGACGGACGAGACGCCGGAGAGCAAGTTTCAGGTGCTCGAGAAATACTCCATCAACCTGAGCGATAAGGCGAAGGCGGGGGAGCTCGATCCCGTGATCGGACGCGAGGACGAACTGCGGCGCCTCATGCAGGTCCTTTCGCGCCGCACCAAGAACAATCCCTGTCTCATCGGCGAGCCGGGCGTCGGGAAGACCGCCATCGTGGAGGGCCTTGCTCAGCGCATCGCGTCGGGCGACGTTCCCGAGCCCCTGAAGGGACGGCAGGTACTGATGCTCGACCTCGGCTCCCTCATCGCCGGCACCAAGTTCCGCGGCGAATTCGAGGATCGCCTGAAGGCGTTCATGCGGGAGGTAAAGAACGCGCAGGGCCAGATCATTCTTTTCATCGACGAGATCCATACGATCGTAGGCGCGGGTGCGGCCGAGGGAGCGATCGACGCTTCGAACCTCCTGAAGCCGGCTCTTGCGCGCGGCGAACTGCACGCGATCGGTGCGACGACCATCCGCGAATACCAGAAATACATCGAGAAGGACGCCGCCCTCGAGCGCCGCTTTGCGCCCATCATGGTCGAGGAGCCCTCGATCGAGGATTCAATCGCGATCCTCCGCGGTCTCAAGGAGAAATACGAAATTCACCACGGGATGCGGATCTCGGACGACGCGATCGTCGAAGCGGTGAATCTTTCCGCGCGCTACATCACCGACCGCTTCCTGCCGGACAAAGCGGTGGATCTGATCGACGAAGCCGCCGCCGCCCGCCGCCTGGAATCGGAGAGTTTGCCGAAGGAGATCGACACCCTCCGGCGCGAGATCACGCGGCGCGAGGTGGAGAAGCAGGCGCTCGCGAAGGAGGGCAAGGCCAAGGATCGCATGAAGGAGATCGATAAGGAACTCGTGAAGCTCAAGGAGGAAAACGACGAGCTTTCCGGGAAATGGCATGCGGAGAAGATCAAGTTTGAGACCCTGCACCAGCTCCGGCAGAAAGTGGAGAACCTGAAGCGTGAGGCCGAGGTGGCGGAACGCGAGGGAAATCTCGAACGCGTGGCAAAGATCACGTACGGCGAACTGCCGCAGGCGGAGAAGGACTTCCAGATGTTCGAGAAGAAGAACTTCGGCGCGGCGAAGGCACGGCGTGGGAAGGCGGGCGCGAGCGTCGCGGGCGCGGGAACCGGGAGCGCGGACAGCGGGAGCGATGCGGACGACCGTTTCCTCAAGGAGGCGGTGGACAAGGAAGACGTCGCGGCCGTGGTTTCGGTCTGGACCGGAATCCCCCTGAAGCGCATGCTCGAATCGGATGCCGAGAAGCTCGTGAAGATAGAAGAGGTTCTGGGCGGCCGCGTGGTTGGCCAGGAGGAGGCGATCACGGCGGTAGCATCGGCCCTGCGGCGCTCGCGCGCCGGGCTTGCGGACGAGAACCGTCCCATCGGCTCATTCATGTTCCTCGGCCCCACGGGCGTCGGAAAAACGGAGCTTGCGAAGGCGCTCGCCGAGTTCATGTTCAACGACGACAAGGCGCTCGTGCGCGTCGACATGTCCGAATACATGGAGCGCCACGCGACGGCGCGTCTCATCGGCTCCCCTCCGGGCTACGTGGGTCACGAGGAGGGCGGCCAGCTCACGGAGACTGTCCGCCACCGGCCGTACAGTTTGATCCTTTTTGACGAGATAGAAAAGGCGCACCCCGAGGTCTTCAACCTCCTCCTCCAGGTGCTCGACAACGGCCGCCTCACGGACAGCAAAGGAAAGACGGTGAATTTCAAGAACACGATCATCATCATGACCTCGAACGTCGGGAGTCAGTACCTGAAGGCCATGTCCCGCATCGGCTTCAGCGCGGAAGGCGCGGGCGCCGCCGGCGGAGAGGAAGGGGATTACCGCGACAAAGTGATGGAGGCCCTCAAGACGAGCTTCCGCCCTGAGTTCCTAAACCGCATCGACGACATCGTGATTTTCAACCCGCTCCGCAGGAAGGACATTGAAAAGATCGTCGATCTCCAGATCGGGTTGATCGAGAAGAAGCTCGAAGGCCGCGGCATCACGCTCGCGATCGATCCCGCGGCGCGCGAATACCTCGCGAAAGAGGGATTCAACGCGGAGTTCGGGGCGCGGCCCTTGAAGCGTCTCATCCAGAAGGTTATTCTTGATAGGCTGGCGGACAAGATCATCCGCGGCGAATTCAAAGATGGAGGAAAAGTTAAGGTCAATTTCAAAGCGGATTCACTGGTCTTTAGCCCTTAGGGCGGCCGTCTTCGCGGGCGCGTGGCTCGTCCTGCCCTACTGGCTCTTTTTCCTTATCGCGCTCTGGCTCTATGCCGTCCCGGCCTTCCAGGGCGGGCAGACACGGCGTCTCGCCGTGCCATTTTTCGTCCTGCTCGCCGTATCGTTCTTCGAGGCGCAGGGCGCGCTCGCGGCGGTCATCTTCGGCGCGATCTTCTATCTCATCCTTCTTATCCGCGCCCTTATCGTGATCGATCGGCGGTCGGCGTACGAGTTCCTGGTGCTCATGCTCTCCTTCCTCCTGCTCCGCGAATTTTATACGGCGTGGAATGGCGGCCCCTTCACGGGCGCCGTGATGTGGTGGGTGATTCCCGCGGCGGGAACGCTCGCCCTTCTTCTCCGGAGCTATCTCCGCTATTTTGACGAGGACATCGCCGTACCGGATGCGGGCGCGCGCGCCGTGGCGCGGGCGTCGGTATGGCTCTCCTTCCTTCTTTTCTGGCAGGTCATGATCGCGGCGCTTTTCCTGCCGCTCGATTTCGTCTATCAAACCGTGGTCGCGTTTCTTGCGTCGACGCTCATTATAGAGCTCGTGCCCGCGCATCTCATGGGCGGCGTGGCGCGCGAAAAGCTTCTGACCGCCGCGACGGCGGTCTTTGCGCTCCTCGTGATCACGCTTGCGTCCGCCCGCTGGGGGATGTAGCGGGATACTCCGGCGCCGAATCCGGTGTCGAACAATAGTCCCGCAGGATAAGTGCCATCACGAAAAGAAGGTCGGTATACGTGAGCGGCGTTCCGTCGAACATCGGATGCCGATAGACGAAGTCCTGGAGTGGCAGAAACGCGGGGTCATCACGATGCGCGATCATCACGTTGAGGGCTTCCCTTTCGAGCTGGAGGAGAGAGGCGGCGTGCTTCGCCGCGAGCTCCGCGGCAAGGCGTTCTTTCTGGGCGTGGAAGATGATCTCTGCGCCGCTTTCCTTCATGAGCTGCGTACCCAGGGCATTGATCGTGCGGGGGCTTCGATTCCCTGAATAGCATGAATGACTGATGATATTTTTTTCGAGAAGAACGTTGTTAAGAGTAGCCAGGCCCTTGTCGATGTGCTCGAGGAGATCTTTTATGGAAGGAACTTCGGCATGATGGGCCGTGGTTTTGATATAGAAAGAATGTATTTTTACCGTGGCGAGGACAAGCGCCGCGGCCGCCGTCGTATACCAGGATATCGGTGGGAAGTAATCTATCGCAAGACGTATGATATATTCCATACCGCGAGCATAGCACAAGGGAGATTAAAAAATCATTAAATTGAGGTATCATAAGGAGGACATATGACTTCCACGAAGAAAGTGACCAAGCTTGTCCTTCCCGTGGCGGGCCTCGGCACGCGCCTCATGCCGCTCACGGCCCGCACGCCGAAGAACCTCGTGCGGGTCAACGGGAAGCCCCTCATTGAATACGTACTGGAGGAAGCCGCCCTGAGCGGCATCAGGGAGGCGATCCTCATCGTGAACCCGCGGCACCGGCGGGCGTTTGCCTCATATATAAAGAAGCGCGCGGAGAAGAAATTCCCCGCGCTTTCTTTTGCGATGCGGACCCAGGAGATGCCCGGCGGCAACGGCCACGCCATCGTCCAGGCCGCCGACCTCATCGGCAACGAGCCGTTCGCCGTCCGCTTCTGCGACGACGTGCTGATCGGCGAGCCGCCGGTCCTCCGCGGACTCATCGGAGCGTTCGACCGCGCGCAGGCGCCCGTGATCCTCCTCGAGCGCGTGCCGAAAAGCGCGGTTTCGCGCTTCGGTATCGTGGGGATCGGAAAGGGGAGCGGCGCGGCTTCTCGCGGCGCGGCGGCGACCAGCACTTCCTGCGCGTCCGGCGCGCTCCGGCGCATCGTGAAGATCGTGGAAAAACCAGGGATCAAGGATGCGCCGTCGAATCTCGCGATCATCGGCGGCTACGTACTCACGGCCGGCGTACTCCGCACGCTCTCGGCCATCGTGGATACGCTCCCCGTGATCGCGCAGGACGCCCTCCCGCTCGCGGTAGCGCTCCAGGTGGAACTTCTCCTCGGCAAAAAGCTTTACGGATGGGAGTTTCCAGGAAGGCACTTTGATTGCGGCACGCTCGAAAAACTGCAGGAAGCGGAGAAAATTTTAAGAAAGATTTAATATGAAAATATCCATAGATTCGGCCGCCGACGTTCTCTACCTCACGGTCGCAACCGGGGCCATAAAGAAAACCGTCGCCGAAGGGAATTTTATTGCGGATTATGATGCAGACGGAAAGCTTATTGGCATAGAGGTGTTAAATTATTCAAAAGCGGCAAACGGCTTGACCTTTGCCGGATTGCCGGATTATACTCCGGCTAATGCAGGAAACCGGCAAAAGGCAGTTCGTCCTCAAGAAGGCGTATGAGATCAGCTATGCCGTCTTCCGTGTGGGCGCGCGGATCTCGAATGTGGCCCTCAAAGAACACCTTGAACGCCAGGCGCTCGCCCTCCTTGATGCCGCGGCGGTTGAAAATTACGCCTGGGTGAGCACGGTGTCCCGCGCCATAGAATATCTCGTGAAGTTCGGGAGCGACGTGGGCCTCCTCCACGAAACGAACGCCGAAACGGTCCTCGGGGAGCTCCAGGCGATGAATGCCGGAATTGCCGGATCGGAAAAAGCGGCAACTCCGGAAGAGGTGGCACTCGACGACATCTTTGCACACGGCGAGGCGCTCTTTCCTGAAAGTGTGATTCCGGCAGGCGGCAGGAGGGATCTTGCCGCATCATTCGTGGCGAATCCGGCAACCGGCAATGAATCCGGCAATCCGGCAAACGACCACACCGTGGTTAAATCCGGCAACCGGCAAGCGGCGATTATCGACCGAATCCGGCAATCCGGCAATTGCCGGATTAAGGACATTCAGGAACTTTTGCCGGATTGCAGTGAAAGGACAATCAGATATGACCTCCAGTCGCTCATGGAACAGAATATGGTGGAGAGGGTAGGGATAGGGGGCCCGTCGGTCTTCTACCGGCTCCGCCAGGCGCAGACGCAGGCCCACATATAGTGGTAGGCCCAGGCCAAGGTATAGGCCCAGGCATAGGCATAGGCGCAGGCGCAGGGTAACCTTTTCCGGGGAGTCGGCGTTATAAATAGTGCTTAGCTGAGGTGGGAAAATAGGCCGATCGGGGCGTTCTCCGTGAACCCTTTTCCTCCGCGGCGAAGTATGCTAAGATAGCCGAAAGGTTCAGTGTGAGGCTGAGCCGAATGCGGAAACGGTGCGGAGAGAGCGCCTTTTGGGCATACCGTTTCCCCGCGATCAGCCTCGCCCGAAAAGCGAGTTTTTTCTTTTATTGATAACGATCCCGCTTTCTCCTTTCTTCCCGCCATCGCAACCTCACATAGCGAGAGCGGAAAGGATGAAGAGGGCGGTCCCTAAAAAAGCAAATACATAAAAGGTCGACGGCCAAGTGGTCGATATCTCCTAAAAATTGTCGAAAAATTAAATTAACAATGAGTAAAAAATTAGTAACGGTAGCGCTCACTATCTCCACCGTAGTGTGGGGTGTAGGGATCGCTACTCTCCCTCTCGCTAATGCACAGACCACGGCGAGCCTCCAGGCTCAGATCGCGGCTTTGCTTCAGCAGATTCAGCAGTTGCAGGCCCAGCTCGGGACGAGCTCTGCCAGCACCGGCTCCACGTCTTCCTACTCCTTCACCAAGGCCCTCACCGTTGGTTCGAAGGGTGCGGACGTAACGGCGCTTCAGAACCTCCTGATCAGCAAGGGATACCTTAAGATCGTAGCCGCGACGGACTACTTCGGTCCTATGACCCAGGCGGCCCTCGCGAAGTACCAGGCGGCGAACGGTATCGCTCCTGCGGCCGGATACTTTGGTCCCAAGACCATGGCATTCGTTAACTCGTTGAGCGTCGGTTCGACGACCGGTTCCACCGGCTCGACCGGTTCGACGGGTAGCACGACGGGTGGCGCACAGACCGGCACGACGGTGGTCGCTCCGGCGACTGGCCTCGCGGTCAGCCTCGCTTCCGACAACCCGGGCGCGGGATCTTTGATCTCTTCTCTCTCGGGCGGATCGGGCGCCGCGCGCGTTCCGGTGCTTTCCGTGAACTTCACGGCGGGTAATGCGGCGGGCGTAACGGTCTCGGAAGTCAAATTCCACAAGACCGGCGTTTTGTCCGACAGTTCGATCGCTGGTGCGTACCTCGTCCAGAATGGCAAGGTGCTTTACCAGTACAATTCGTTGAACCAGGGCGTCATCGATTTCTCCGGTTTGAGCTTGAATGTTCCGGCCGGACAGACGGTTGAACTCACCTTGGCAATCGACGTTTCCGGTGGTCTCTCGGCTGGTAACACGGCTGGCTTCGCGTTGAATGCCGCGACGGATGTTTCGGCGGTTGACGCGAGCAACAACACGCTTACCCCGACTGGAACATTCCCGATGAATGGCGGTTTGTTCACGGTCACGAATGTCCAGAATCCTTCGCTTGCCTCTCTTACCATTACCTCTTCATCGGTTGGCAATCAGGTAACGGCCGGCACGCAGAATGACCTTGTCGCCGCATGGAACATCTCCGCGGTGAACAGCAAGGTGTACCTAAAGAGCATCAATTTCCACGTTATCGGTTCCGCCAACAAGGGCGATATCCGCAACGTGAAGTTGATGGTCAACGGCACTCAGATTGGGCAGACCCTCTCGACGGTCGGTCAGGACGGGACGGCGTACTTTGATGCATCGGCCAACCCGGGCATCTTGAACACCGGCTCCAACAATGTTCAGGTCTTCGCGGATGTGATGGGCTCTCCGAGCTACAACTTCCAGTTTGAGATCTTGAACGGTTACGACGTCTTGGCATACGACTCCCAGTACAACGTTCCGGTTACGGCCGGTTCTAATGCTGGCCAGCTCGTAAGCATCCAGCAGGGCCAGAGCACGATCACGCAGGATGCAAACACCCCGACCGGCAATATCGCCAAGGGGCAGTCGTCCATCACGATCGCGAAGTTTGATGTTTACGCCGCAGGTGAGGCGGTGAAGATCAAGTATCTTCCTTTCTCCCTCACCTTCACTGGCGTAAACACGCTCTCGGGCGCTACCTCATCGGCCTTAAGCAGCTTGATCCAGAACGTCTCGATTGTTGACGATGCGGGTGGACAGGTCGGTACGACCATCAACCAGCCTCCTTCAGCAAACGTGATAGAGAGCGGTGCCAATACAAGCGTGAACCTCACGTCTGGTGGTGTGATGTCGACTGCCAGCGTTACTTACGCTGACAGCTTCGGTTCATCCGCTTCGCCGATCAATTACACGATTCCGGCGAATACGACCCGCGTGCTTTCATTGCGCGCCGACATTCAATCGGCCGCAAACTTCACGACGGTGACGGGCGCTATCTTGCCAGGCTCCAACAACTTGCAGGGCATGATTTCTTCCGCCATCGGGAGCACGTCAGGTGCGACGGGTAGCGCTTTGTCGCTTGCCGCCTCGTCCCTGACGGTAACGGCGAGCAATGCTTTGGGCAACCAAAACGTTGCGGCCGGCGTCTCCAACCTGAAAATCGGCTCGTACGCGTTTACGGCTTCCTCTGCGGAAGGCGTTAACATAAACAACGTGAGCATTAAGATGGGTGGCACTTCTGGAGCTTCCTCGTTCCAGAACTTGAAGGTCGTGGTGAACGGCGCGCCGTTCGGATCTTCGCAGGGAACGCTCACCCAGGGAGGCATCTACGCCTTCTCGGGTTCACCGTTCTTGGTCCCCAAAGGAGGCACGGTCAATGTTGACGTCTATGCAGACACTTTGTCGTCCGCTACGTCGACGGCTTCCGATATCTCTCCGGCGACCTATCTAAGTGGCCTTTCGGGGACGGGCGCGACTTCGTTCAGTGCGATCTCGCTTACTACAAACGCTGTTCCCGGTCAATCCTTGACCTTTGCTGGCAGCTCTGCAGTCTCCATTGCGGCTGATTCGAGTCAGCCTTCGGCTACCCAGCTTGTCATGGGTTCTCAGGGGAACACCTTAGCGGTCTACCGTTTGACGGAGACCTCGAACGTGGAGAACGTAAAGATCACCGACCTTACGGTTACTGACACTGCGACCTCTACGGCGTCGGTGACCCTGCCTTCCTTCAACAACTTGTCCCTCTATGACAGCACGGGGGCGTTGCTTGGTACGGCTGGGGCCGCGACTGTGGTTTCCACGGGTACGACGAGCGTCTACACGTATGCGTTCCACTTCGGGACTCCGATCCTCGTTCCTCAGGCGAATTCGACTCTCATCACCCTGAAGGGCGATGTGGCCTCGTACTCGTCTCAGGGCGCAACGGACAATTCCACGAACGTGTTCTCGATTGCCACGTCGACCGCAGCGATAGCGTTGGGTAATACGTCCAACAAGACGGCTACCGTTTCGCTTTCTGGTGTGGTTGCGGGTAATACGCAGACGGTATTGCGCAGTGCTATGACGGCTTCTGCGGCTAGCACGTACCAGTATTCTGGTTCCAAGGCCGGATCGAGTCAGCTTGGCACGGTCACTCTTACCGCAAACAAGGCTGGTTCGGTTCAGTTGAAAAACCTGACCCTTACCTTCACTGGCAGCGGTATAACGGCTTCGGCAACGACGACCTCGGCTACGTCCAGCTATGGCTCCAGCGTCGCCAACTACAACTCCTTCTTGAATTCGATCGTCTTGAAGAATTCAAACCAGGTTGATGTTGCTACGGCGAACGGCGCAACGGCTACTTCGACGTCCGGCTCAAACACGATAACGTTCACGTTCTCGACGTCAACGGCCCCGCTTGTCATTTCCGCCAACCAGAGCGTGGTGCTCCAGCTGTGGGGTTCGACAAACGCGATTCCGTCATTGATAGTGGGCAACACTGCGGTCAATGAGGCGGTCTCGGTGAGCATCCAAAACGCTACTGACCTGACGTACTTTGATGGCACGGACAGCACGGCAATCGCTGCCGGCGGTGTCCCGTTGTCGGTGAATGCCGTTCCGGTCACGGTTGCGAATATCTCTGTCGGCCAATAACCGCAGAGCTATCTCTCGCGCGTCGCTTGTGACCTCGCGCGAAACCAAAAGGCCCCCTCACGGGGGCCTTTTGCGTTGGGGCGTCGGACGTTGTGCGACGCCGTACGCGGCACAAGGTGCCGGATTTCGCGCCCTTTCCCGCACCAGCGCCCGTGCCCAATTTAACAATTTTTTAATGTCCTTTGTGTTAGGGTGGGACATATGGAACAGAATATCATCATTTCAATCGGAACCTATAAGGCTATTTCTCTTGCGGCACTGCTTGTCGCGGGAGCGTGGTACGCATCGCGTAGATTTACCGGCGTTGAAATAAGGGTCGGCGCGATGGAGGAGCGTATGCGAACCATGGAAGGCCGGATAGATCGGGCGTTTTCCGGCTCATCTCCGCTCGCCTTACTTGAGAAAGGGGAGGCCCTTCTTCGCGCGAGCGGTCTCAAGCGGTATATCGACGACCACCGGGAACGTTTGATCGCCGAATGGAGGCGCAAGGGAGCCGCGGCCGATCCATACTACATTCAGGAAAGCGTCTTCGTCTTTTTTGATGAATTGGATTTCGAGCGGAGCGTGCTTCGCGGGATGAGGGCGGCGGCATTCGACCACGGTGTGAATATCGATGTAGTGCGGCGCGTGGGAGGAATCTACTTCCGCGATCTCTGCCTTGCGGCGTCAGGGTTCGATCCAAAGGACCTCGCCTCGTGAGGATATCCATGAAGTACCGCTCGACCGTAAGGCGATCCGGATACTGACCGCGGCATGATGATTTTCGGGAGAAGGCCTAGCCCCGGCCCCCTTTGCGCCATACCCCCCGTATTTGCTATACTTATGGGGAGCAATGATTGCCAAAGGTCGGGAAAAAATAACCACGTCTATGAACAAAAAGGGATTGGTCGAAGCGGTCATGAAGGCCGCGGAGATCGACACGAAGGCGGGTGCGGAGCGCGCCGTGGAGGCCGTTTTCGACACCATCGTAAAGACGATGGGCCGCGGCGAGGAAGTCGCGATCGCGGGCTTCGGAACCTTCCGGGTCGCGAAGCGGGCGGCGCGCGAAGGCCGGAACCCCAAGACGGGCGAAAAGATACAGATCAAAGCGTCCATCAAGCCGAAGTTCCGCGCCGGCAAGGCGCTCAAGGAAGCGGTCTTGTAAGCGGAGAACGTCGAAAAGGATCCTTTCCGATGTTTGAAAAAGCCCCGCGGCATGCGGGGCTTTTGGTTGGTCGGAGTTGCTTTGCGGGCGATGTATGAGAATGTTTTTTCTCCGCTTCGGCGCACGTCAGGAAAGCGAAGTCTTCATCGTAGCTCAAGTATTCTGCTACCGTTCCGTGTCGTCTACGGTTCTGGGGATTTTACTGAGCGGCATGCGCGCATGAACAATTTCGTCCCTCACTGCGTCGTCGGGCTCTTGGATGAGTCGCTCTTGGATGAGTCACTCCCGTATGGTCTTTTCCCCGCCGAGAACCACCACGTCGCAGTGTTCGTCTTGCCCTCCGCGGCCGCGGCGCTTCACTGCGCCTTCATGACGAGCTCGCAATTCGGATTACCAAAAATCGATAGGAAATCGCGAATTCGCGAGCGCTGACCATAAACGGTCGGATAGACGATCTTTGGATTTAGTAAATAGATTTAAAATGCTCTAATTCCCTGGCGAAAACAGGTGCTTGACTTCTCTATATCACTAGAGTAATATAGTAAGTGATTTTACTATATCACCTAAAAAGATAACAAAAATATGGAAGAAACCCTTAAATACGTGCAAAATCAGCTCGTCCAGGCCCCTTTCCGGCTTAAATTTTATGCCCAGGACGAACAAGGCAAGAAATATCCGCAGAGAAACATCTACATAAAAGTGGATAAGTACTTTCGGGATTTTTTGCACAGTCCAAATGTGCAGGACCGTTGGATCATTATTCCGGGACTTCGTGGTGTCGGTAAGAGCACTATCCTCGCTCAGCTTTTTTTGAACCATTACCAAGAAGTCGGTGACCACAGGATACTCTATGTTGCTTTGGACGAAGTGGTAAACGTACTCGGCTCATCGCTGAGGGAAGTCTTGAGCGCATATGAAAAGATACTTGGTGAAAGCTTTGAAAAACTCACACAACCGATTTTCATTTTTATTGATGAAGCCCAATATGATCCAAAATGGGCATCGGTATTGAAATCGGTATATGATCGCTCAAATAAAGTTTTTGTCGTGTGCAGTGGCTCATCGGCTGTTTCCTTGCAGACAAATCCTGATGTGATCCGCCGTTCTATTTTTCAGAAACTTTTCCCGACCAGCTTTTCTGAATTTCTAATGATCCGGGATGGTAAGTTCCCAGTCAAAGATTTAAAGAAAAATATTAAGGACGCATTATTCAACGCCGAATCCGCAAAAGACGCTTACGAAAAGCTGAAAAGGTACGAACAGAGCGTGGTCAGTGCCTGGGCATCCATAGACCGCAATTACGTCGATGAATATTTAAAGATTGGCACTTTGCCTTTTGCTATTCGGATGAAGGACGAGGTTCGGGTATATCAAACCATAACTCTGCTTTTGGATAAGGTAATTAATCAGGACGTGCAGAGCTTGGGTCGTTTTGATACTAAGACCCTAGTTTATATTAAAAGGGTTTTATTTCTTCTGGCCGAGTCTGACGTGGTGAGTATTCAAAAACTTGCCACGACACTTAAGACGAGCGTAAACACCATTTCCAATATCCTTGAAGTATTGGAGCAGGCAGAATTACTTATTCGTGTCATGCCTTATGGATCAAATTCCAAAAAAGTGAGGAAACCATCGCGCTATCAGTTCATGTCCAGCGCAATGCGATCGGCATTCCTCTCGGTTGCCGGTAGCGAACAAATTTTTGCCAGCCAGAAAGGTAGGCTTATGGAAGATATTGTTGCCATGACCCTGCATCGGGAATTTGTAGCCAACAGCCGTGGCGCATTAAATTATGACAGCTCAAAAGTCGGTGCTGATTTCATACTGACGATTGCCGGTAAGAACATTATTCCGATTGAAGTCGGTATGGGCGAAAAGCTTGGCACTCAGGTGCGAAGCACGATGAAAAAAGTAGGCTCAGCCAAATATGGTGTGGTGATCTGCCGAAATTCACTTACATTATTGGAGGATGCGAATGTGGTCAAGATTCCGCTTGATTACTTCCTGTTGATATGAACGTACTTTGATCTCGAAGCGGGCGGTTTTCTATGTAGGGGGGGCCATCCGGATCCAGTCCCACGCAGATCGGCATGCGTCCTCAAGAACGCCCCGCGTGTTCTTCTATTTCTCCTTGGTGGCGAGGAGGCCCTGCACGATCGTGCTCACATCGAAGAATTTTCCGTAGGCATCCGAGAGCGAGGAGAGCGATTCCTTGATGAGGCCAAGGGACTGGTCGGGTGGGAGCAGGCGGGAAAGGGACTGGCGTGCGGAGGCGTTCTCGTTGTTGGCGGTCTGGACGAGCGTCTCGGCGTTCGAGAATGCGGCCTGGAGGTCGTTGTTCTGGCCCGCCTGCTGGATGGCGCCCACCAGGTTCTGCATCTGCGTCACGCGATCGTTCGCGGTCGCGAAGAGCGGCTGATTGCTTTCGTAAAGCTCGAAGTTCGCGACCTGAGCCGCGAGGATGTCGTAGTTCGACTGCCGCCATGAAAGCACTTCCTGCGCGACCTGCTGGGTTCCGGAGAGGCCCGCGGTCTGAACCTTCGCGAGTTCGAGGTCGTAGTAGGTCATGGCGTCGTCGATCTTTCCGGAGAGCTGGGATCGGATGGAGGCATCCGCGCCCGGGACCGTGATCGCGGCGAGCCCGCTTTGGAGCGCCGCGGCATCGCCCTTGGCGCAGGCGATGGTGCGCATAAGAAGCGCCTTTCGTGCCGCAAGGTCCGCGTCGAGGCCCTGTGCTCGTGCCGCAGTGATCGTCTCAAGATCCGCAGTCGTGAATCCGCAGGAGACGTCCGCGCGCGCGATCTTTACCCCGCCGAAGAGGGGGCCTGCGGCGCGGCCGCTGAAGACGCCGGAACCGGACGGGATGACGAACGAAAGGCCCGCGGCGAGCGGGAGGGCGAGGAGGGCGGCCGTGATGCGCCTGCTGAGCATACTAATTGGTGAGGCCCTGGAGCGCCTGGTCAATAGAGATCGCGGTCGTCGTGGCCGTGGAGGAGGCGGCTTCCGTCGAGGTGGCCGTCGCCGCGGCCATGAGGCCCGCGGCCAGTACGGGCCGCTTCGGCCCGGCGAGCGCCGCCGTGGAGGCCGCCGCTTCGCTATACTTTACGTTCGCAAGCTGGATCTGGATATCGATCGCCTTGGCTTCCGCCTTGAGGGCCGTTGGGTCGATCGACGAGTACTGCACCGGCGCGAACTTGGAGCCGGACAGGCCTCCCATGAGAAGCAGTATGAAAAATCCGGTCAGGGCCACGGCCGCGCCGGTCTCCACGAGGCGGAAGATGAGACGCCGCGGACTCAGGGACTTGAGGGAGGGGAGGATGCGCGGCGCGGGTTCGGTCGCCAAAATCGTCCGCCGGGAATTCTCCTTGAATGCGGGATCGGGCTGGATGGCCTTCAGCTGTTTAAGCGTTTCGAAAAGATTCATGAAAGTAATTGTTTGAGCTCCCTGATGGCGCGGTGTTGCATGAGTTTGACGGCTCCGAGGGAACGCTCCATCGCTTCGGCGACCTCCTTGATGGGGAGATCCTCCACGAAGCGGAGCACGATCACATCCTGATATTCGGGCTTCAGCGCGAGCAGGGCGCGCCGCACTTTTTCGACGTCGAGCTTCCGCTCGAGGTCGGCCGCGGCATCCGCCGTGGAAGCGAACGCTTCGGGATCGATCTGGTCGATCGAGACCTCGCCCTTGCCCGCCCGGTAGTGATCGATGACCTGGTTCCTCGCGATGCGGTAAAGCCAACTCGAGAACGGGTGTCCACGATGGGCATACGTCCCGATATTCTGCCACGCCGCCGTGAATACCTGATGGGTGATATCCTCGGCGTCCTCACGCCGGCCCACCTTCACGAGTACGAACCGATAGATCATCGGTTGGTAGTGGTCATAGAGGGAGCCGAACGCCGAGGAATCACCCCCGACGGCGCTTTTTACTAGCTTTTCCTCACCGTCTAACATATAAAACGTAATAGAATGGCTCTGGTTACTGGACTTTTACCCGCGTGCCGCCGCCGTCCTCCTTAAGCAAAATGCCCTTTCCATAAGGGCATTTTCACTATTGATTCCATTATACCCCCCTGCTTCTATGGGGTCAAAAGGTATCCCTTGACCTTCTGCACGAGTTCGTCGAGATCAATGCCCTTCTGGATGAAGTCCACGGCGCCGCTCTGCCTCGCGAAGGCCTTGTCGACTTCCGGTTTCATCGGGTCCGCGAAGGCGGTCAGGAAAACCACCCTGAGATCCTTGGTGGCCGGATCGTTTTTAAGCTTTTGCTGGGCCGCGACCCCGTCCATGTTCGGCATCTTCATGTCCATAAGGATGAGATCCGGGCGGCTGGCCGCCGCCGCGGCAACTGCCTCGACGCCATCGCGGGCGGTCGATACCTCGAAGCCGGCTTCTTCGAGCTTGGTTTTATAGATCGCGATAATGTCCGGTTCGTCGTCGACGAGGAGGATCTTCGCCATGCCTTTATTGTATCATACGGCCCGGACCGCCACCCGTGGGCGTGTCAGCGGGCGCGCCGACGCCGCGTGCGGGCATACCGGCGCTCGGGACTGCGCCCGTGTCGATGCTGGGCATCGCGAAGGGGAGCGCGAGGACGAAGGTGCTCCCTTTTCCTACGACGCTTTTTTCGAGCGCGAGTTCGCCTCCCATGAGACGCGCAAGGAGGCGGGAGATGTAGAGGCCGAGGCCGCTGCCGTACTCCTTGCTCCGCAGGAATATTTTTCCGGTCTGGAACTTTCCGAAGAGACGTGCCTGTTCCTCCGACGCGATGCCGATGCCCGTGTCCGCGAACCGGATCCGCGCGCCCTCCGTGGTGCGCTCGATCCCGATCGTCACGCCGCCATGTTCGGTGTAGTTCAGCGCGTTGCTCACGAGGTTCGTATAAATCTGCTCCAGGCGGTACTTGTCGAGTGTGAATGGCGGAAGCGCCGGAGGGAAGGAGGCGTCGAACGAGATCGCGAGGCCCTTCTTCGCCGCAAGGCCCGCGAGATCGGCGGCGGACTCCCTAAGGATCCCCGCAAGGTCGAGCGGCTCCGGCGCAAAGGAGATTTTCCCTTCCTCAATGTGCTGGACGTCCAGGAAGTCGTTCACGATGTTCAGCAGGCGCACGCTGTCCTTCAGTACGTTTCCGAGCTGACGGGCGAGCGTCTCGTCGCCCTTGATACGCGGATTGCCGAGGAGGAGTTCCGCGTTGCCGCGAATCACGGTGAGGGGCGTGCGCATCTCGTGCGACGCGATCGCGACGAACGCGCTTTTCTCCTGCTCGAGCCGCTTCTCGTCCGTGATGTCCTCGAAGATGATGACGGCGCCGATCGCTTCGCGGCCGCCGCGGTTTTCCCCTGCGGGTCCGGCGGGAAGGATGGGGGCGAAGAATATCCTGAAGAAGCGGTCGCCGCACGCGGCCTCGGGAATCTCGTCATTTGCCTTCGAGACGATCATGCGACGGTAGGTTTCCGTGATCGGCACCGCCGCCGTAAAGCGCCGCGAGGCCTCTTCAAGGGTCGGCGTCGCGCCGCCGCATAATCCATTGAGTGCGCCGTTCGTCATGACGGTTCCCCCGTGTGCATCGAGAAGCATGTAGCCGAGGGAGAGGCTGTTGATGGAAGCGAGCAGGCGCGCCTCGTCGTTTTCAATGCGGGCGTACGCCTCGCGGATCTTCCCTGCCATGGTGTTGAAGGTTTCCGCGAGCGTGCCGATCTCGTCGCCCGAGTCCACGGCCGCTGTTGCGGCGAGATCGCCCGCGCCGATCCTCTGCGCGGCGTCCGTCAGCCGACGGATGGGACGCGTGACGCCGCGCGCGATGCCGGTCCAGATCAGGATGAAAACGAGCGAGAAAAACACATAGAGCGCGAAGAGGATCGAGTGGAGGTTCGCGAGCGCGGCATTGCTCTCGCCGACCAGCGAATCGAGATAATTGGCGCGGAAGGTGATGAGTGCGTTGATGCGGCCCGCGATCGCGCTCGAGTTCGCGAGGTAGGACGGGGAGAAGAGCGCGGCGATGGCGCCCCCGGCCACGCCGCTTGCGGTGGGTGCGGCCGGCCCGGACGCCGAGAATACCGCGAAGTCGGTCGCGGCCTGGTTATTGAAAAGTTCCTGAAGCGCGCCGAGGGATGATTTGTCCGCGGGCGTGAGGTCGGGCGCGCCGTTCGCCGTCGCAAGAAGGCCTTCGATCGAGGTGTAGGCCTCAAGATACGCGGTGCGCCACGAAGGATCGTGCGTGAGCGCGAACGATTTTACCGCGTCGTTCATCAAGCTGTTTTGATACGGGAGCGAGGAGAGATCGTTCAGCGTGGCGTAATGCTCCTTGATGGTGAGGGTGAGCGCCTGATTTGCGTCGAGCGCGGACGAGAGATAAAAATCGAACGCGCCGAAGATGAGAAGTGCGGAGAGGAACGCGGTGATGATTTTCGCGGAGACCGACATGCGGCGCCAGGAATTCATGGAGCGGTGCCTTAACTATACCATCTGCCGCCAGGTGACGATGCGGTTGGTGTTGCTCCATCTGCCATCGGCAAAAGGAAGAAGCCCGAGGACGCACAAGGATCTGAATTGCGTTTTGGGCGAATCGGGCCGTCGCATCTCTGCGATGATGTCGCCGTCTTCCCCGGAGCGAGGGTTGCCCACTATCTCATACACTCTCTGTTCGCGGCTCCCGAGATTTTCGACGACGATCATGAGCCCGGGGATGATTTCTTCGGGACGAATGATCTCTCGCTTTTGCTCATGCGAAGGGGAGCGCCCTTGCGGCGCCTGCGCATATTTTTCACGGGACTCGGGATTGAGGGCCTGTAGTAATTCGGGGGAGAGTGAGCCCTCGAACTCTTTCCATATCTCGCGCAGACGTTCGGAGCGGAGACCGCCGAGCGCGTCCGCGAGGAGCGTGAGTTCTTTTTTCATCTCCTCCTTCGCACCATCGTAATTCCCCGTCGCGAGCATATCCTCGACGGTGTCGCGGAGGCCTTTAAAGACATCCTCCTTGGCGACCTCCGCGAAGGGCCGTCCCTCAAAGCCGCCGTCGGTCTTATGCTCCATATTTGAGTTATACCATCTTTCTTTCTGAGCGGGTAAGGGGAGTCGAACCCCTATCTGTACCTTGGCAAGGTACCATAATAGCCGCTATACGATACCCGCGCGCTATTCGTGTCTATTGTACTGATTCCTGCGGAAATTTCAACGCCCGTGAACCCGCCGGGATGTGCGCCCGGTTTTGCGCTTACCAAAGGCGCTGTTTTACTCCATAAACTATGAGCCCAAGACCACGGGCCTGATAACCATAGCAGAATAGCGATGAAAACTTTGTTAAATAAAAACGGCCGCATAACGGCTGTTTTTATGGTAAGCGCGGAAACTGTCCGTAGTTCATACAAACAGCGCCTTCATAAATATAATAGACGGCACGAAGGAAAAGTCAAAAATAGTTTAATAAAAATTTAACAAACGAAACTAGCGGCATCGAGGCGACATTAAAAAGAGCCCATGGCGACGAGATGCCGCTAGTTTTGTTTGTGGTGCCCTCGAGAGGAATCGAACCTCTATTACAAGATCCGCAATCTTGCGTCCTATCCGTTGAACGACGAGGGCGTCGTGCGCGCACGGGGCATGCCCCGGGCACAAGAAGACGATACTAGAAATGGAGCAGTTTTTCAATGGCGTCGAGGAGCGCGGGCTCGTACGGCGTTTCCTTGAAAATCGGCTTCACAAGGGCGCGGAGCTCGGCGAGCCGGGCCTCGGGGAAGAGGATGTGGAGCGGCGTCCTGAACTTTGCGTGCGCAATGAGGATGATCTCGGCCCATTCGTCGCCCAGGGGGTTTACGCTCATGCTCTCAAAGTCGCGGAGAAGGTAGGTCTTGCGGCCGTTCACGACGAGCTGGTCTTTCTCCACGGCGAAAGGGATCGTCTGCGGAGGACGGTTGCCCCAGACGATGAAGAGTATCTCTGCGATCACGATGAAAAATCCAAAAAGAAAATTTTTCGTCCACACGGCGAAGGCGATCACGATCGCGGCGAGGATGATGGAGATCCAGTACCAGCCGACGCTCTTTTCGCGGAGTTCGTATTCCGGCGCTTCCCACGCAATCGTATGCTCGTCCATACGGCCATTCTACCATTCCACGGTTCCGGCCGCTACGCCTCCGCGGCGGCAAGCGCAAGAATGGCCGACGCGCCGGCGGTCCTCAGGGTCTGCGCCGCCTCGAGGAGCGTTGCGCCGGAGGTCGCGACGTCGTCGACGAGCACGATGCGCCGTCCCACGATTGCGGCGGGGTCGGGCACGGTGAAACAGCGGTGGACATTCGCCCGTCGTGCGGCGGCGCTCGGCGCTTCGCTTTGCGGCTTGGTGTGGCGGGAACGCACGAGCGCATGCGGCGCGAGCGCGAGGCCGAAGTGCGCCGCGAACGGCCGCGCAATGAGCTCCGCCTGATTGAAACCTCTCGCGAGGAGCCGGCGCCGCGAGAGCGGTACGGGAATCACGATCGGCGGTGCGGCCGCGGAAGAAGGGCCGCCCGCGCCCCACGCGATGCTTTGGTGTCTGGTGTGTGCGGGCGCGAGGAAAAATCCCGCGCATTGTTCCGCGTAAGCGATGAGGAGCGCCGACAGCGGTTCCGCGGCGTCCGTGATCCCTTCGAACTTCAGGGCGCGGACGAGTGAGGCGAGCACGGCGTGCCGGTAGCTTCCTGCGGTGCCGAGGAGGTAGGGGAATGAAGGATGGCACGGGCTTCTACCGAGCGCACGTACCGCGCCGGGGATGTTTTCCCGCGCGCCGCCGGACGCGACGAGGCGCGCGCGGCATGAACCGCAGAAAAGTGCGGGCGGCGGTATGACCGGTACGGCGGGCGTCACCGCACCCGGTATGACGCCTGGCACGGCGCCCATCGCGGCGCCCGTACTTCCCGCGGCGCGGGAAATTCTCTCCGCGGGGTATGCCGCGAAGAACGACGCGCGGCATGGATTGCAGAGCGTGCCCGCGCGGATGCGCGCGCCGCAGTGCAGACACGCCGGCGGAAAGAGAACTGACGCAATGAACCCCGCGATAAAATGGAATTTCATGGTACAATGATAAGGAATCACGCATTAAAAATGCGTTAAAAGGGTGCCGCACCCGGCGTATCCATCCCGCCCGTTCCATGATCAATCTTTTCAAAAAATCCTTTTCGCCGTCCTCATACCTTGGCGTCGATATCGGCACCACCTCCATCAAGGCGGTCGAAGTCGAACGCGGCAAGGCGCGCCCGCGCGTCGTGAATTACGGTCTTCTTGAATCGAGCGGATATCTCGCGCGTGCGAATCAGGCGCTCCAGACGAGCGGCCTCAAGATATTTGAAGGCGACGTCATCGAACTCCTGAAGACCGTGGTGAAGACGATGGGTACCACGACGACGAATGCGATCGCCTCCCTCCCGCCGTTTTCCGTTTTTATGACGGTGCTCGACTTTCCGCAGATGGAACAGAAGCAGATCGAGCAGGCGATGATCTATCAGGCGAAGCAGTACGTGCCGCTTCCCATAGCGGAGGTGGCGCTCGACTGGATGAAGGTGATGGACTACCAGGACGACAAGGGGTTCGCGCATCAGAAGATACTGCTCATCTCCGTACCGAGGGAGCAGATCGAAAAATACCAGCGCATCTTCAAAACGGCGGGCCTCGCCCTCCATGCGCTCGAGATCGAAAGTTTAAGCATCGCGCGCATCTTCGGCAACGACCCGACGCCCACGATCGTGGTCGACATCGGCAGTCGCTCGACGAACGCCGTCTTCCTTGATAAGGGCCGGCTCATGTGGAGCGCGCAGAGCGATTTCGCCTCGGCGTCGCTCACGCAGGCGCTCGCCTCCTCTCTCGGGATCAACCCACTGAGGGCCGAGGAGCTCAAGAAAGAGCGTGGCGTGGCGGGCACGGGGCCGAACTACGAGTTGTCCACAATAATGATGCCCTTTTTAGATGCTATAATCAGTGAGGTGAAGAAGGCCCAGTACGCATACGCCGAACGTTTCCCGACGGCCGCGAAAGCCGAACGGGTGGTGCTCGCGGGAGGAGGCGCGAACCTCCTCGGCATCGAGAAGTATTGGGAGAGGGAATTCGGGGCGCCGACCGTGAAGGCGACTCCTTTTTCCCGGTTTGAATACGCGCCGCAGGTCGCTCCGCTCGCCGCGGAGCTCAATCCTACGATGAGCGTCGCCCTCGGCCTCGGGATGAAGGAACTCATATAAAATCATGCCGCTTCCCCAACAGGTCATCGAACGTTTGAGCCAGGAACCCCCGCAGACCCCGGGATGGTCGTGGGGCGTTATTTCGTTTTCCGGGGGGATCCTGCTTTTTGCGCTTCTCGTGTATTTCGGCCTCACGTTCGGCTACGAACCGTATCTTGACGCGCAGGTTGCCTCGCTCAATACGCAGATGGACGTGCTCGCCAAGTCGATCCCCGCGTCGGATCAGGCGCAGGTCGCCACCTTTTATTCCGAGGTGACGAACGTGCAGACCGCGCTCCAGAATCACGTGCTGTTCTCGCGCTTCCTTTCGTGGCTCGAGAAAAGCACGGAGGCGAACGTTTATTACTCGAACCTCGCATTCGTGGCGGGGAACCAGATCACGCTCACGGGCGCCGCGAAGACCGAGGCCGATGTGAACCAGCAGGCCGCCATTTTCGAGGCCGCGCCCGAAGTACAGAAGGTTTCCGTCTCGTCCATCGTGCTCTCGCCGACCACCGGCCTCTGGAACTTCACCGTGTCGCTCACCATGAATACCGCGGCCGTGCTCCGCGCTACTTCCCAATAACCCGATGAAACAAAGCTCCAAACGGTTCACCAGCATGCTGATCGCCCTCCTCTTCCTCGCGGCGGCGCTCTTCGTATTCTTCGACCTTGTCCAGCCGACGTACGGCGTCCTTCAGGAGAAAAAGGGGACCGAGGCGAGTACCCAGATCCTCCTTGCGAACGAGCAGAAGATGATCGGCCAGGCCAAGAACCTGATCAGCGAATATCAGAACGCGAGCCAGGCGCAGAGTGATCTCGCGCTTGCCATGCCGTCCGGGCCGAGTGTCGCGAACGCGCTCGCGCAGGTGTACGGCATCGCCGCGGCGAACAACGTGTCAGTCCAGAGCATCGCGGTCGCCCCGCCCGCGGTCCAGCTTCCCGCGGCCGCGGCGGGAGGTACCACGGCATCCTCGAGCCGGGTCACGAAGCCGATGGGGAGCCTGTCGATCCAGTTCGCCGCCGTCGGGAGCTACGAGAGTTTAAAGAGCTTCCTCGCCGCGCTCGAGACCAACCTCCGCATCTTCGACGTCGCCGCGTTCTCTCTCCAGCCGTCCGCGCCCGCGGCGCCCACGGCGAAGGGCGCGGGGAATACGCAGGATCTTTTCACTTATAACATCACGGTCGTCACCTATTACCAGATTCCATAACCATCGCCATGGCCATCATCGTCGACGAAGAACGGAAGAGCACGAATCTCATGGGTCTCCTCGGATGGGCCGTGGTGATCGTGGTGCTCATCGTTGCCGCCTACTATATTTTCTTTGCGGCGCCTGAACTCGTGGTGATCTCTCCGCCCGCAGGATACCAGGCCATCGCGCCCCTTTCGCAGGTAACGCTCCAGCCGGCGGACGTGCTCAATAAAATACAGGCGCTCACCCAGCCATCCTTCGCGCTTCCCACGCCGCAGGGCCCCGCCGCCGTGGGCCGCGCGAACCCATTCATTGCGCCGTAACCGCGCCATGACCGCCACCGCATGACCCAGGATGCATTTCTCCAGGCACTCTCCGCGAACGGATTGATCGACGACGCCACCGCGAAGCGGCTCACGCGCGACGCCATCGTGAGCGGCGATTCGATCGAGACGATCATCGCGAAGCGCCGGCTCGTGGACGACGCGAAGATCGCGGAGATGAAGAGTGCGGCTCTGAAGGTTCCCTACAAGCCCGTCGCGGCGGGCGACGTGGATCAGAAGGCGCTCGCGCTCATTCCGGAAGAGACCGCGCGCACGTACGGCGTGATTCCCATCTCGCTCGGCGACAATCTGCTCGTGGTCGGCATGCTGAATCCCGACGACATGAAGGCGCAGGACGCCGTGAAGTTCATTGCGCGTCAGAACCACCTGAACCTTGGCGTGTATCTCATCGCGTACGGCGACTGGGAGGCGGTGCTCCGGAAGTATTCCCCGTACCGCGCGGAGATCGAACGCGCCGTGCGTTCGGTGTCGGGCGACGGGAGCGAAAGCGCCCAGCGCGTCGTGAAGCTTGAGGCGGCCGAGGGAAGCGAGGACGCCCCGATCATCAAGATCGTGGCAGACACGTTCCGCGAAGCGGTGCTCTCGCGTGCCTCCGATATTCACATCGAGCCGGAACAGCACGCGGTCCGCGTGCGCTTCAGGAATGACGGCGACCTCCACCAGGTGGCGGAACTGCCCGTGGCCCTCGCCCAGCCGATCGTCTCTCGCGTGAAGGTCATTTCGAATCTCAAGATCGACGAGACGCGCATCCCGCAGGACGGCCGTTTCCGCGCGAAGATCTCCGACCGCGACGTGGACTTCCGCGTGGCGACCTTTCCGACGCCCATGGGCGAGAAAGTGGCGATCCGCGTGCTCGACCCGACGACGGGCCTCAAGAGCTTCGATAATCTTCCGCTCCGCTATGGCAACCTGGAGATCGTGAAGGAGGGACTCGAAAAGCCGTATGGCATGGTGCTCGTGACCGGTCCCACCGGTTCCGGAAAGACGACCACGCTCTACGCCTTCCTCCAGCGGCTGAACACCGAGGAGGTGAATATCGTAAGCCTGGAGGACCCGGTGGAATATTTCGTGCAGGGCGTGAACCAGTCGCAGGTGCGGCCCGAGATCGGGTATGACTTCGCGTCGGGCCTCCGCCAGATCCTGCGCCAGGATCCGGACATCATCATGGTCGGCGAGATCCGCGACAACGAGACGGCCGGCCTTGCGGTGCAGGCGGCCTTGACCGGGCATATTGTGCTCTCGACGCTCCACACGAACAACGCCGCCGGCGTGATCCCGCGCCTCATCGACATGAAGGTGGAGCCCTTCCTCCTGCCGGTCTCGCTCAACCTCATCATCGCCCAGCGTCTCGTGGGGACTCTGTGTCCCGACTGCAAACAGCAGGAAGCGCCCGCGGCCGACCTTGCCGCGGCGATCGAACGGTCCCTCGCGGGGATCAAACCGGAAATCGCGGCGAAGTACCCGAAGCCCTACAAGGTATGGCGCGCCAAGGGGTGTCCTACATGCAAGGGGAAAGGGATCCTCGGCCGCACGGCGATCTTCGAGGTGTTTCGCATGACGCCCGCCCTTGCTCAAGTCATCGAGACCGGCGCCACGGTGCAGAAGATCGTGAGCGAGGCGAAGGCCCAGGGTATGATCACCCTGCGGCAGGACGGCGTCATGAAATCGCTCGATGGCGTGACTTCGATCGAGGAGATTTTGCGCGAGACGGAGGAGGCGTAGGGTCCGCTCGCAGTGTGGTATACTTACCGTATAAAGTTCACATCACCCTACTCACGCCATGGCGGATGACGATAAAGCGAAACTGAACGACCTCCTGACGACCTGCGCCAAGCAGAGCGCGTCCGACCTCCACCTTGCGGTGGGGCGGCGGCCGACCCTGCGCATCGACGGGGTGCTCGTCGCGCTTGAAAAGGAGCCGATCATGACGCCGGAATCGGCGGAGGCGATCATCGGCGCGATGCTTGACACGGAGCAGAAAGCGCGGCTCCTCAAAGAGCGCCAGCTCGACTTCGCGTACAGCTTCGAGGACAAGGCGCGCTTCCGCGTGAACGTGTACTTCCAGCGCGGCTATCTCGCGGCGGCGCTCCGCCTCGTCCCCGCGCGCGTGAAGACGATCGAGGAACTGAACCTTCCGCCCCTGCTCCACGATTTCGCCAAGCTCTCACAGGGGTTCGTTCTTGTCGTGGGGCCCGCGGGCCATGGCAAGTCCTCCACGCTCGCCGCGATCGTCGACGAGATCAACCACTCGCGCTCTGACCACATCATCACGATCGAGGATCCGGTGGAATATCTTTTCACGCAGGACAAGTGCATCGTTTCCCAGCGCGAAGTGGGGAGCGACACGGTCGGATTCCACTCGGCGCTCCGCACGGTGCTCCGGCAGGACCCGGACGTCGTGATGATCGGCGAGATGCGCGACACGGTCTCCATCTCGACCGCCATGACCGCGTCAGAAACGGGCCACCTGGTACTCTCGACGCTCCACACGAACTCGGCTTCGCAGACGATCGACCGCATCATCGACTCATTCCCCGCGGAACAGCAGGGGCAGGTGACGTCCCAGCTTGCGGCGACCCTCGTCGCCATCGTTTCCGAACGCCTGCTTCCCCGGATGTCGGGCGGCCGCGTGCCGGCACTCGAGGTCATGATCGTGAACCCCGCCATCAGGAACCTGATCCGCGAACGGAAGACGTACCAGATCGACCTCGTGATCGAAACGAGCCTCCAGGAAGGAATGGTCACCCTGAACCGGTCGCTCGCGAACCTCGTGAAGAACCGCGAGGTGTCCCTCGAGAACGCCGAGCTCTACTCGCTGAACCCGGCGGAACTGAGGATCCTTCTTGAGCGCGCCTGAACGGGCGCGGCGCGAAGGGCAACGGCATGAAGTTCAAATACCAGGCGAAAACAAAAGAAGGCGAATTACAGGTGGGATACGTGGAGGCCGGGAGCCGCGACAACGCGCTCGCGATCCTCACGAACCACGGGCTTTTCGTGCTCTCCGTGGAATCGTCAGATACGATCGGGATCGCCGAGCGTATTTCGGGCTTCGTGAACCGCGTGCGCCGGAAGGACATGCTCGTCTTCACGCGCCAGCTCGCGACGCTCCTCGACGCGCGCCTTCCGCTGAATAACGCGCTCCGGACGCTCCACGAGCAGACGACGAACAAGGTCCTCAAGGAGGCGCTTTTCCAGGTATCCGAGGATATCGACTCGGGACTTTCGTTCTCCCAGGCGCTCGAACGGCAGGGGAAGACCTTTCCAGAGTTTTACGTCGAGATGATCCGCGCGGCCGAGGTGACGGGGAACATGGACGAGGTCGCCGGCTTTCTCGCCGACTATACCGAGAAGGAGAACGACCTCGCGGGCAAGGCGTCGTCCGCGCTCGTGTATCCGGGAATCGTGCTCGGTCTCTTCGTCGTCGTGGCGTTCATCCTGCTCACCTTCGTCTATCCTTCGATCGGGACGGTGTTCGCCCAGAACAATGTGGCGTTGCCGTGGTACACCCAGGTGCTCCTTTCGACCGGGAATTTCCTCGCCCAGTGGTGGATCGTGGTCATCGTGGCGGTCTTGGCGCTCGGCGCCGTGCTCGTGAATTACGTGCAGACCGACGAGGGCATCGCGCTCATGGACGACCTGAAACTCCGCCTGCCCGTCATGAAGAAGGTCTACTTGCCGGTCATCATGGCGCGCTTCGGGAACGCGGCGGCGCTCCTCGTGCACGGCGGCGTGCCGATCGCCCAGTCGCTCGAGATCATCAGCCACATGGTGGGGAACGTGCTCTATAAAGACGTGATCCACGACGTGGCCGAGAGCGTACGCCAGGGCCAGCTCTTTTCCGAATCGCTCGCGAAGCACCCCGATTTCTTCCCCTCGCTCGTGTCGCAGATGGTCGCGGTGGGCGAAACGACGGGCAAGACGGAGGAGATGTTCAAGCGCCTTTCCGGGATCTACACGCGAGAGGCCGACCAGGTGACGAGCAATCTCGTGGACCTCATCCAGCCGATCCTCATGATCGGCATCGGCGCTTTGGTGGGGCTCCTCTTTGCCTCGATCCTTATCCCAATTTACAGCTTAACCGCAAATATCCACTAAAAGCGCCGCCCTTCGGCGCGAAAGGCCGATTATGATATACTGAAACCATGAAACAGAAACAAGGCTTCACTCTCATCGAAATCCTCATCGTGGTCGCGATCATCGCGATCCTCGCGTCGGTTGTGCTTGTCGGCCTCGGTCCCACGCAGTCGTCGGGCCGCGACGCGCGCCGCCTCTCGGACCTCCAGCAGACCATGCTCGGCCTCGGACTTTACTACAACAAGTGCGGATTCTACCCGGGCGACGTCGGCTGCGGCGCGGGCGGATTTACGCAGATTACCGCAAACGGATGGGCACAGATGGCATCGGTGCTCACGAGTCCGACCACGAACATCGGCGTCAATACCATTCCGAACGATCCTACTCCCGGCCGGACCTACTACTACGGCACCACGAGCGGAGGCACGAGTTATATCGTCGCCGCGACGCTCGAGAATACGAGCAACGCAGTGTTCTCGAGCTATCAGGCACCGAATACGACCGGGTTTACCATCTCGGGAGCATCGACCGCGACCAACGGCGTTTTCTCCGGATGCGCGACGCCGAACTATTGCCTGACGCTGTAGGCGGGGCTTTTCCCTGTTTTTCTGTTAAAATTATGAGGTGGTATATCCCATCCTCTTTCTTTTCGGCCTCGCGATCGGGAGCTTCCTGAACGTTCTCGCGCTCCGCTACGACGGTGCATCATCCGTCTTTGACCCGCGCGTGATCGGCGGGCGCTCGCACTGTCCCCACTGCAGAAAAACGCTCCGGTGGTTCGAGCTCGTACCCGTCCTTTCCTGGGTGGTTCAGCGCGGGCATTGTCGCTCGTGCGGCGCGAAGATCGGCATCCAGTATCCGCTCGTAGAACTGCTCTCCGGCGTGATCTTCGCCGCGGTGCCGTGGACGCTGGCCCCGATCTTTGCCGCGGCGGCGCCGGCCGGCGCGGCACTCACCGGATGGTACGCGCTCTCCGCATTCTGGATCGCGGCGTTCGAGGTTCTGCTTCTCCTTGCCTATGTTGACCTCCGGCTCCAGGTGGTGCCCGACGAGCTCGTGGTCATGCTCGCCGTCATCGCCATCTTCGAGTCCATATTCGCCGCCGCCTCGCTCGGCCCGGCGCAGTGGTCGTTCCTCGGGCCGTATGCGGGGTTCTTCGGCCTCGCGGGCTCTTTCTGGACGAGTCGTATCGCGGGCGCCGTTTTCGGCGCGGGATTCTTCTGGTTGCTCGTTCTCGCGACCAAGGGAAAGGGGATGGGGATGGGCGACGTCGCGATCGGCGCGCCGCTCGGATTCCTTTTCGGCTGGCCCGATATTCTCCCGGTCTACGGCGCCGCATTCATCGTGGGCGCGCTCGTCGGCATCGCGCTCGTGCTCCGCGCGAGGAAAACCATGAAAAGCGCGGTTCCCTTCGCGCCGTTCCTCGCCGCGGGCGCCGCCCTCGTATTCTTTTTTGCTCTTCCCGCAAGCGCCTGGTATTTTCGTATAATAGGACTATGAAGGGATTCACCATCATAGAACTCCTGGTCGTCCTCGGCATCACCGCGATGCTCTCGGCGATCGCGCTCGGCTATACGGGCGTCGCCCAGAATCAGATCACGCTTTCGGTGGAGTCCGCGAAGATCGCGGAAACCATTCTGCGCGCCAAGAACCTCGCGATCGCGACCTACAGCACGGCGCCCGGCATCTGCGGCTACGGCGTGTCGATCGACGTGCCGGACAACGAGTATTCGATCTTCGCCTACGATCCCGCGGGCGGAGGACCGTGCCCTTCGGTCGCTTCGACGACCCTCACGGGGCTGTCGACCGCCAACGAACAGCCGTATTCCCAAAGTACGTGGAAGGTGCGTCCGGGGACGGGAGTGCGTCTTGTCCAGGGGAACGGAGACGGCCTCGGGGCGGTGCTCTTTTATCCTCCCGCGCCCGCGACGCTCCTTAGTCTGACCGGCGACGCCTTTCTCCCTCCGGGCTCGGCGGTGCCCCTGAACGTCCACCTCTCAACCGTCGACGGATCGGCGTCGACCACGATCACGGTGAGCCCCGCGGGGCAGGTAACCTTCTGACAACGGCATGAATCCACTTTCATCCCGCGCGCCGTTCCTCGGGGAAAGGAGAAAAGGACAGAGCCTCGTCGAGGCGATGGTGGCCTTGAGCATCCTTACGATAGGACTCATCGGCATTGCGACGCTCCTTGTCCGTTCGTTTTTCCTGAGCCACGTGACGGCGGACGAACTCACCGCGACATATCTCGCTTCCGAGGGAGTCGAGCTCACCAAGAATATCGTCGATCACGACGGGTATGACGGGAACGGATGGGGATACAGCTTCAGCCAGGGCAACGGCGGAGATTATGAATTCGATTATGCGATCGGCACGACGGGGCCGTACGTGCTTCCGGCGTATGCCGGCACGCCGCTCAAGTATGATGCCGCGACCGGACGCTATAACTACGAGACGGGGACTGCCACGCCTTTTACCCGGCTGATCCGTGTAAAGGTGGCGCAGAATGAGATCACGGTGAATTCCATTGTGGACTGGACGACGGGATCGATCACGAACCAGAGCGTGAACGTGGAAGACCATTTCTATAACTGGCGCACATGAACCGCGACCGCAAAAACGGGGGATTCACTTTGATCGAGCTCTTGGTGGCGATCGCGCTCTTTTCGATCATCGTTTCGGTCGCGGTCGGCGGGTTCGTGAACGCGCTCCGCACTCAGCGGCAGATCACCTCGCTTATTTCCGCGCAATCGAACGCCGGCCTCGCGATCGAGCAGGCGGCGCGGGAAATCCGCACGGGGTATCTCTTCTGTGACCAGCCGGGCAACACCGCGGGGGCGTCGCTTGTCGACCCGGCGTGCGCCGGGACGAATCCGGCGACGAACCTGCCCGACTGTTCAATTGCGGGCAACGGCGACCTTATGACGTGCGATCTGCTGGCCTTCTTCAATGCCCAGGGTATCCACGTGAAATATTCCCTGGTGAACGGCGTGCTCATGCGGCAGGAGGACGGCGGCGCGGAGGAGGCGATCACGAGTCCCGACGTCACGGTGGACACGCTCTCCTTTACCATCTTCGGCAATCAGGAGGGCGACCACTGGAACCCGCGCATCACGATGTCCATGGGGGTGAGCCCGAACTCCACTGATCCGGCGGTGAAGAGCGACGTCACGAATATTCAGACGACCATAAGCGCGCGGAGCATTGACTGCCTCGCGGGACCCACGTCTTCGTGCTGACCGCACTCCCGATCCCACCCCCACCCCCATGCCCATGAAAGTAAGAAAAGGACAGGCCATGCTTCTCATCGTGCTCGCGCTCTCCGGCGCGATCCTCGGCGCGACGACGGTCGCGGGCATGCTTATGGTGTACCAGCTGAATGCGACGACCGACTCCAAGAATTCCGCGAGTGCGATTTTCGCGGCGGACTCGGGCGTCGAGTGGGCATACTTCGACCATTTCTGCGGGGTGACAAGTACGGCGGACCTCACGGGGCGATGTGCGGGGCCGTCGCGCGAACAGGCCCTCCCGGGAACGCCGCCGGGAACGTTCTCGAATGGCGCGGAGGTGGACGTGACCTGCTATGATGCGAACGCCGCCACGACGACCTGTAGCGACCCTGCGGCTTCCTATGCGGTTTCGAAGGGCAACTCCCAGAATTCCGCCCGCGCCTTCCTCCTTAATTTTGAAGGGTCCACGTCGACCCTGCCGTAACGCTACGGGGTTCGCCTCATGCCGCCTTTCGTCTTTCATGGATAAATCCGCCGCCCGCGAACGCATCGAGCACCTGAAGAAGGTCATCGACCGCTACCGCTATGCCTATGCGGTGGAGGATCGTTCCGAGATTCCGGACGCCGCGCTCGATTCGTTGAAAAAAGAGCTCTTCGATCTTGAGACGCGGTATCCCGACCTCGTGACGCCTGATTCGCCGACCCAGCGCATCGCCGGAAAGCCGCTCAAGAAATTCGCGAAGGTCCGCCATGACGTGCGGATGACCTCCTTCAACGACGCTTTTTCGGAAAAGGACATGGAGGAATGGTACGAGCGCCTCGTGAACTATTTCCGGAGCGGCGACGAGTTCGCCCGCGCCATCGCGCGGAAGGACGTGCCGCGCTTCTACTGCGAGCTGAAGATCGACGGACTCGCGATCGAACTCGAATACGAAAACGGCATCCTCGCGCGCGGATCCACGCGCGGCGACGGCATGACGGGCGAGGACGTGACCCAGAACCTCCGCACCGTGGAGGCGATCCCGCTCCGCATGAGGGACGAAGCGGAGGCGGCGGCTTCCCTCCGGAAACTCGGCCTTGATCCCGCGAAGTATGACCTCGCGCCGCGGCGGCTCGTCGTGCGCGGGGAAGTGTTTACGACGCGGCGCGAATTCGCGCGCATGAACCGCGAACAGGAGCGCGCGGGAGGGAAACTTTACGCGAATCCGAGGAACATCGCGGCGGGGTCCATCCGCCAGCTCGACCCGCGCGTGGCCGCGGGGCGCAAACTCGACTCTTTCCAATACGATATCGTGACGGAGATCGGCCAGACATACCACGAAGAGGAGCATCTCCTCCTCGCCGCACTCGGCTTCAAGACGAATCCGCACAACGCGCCCGCGCGCGATTTGAAGGAGGTGTTCGCGTTCCGCGAGCGCTGGGGCGAACCCGCGCGGCGCGGGAAACTCGATTACGAGATTGACGGCACGGTCGTCATCCTGAACGACAACGCCGCGTTCGAACGTGCGGGGATCATCGGCAAAGCGCCGCGGGCGGCGATCGCGTACAAGTTTCCGCCGCGCGAGGCGACGACGGTCGTCACGGACATCAAGGTGCAGGTGGGCCGGACGGGAGCGCTGACGCCCGTCGCCATCATGCGCCCGGTCGAGGTCGGCGGCATCACGATCACGCACGCGACGCTCCACAACGCGGACGAGATCGCGCGCCTCGGGCTCCGGATCGGCGACACGGTCGTGATCTCCCGCGCGGGCGACGTTATTCCGCAGATCACGAAGGTGCTCCCCGGACTCCGCACGGGCCGCGAGCGCGCGTTCAAAATGCCCGCGAAGTGCCCGGTGGACGGTTCGCCCGTGGTGCGGGACGGCGCCATCGCGCGATGCTCCTCGAAGTACTGCGCGGCGCGGCACCGCGAAGGCCTGCGGCACTTTACCGCGCGGACCGCGTTCAATATCGAAGGCCTCGGGCCGAAGATCCTCGACCGCTTCCTGGATGAGGGGCTCATTTCCGACGCGGCGGATATTTTCACCCTGCGGAAGGGGGACGTGATGGCGCTCGACCGCTTCGGCGAACGATCGGCAGACAATCTGATCCGCGAGATCGAGGCGAAGAAGACGATCGCGCTCCCGCGGTTCCTCTACGCGCTCGGCGTGATCCACGTGGGAGAAGAGACCGCACTCACGCTCGCCAGGCACCTCGACTTCCCGCGCGGCCGCGGTGGCGCGCACATCCCGATCGGCGGCATCCTGAAGACCTTCCGCGCGCTTACGGCGGAGGAGCTCGAAGCGTTTCCGGACGTCGGGCCGAAGGTGGCGGCGAGCATCCATGAATGGTTTGCGGCGGAGCGAAACGCGGATCTTCTCGCGCGGCTCGAAAAGGCGGGCGTCGAGGTGGTACCCTTTCCGCGCGCTGAAGCGGCGGCATCCGGTCCGCTTGCCGGAAAGACCTTCGTGCTCACGGGAGGTCTCGCGGCCATGAGCAGGGAAGAGGCCAAGGAAAAGATCCGCGCCATGGGCGGCGAAGCGTCCGAATCCGTGAGCGCGAAGACGAGCTACGTGGTGGCGGGGACGGATCCCGGTTCGAAGTACGAGAAGGCAAAAAAGCTCGGCGTCGCGATTCTCGACGAGGAAGCGTTCTTGAAGATGGTCGGCGCGCTTGATTTATCGCGCAAAAAAACATAGAATTTTCCCTGTGAGCGGAGTAAATGGGCCGGTGGTGTAGCCTGATTAACACGACCCCCTGTCACGGGGTAGACCACGGGTTTAAATCCCGTCCGGCCCGCAGGAATAATAATCATCGTCGATGAAGCCCGTACTTCAAGCGAGGAAGTGTCGGGTCAAGATTCGCACAAGGAAAGCCAAATGCTCTTTTCCGGACATGGGCTCTTTTTAATGGCTGGAAAAGAGCATTGGGCTTTCCTTTATGCACAGCGCGGCTTGCCGTGCGACGCGCTATAATAGAGGCATGGTCCAACCACAACTTGAGGAGTACATCTCCTCGCAGGTGAAGATGGGGGTTTCCCGCGACGCGATAAAGGCGGCGCTTGTCGGTGCAGGGTGGGCGGCGGCGGATGTCGACGACACGCTAAAAAAAATGGACGGCGGCATGGCGGCGTCATCGGGCCCGGCGGTTTCCGCGGTGTCGCCCGCGTCGTCCTCTGGCCTGGCGGCATCCGCATCGGCGAAGCCGCTCGGTAATTCTCCGCTCGGGGCTTCTCCGATGGGGGGCGTACGGCCGATTTCAATCAATGTCGGTGCCGGAAGCGGCTCTGCCGCACCGAAGGAGGTTGCCCCGCAATCGATCAGGGTGAGCGACCTCGTCTCGTCGTCTTCCGCATCGTTCGGCGGCGGAATGAACTCCGGGAAAACGCAGGCGCAGGCGGAAAAAATATTTTCAAAACCGGCGGCCGGCATGTCTTTCGGAGGTGCGCAGGGAATGATGACCGAGACCAAGAAGCGGAGCCCCCTTATGATGATCGTGGGCATCGTGATCATCGTGGCGCTTGCGGGTTTTTCCGGATGGCTTTATTTCCAGAATATGGGGCTCGCGTCCCAGGTGGCGGCGATCGGCGGAACGAGCGCTTCGGTCGGCTCGGACGTGACGTCTTTGCAAAACCAGGTGTCGATGCTGAATGCGTCGAACACGGCGCTTGCGGCGCAGGTTGCTTCGATGACAGACGCGAACGCTCTCCTCGGTGCGAATCTCTCCTTTGCGGCAACGGCACCCGCGTGGGCCGGCGCCCAAAATGCGACGGAAACCGTGACGCTCGCGGGGCGCCTCGCGATGGGCCGGTCGCTCTACTTCCTCACGACTCCGTACGGGATCGTGGCCTATGTGGAAAATTCCAAGGATGCAAACACGGCGGCGGCGTTGAAGCCGCTCGCAGGAACGACGACCACGGTGACGCTCGCCGGGACGCACGTCCCCGGCTCGCAGTATCTCACCGTGACCGCGGTGAACGGTGCGGTACTCGGCGCCACGACGACGGCCCCTGCGGCAACGTCAAGCGCGGCCGCCCCGATGATCCCCGCAACCACGACTACGTCGACGACTCCGTAGGTTCAGTAAGTCCTGCGGCGCCCGGATCGAGGAATCCGAGGTGCTGAAGCGCGGTTTCGTATATCGTGAGCGCCTTTTCGGCAATGTCCCTCTTGAGCGAGAGGGTCGGTTCGTGCGCGATGCGGTTCCGGAGTTTGTGCGCCTGCCAGACGTCCTCCACGTTCGGGAGTTGGTCGGGTCTCACCTTTTTCAGGCGGTCGCCGAGCTGGGCGCCCTGGACGCCCGCGCCGCGCAGGGCTTCGTCGAGAATCGCATCCGCTTCAATGAGCGCGATCCGGAGATCGTTATCATCGCCCGCAAAGAAATGGCGTTCGATATCGTCCCACGACGAACGCACGCGCAACTTCACGGAATCTTTCTGGAGGATGACGTTCCTGACGCGGTCGATGCGGAGCTGGATATATCCCGTCTTGAGGAGAAAATAGATCGCAATGGCGAAGGCCGCCGTCGTGAATATGGCGCTTGCGAACTCGAACCACGGAAGCCCCGCGCCATACGCGGAGGCCGCGGAGCCGCTCAGCTTTTCCGCGGCGGCGGTGGACGACGAGAGCGTAGCGGCGAGGGATGAGGGGATAACGATGGCCATGCTTCAATTATATCCTTTCGTAGTACTGGCCGAGGCCGAGGATATCCGCCTCGCGCCATTTTTTTCCGATGAGCTGGAAGCCGATGGGGAGTTCGCGCCCGCCGCCCGGGTAGGGGTACGGCTTCACCGGGATCGAGATCGCGGGAAGGCCGGCGAGATTCACGGGGCCGGTGAAGACGTCCGAGAGGTACATGGCCAGGGGGTCGTCCGTTTTTTCGCCGATTTTGAACGCGGGCGTGGGGGTGACGGGCGTCATGAGGACGTCGACGTCCTCGAAGACGCGGTCGAAGTCGCGGGCGATGAGCGTCCGCGCCCTCTGCGCGCGGTCGTAGTACGCGTCGTAGTATCCGGAGGAAAGTACGAAGGCGCCGAGGATCACGCGCCGCTTGGTCTCCGGGCCGAAGCCGATACCCTTCTGCTTGAAATAAATATCACGGAGCGTTTTGGCGTCGCGGTCGACTTCGGGGATGCGCGCGTAGCGGATGCCGTCGAGCCGCGCGAGGTTCGAGCTCACCTCCGCCGGCATGCTCAGATAATACGCGGGGACGGCGTACTTCGTGTGGGGAAGCGAGACCTTTTTTGTTTTAAGGCCGAGGCCTTCGATGCGCCTGATGGCCTCGTCCATCGCGGCGCCCACCTCGCGGTCGGGACCGTCGACAAAGTATTCCTCGGGGAGGCCGATGCGCAGGCGCCTGATCCCGCCGAGGTCGGGATTCGTGAGCGCGGTTTCGTCATAGTGCGTTTCGGAGCTCGTGGCGTCCACGGGATCGCGTCCCGCGATCGCCGCGAACATGATCGCGGCATCTTCCACGGTCTGCGTGATGGGACCGATCTGGTCCATGCTCGAAGTCATCGCGATAAGGCCGGAACGCGAGACCGCGCCGTACGTCGGTTTGAAACCGACGACGCCGCAGAATGCGGACGGCTGGCGGATGGAACCGAAGGTGTCCGAGCCGAGGGAAGCGACGGCCATATGCGCGGCGACGGCCGCCGCGGACCCGCCGGACGAACCGCCGGGGACGCGCGAGAGGTCGTGCGGATTGCGCGTTTTTTTGAAGGCGGAGTTCTCCGTGGAAGATCCCATGGCGAACTCGTCCATATTGGTCTTGCCGAGGAAGACCGCGCGCCTTTCTTTCAATCTGGCGATCGCGCCCGCATCATAGCTTGCGACGTATCGCTCGAGCATCTTCGATGCTGAGGTCGCGGGAAGGTCTTTCACGAGGATGCAATCCTTGATCGCGAGGGGGATGCCCGCGAGCGTCGGCACGTCGTCGCCTTTCGCGAGCGCGACGTCCACCGCTTCCGCCTCGCGCGCGGCGGATTCCTCCGCGGTCGAAAGATACGCGCCAATCGCTTCGTCGCTCGCCTTGATACGCGCGAAGAACGCCTGCGCCGCTTCGAGCGCGGAGAATTGCTTGTCGAGAAGCCCTTCGTGGAATTTTTTAATGGTGAGATGGTCGAGGTCCATAGTGCAGTGCGTAATCGGCGCGCGGCGCGCGGCTATCCGAAGACGGGCGGCACCCTGAGATAGCCACCCTCTTTTTCGGGGAACGCAGAGACGCCCGCGCCGCGGTTCGTGTTTTCCGTGCCGCCGTGCGCCGCGCCGTCCTTGCGGAAAACGTTCGTGAGGTCGGTGCCGCCCGTCATCGGGGGGACGTCCGCCACGTCGAGCTTCTGGAGTTCCTTGAAATGATCGAGGATGTTCCCGAGATCCCTGAGGAGTTTTTCCTCCTCCTGCGGGTCGAGCGCGATGCGTGAAAGCTCGGCCAGATGCTCGAGGTCGCGCTTCGTGAGGTCGTGTGCCATTCCCTCGATTCTAGCGCGTTCGCGTCCCGATTTCAATTTTCCGGCAGGCGCGCCACGAGGTCGCGGAACTGGTCGCCGCGGTCATATTCATTTTTGAAAATACCGAAACTGGTGGCGCCGGGGGAGAGGAGGACCGTGTCGCCCGTCCTGGCATCCGCGAGCGCTTCACGGAGCGCTTCGTCCATGCTGTTCGCGGCCGCCGCGGGATATCCGGGCGGCAGGAGCGCGCGGAGTTTTTCGGTCGCCGCGCCAGTGAAGAGCACCGCCCGCGCGGCGCGCCGCGGGATCTCCGCCGCGAGCTCCGTGAACACGAGGTCTTTGTCGCTCCCGCCCGCGATGAGGATGAGGCCGCCATTCTTTCCCCCGCGTCCGAGCGCGCGGAGGGCGGCGATCGCCGCGTCCGGCGTCGTCGAATTCGAGTCGTTATAGAAAGCGATGCCGCGTTTCTCGCCGAGGAATTCCAGGCGTCCGGGAAGGCCGCGGAATGCCGCGAACGCCTTGCGCGACGTGTCGTCCGGGATGCCGAGCGCGCGCGCCGCGGCGAGCGCGAACCCCGCATTCGCGCGGTTGTGCGCGCCGGGGAGCGCGAGGTCCCAGCCGTCGGGGAAGAATACGTCCGTAATCACCGTCCCTGCGAGCATGCCGAAGCGCGCCTCAATCTTCTCCTTTATCTCCGGCGTGGTGATGAAAATGTCGCCGGGTTTCTGGAATCGCGCGACGGCGGCTTTGTCCTCGAAGTAGCGATCCATATCGCCTCGATAATAATTCATATGGTCGCGCATGAAGTTGGTCCACACGGCGATGCGCGGACTCACCTTGTCCTCCGCAAATCCCTGGAGTTGCCACGAATCAAGTTCGAGGATCACGAGGTCCCGCGCACCGGTCGTTTCGAGGAGCGGTAGGGTGGCCACGCCGCGTTCGTTCCCGCCGAGGCGCGGGCGCATGCCCGCCGCTTCGGCCGCGGCGCGCACAAGATGCGTGACGGTGGATTTCCCGCGCGTGCCCGTGATGCCGACCGTGCGCGCGGGGGAAAGCGCGGCGAAGAGGGAAGCGTCCATTTCGATGGGGATGCCGCGCTCGCGCGCGTGCGCGAGGTACGGCGAGTCGAAGGGCGTTCCCGCGGCGCGCACGATCATGTCGCGGTCCTCGAAATCCTCCATGCGGTGTCCGCCGAGGCGGAAGGTGATGCCGGTGAATTTTGCGAGGCGCGCAAGGGAGGGCGCGAGGTCCTCCGCGCTCTTGAGATCGGTGACGATGAGCTCGGCGCCCGCCGCCGCAAAAAACTCCGCATCGCCCACGCCGCGGCCCAGGAGGCCAAGTCCCATCAAGGTTATTTTTTTGCCCGCAAAACGTTCTTTTATGCTTGCCATCCGATTGCCCCCATTATATACTAATCGGGCAAAATTGCGCGGGAGGGTTGGGAATGGTTTTCCGGGGAGCCCCATAAGCTCCCGAAGCAAGTCCGATTCTTGCCCCCGCAACCAACGTCAGCTTCTCTGCTTTCAAGGGACGGTGTCGCGCCGTGCTCGGCGTGCACCTCGCTCTCGGCGCCATTTGTGCGGCGTGTTTTTCTTTGTTTCCTGCGGCGCCTCCGAGATGCCCTTGAAAGCAGAGAAGCTGACGTGTGATGAGGCGAGAATCGGACGGGGAGGGGGTCGGGGAACCGGAAGGTTCCCCGTGGAGGAAAGAGGCCGTTCCGATGGCCGGGCTGAAAACCGAGAGGTTTTCAGGGAGCGAGCCGCGTTGCGTCGGTGAGCGACGTCCGATTCTTGCCCCCGCAACAGCCAAGGCCAGGAGGTAGAGTAAGACCGAGAGGCCTCGTTATGTTATATTAAGAGCGATGAATAAAGATGAATTTAAGAAGTTGGGGTTGCGTATCGGAAAAATAATAGCTGTTGAGCCGGTTGCGGGATCGGATAAGTTATTGAAATTCAGTCTCGATATTGGCGAGGACACCCCGCGCCAAATATTGTCAGGCGTTATGGGCGTATATACTCCAGTAAGTCTTGTAGGAAAGAAGGTTCTCGTTGCGTCCAATATCGACCCTAAAATTATGGCCGGCGTCGAAAGCAACGGGATGCTTATTGGTATCGAGGAAGACCAGAAGGGAAATCCCCGCCTTTTCTTTCTTGACGATGATTTGTCCTCCGGAATGGTTGTTTCATAACTAAGACCGGGGCACTTCCATTGAAGGAGGAAGGGGATTTTCAAGAACGCTTGTAATCTCGTCGGGATTGCGCGGTATAAAGTCCAAGACCGAGCACCGCAACACACTAGTTTCAATCTTTTAAGGCCGGCAGTCCTCGATTTTGTTAATCCTTTGAAATTCACTGGCGAGACTCGTGTTTGTATTGGGGTATGTAAATCTTATAGAATAGAGGCATGCCGTCATTCTTTGATAAGCTTTTCGGTAAATTGGGGTTGAACTTTAGTTTCCACAATAGAAAGGAATCGCCTTCAAATAAGGCGAGCCTGAAAGGATCTTCCGGAAATACCATCCAGCAGGCAGGAAGAGACATGCATGTTTATTTGGCTCCATCGCCGCAACCGAGGATTGATATATCAGAGTACGGGGGGAGCGGAGGAGCTGACGGAACCTTTGTCATTTTTAAGATAAAGAACGATGGTGGCGAAACCGCTATTGATATACAAGGTGAATTGGCAGCTGGTGATATTCAAATCGGAAATATATTTAATACCATACATAATTTATCTTCCTGGCCTTGACCCCATATATTGGACAGAAAGGTCGGATTGTCCAAAGATAAATACATGAAGAAATATCATCGGGTCGCTCCGGAAGTGAAGGAGCAGATCCTGCG
>JAJXZE010000010.1 GCA_021780195.1 bacterium | reverse complement strand
GAGGATCACGACTGTGGCGAGGATGGCGATGATCGCGATCACGACCAGAAGCTCGATCAGGGTGAAGGCCTTGCGGGAGGAAGAGTGCGATTTCATTACCTCATTAGTATAGCAGATGGGAGAAGGTAGGTTTATTAAAGAGGCGCGACGAAGAAATCAAAAAGCCGTCTCATACGGGACGGCCGCCGCGCGTTAACCGCATGATCGATAAAAACAAAAGGCTCCTCCCCTCAGGCAGTATCCTTTCAGAACATTTACGAGAGAGGGATGTTCGGAAAGGATACTGCCTGAGGGGAGGAGCCTGGTGCTCTTAGACCATCTTGATCTCCACGTCCACGCCTGCCGGAAGATTGAGATTCGAAAGCGATTCCACGATCTTCGCCGACGGGTTCAGGATCTCGATCAGCCGCTTGTGCACACGGAGTTCGAACTGTTCGCGCGAGTCCTTGTGGACGAACGTCGAGCGGTTCACCGTGTAGTGCTTGACCTCCGTGGGCAAAGGGATCGGACCGACCACCTTGGCGTCGTTCCGCTCGGCCGCATCGATGATCTGATGCGCCGAACTGTCGATCAGCTTGTGATCGTAGGATTTGATCCTCAAACGCACTTTCTGGGGACGATCCGATTCCTTTTTTGCCATGTCGGTTATTTGATGATCTTCGTGACCGCGCCGGCGCCCACCGTCTTGCCGCCTTCGCGGATGGCGAAGCGCTGTTTCTCTTCGAGCGCCACCGGAGTGATGAGCTTGACCGTGATCTTCACCGTGTCGCCCGGCATGACCATCTCCGTTCCTTCCGGAAGGGTGACCTCACCCGTCACGTCGGTCGTCCTGATGTAGAACTGCGGCTTGTAGCCCTTGAAGAACGGAGAGTGGCGGCCGCCCTCTTCCTTCGAAAGCACATAGATCTCGGCTTCGAACTCGGCGTGCGGGGTCACCGTACCCGGCTTCGCGAGCACCTGGCCGCGCTCGACATCCTCCTTCTTCAGACCGCGGAGCAGGGCGCCGATGTTGTCGCCGGCCATGCCCTCGTCCAGAAGCTTGTTGAACATCTCGATGCCCGTCACGACCGTCTTCTGGGTCGGGCGGAGACCGATGATCTCGATTTCCTCGTTCACCTTCACCTTGCCGCGCTCCACGCGTCCCGTGACGACCGTGCCGCGGCCTTCGATCGAGAAGATGTCTTCGATCGGCATGAGGAACGGCTTGTCGATCTCACGGACCGGGTCCGGGAAGTAATCGTCCGCCGCTTTCACGAGGTCGAGGATCGGCTTCGCGTCGGCGTCATCCGCGGACGTGGCATTCAGGGCCTTGAGGGCCGAACCCCTGATGACCGGGACGTTGTCGCCGTCGAAGTCGTATTTCTTGAGAAGCTCCCGCACTTCGGACTCCACGAGGTCGATGAGCTCGGGGTCGTCCACCTGGTCGCACTTGTTGAGGAACACGATGATCTTCGGTACGCCCACCTGGTGCGCCAGCAGGATGTGCTCGCGCGTCTGCGGCATCGGGCCGTCGGTCGCGGCGACCACGAGGATCGCGCCGTCCATCTGAGCGGCGCCCGTGATCATGTTCTTGATGTAGTCGGCGTGTCCCGGCGCGTCAACGTGCGCGTAGTGGCGCTTCTCCGAGGAATACTCCGAGTGGTGCAGGGCGATCGTGATGCCGCGCGCCTTTTCTTCCGGAGCGTTGTCGATCTGGTCGACTTTCTCCTCTTTCTTCGCAAGGCCCTTCATAAAGAGCACGTGCGTGATCGCGGCCGTCAGGGTCGTCTTGCCGTGGTCGACGTGGCCGATCGTGCCGATGTTGAAGTGCGGCTTCGAGCGGTCGAACTTTTCTTTTTCTGCCATGGTATTTTAAATTTAAAATTTTTTATTTTCCCGCGCGGGGGCGCTACTCCCCGAACCGAACTTCCCTTTCCGGCCCGGAGACATTAGCCAATCGACCTAAAAAGAATCTCCCTGCCGGGCAGTACCCAGCAATTGTAGGGCAAACCCGCCGCCCTTGTCAACCGCGCCCGTAGATTAAATAATTATTAAAGAACCTTTGACTTATAACCTCTCTCCCCTATGCTGAAAACAGCATCGTGAATATCCTGGAAATCTGCCCCTGAAGGCCAGAAAATCGCTGTTCACTGCGGGCACCTCCCGAAAGGGCGGTGATCAATGGGAGGATCGCTCTTCGGAGCGCGGCGTCTCCCCGGAGGCAGATTTCTGAAGCTTTTCACCCCGAGAAGGCCGATACCCCTTTGATTGCGCGTAAACGCGGTGACGATCCCCCTTCTCCCGTCGATCTTTTTGATAACCACCACTACGCTCCCCCGTATCCGAAGCGTGCTGCTCGGATACCTCCTCTGATTTTTATTCACCACCTCGAAGTCCGCACTTGCCACCGTTAAGGGAATCTGATCCAGAAGCCATTTTATTTCCTCCGGTTTTTTCCCGTCGTCCCTGCGTCGCCTCACCACATGCACGATGCGCCTCGGCGGGAACGCAACCTCGCCGATTACGATCGGTTCCTGATCATAAAATATATCCACGTACGCGTGGAGAATTCTCCGCATCCTTCCGGCTTCATCCGGAACATCCATCGCGATACCATACCAAATCGTCTATTAAATCTTCATAAAAAAAGCGTCATGATCCGGAGCGCCGCCGCCCTTCGGGGAGGATCGCGCAGGCCTGTTCGGCTCGGCTCGGAAAATGCACCGTTCGCATTTTCCGACGAACGGGCCGAGCGACAAGAAAAAATCCCCGCAGGAGGGATTTTATTCTGGCTCCCCGAAGGGCGGCGGCGCTCCGGATCCTAGCGCTTCTTCCCTTCTATGATGAGCTGGGCCACGTTCGCGGGCGTCGGCTCGTAATGGTCGAATTCCATCGTGAAACTGCCGCGGCCCTGGGACATGGAGCGGAGCTCCGTTGCATAGCCGAAGAGTTCGGAAAGCGGCACCTTGGCGTTGATCACCTTGAGCCCCGGGCGGTCGTCCATCGATTCGATGCGGCCGCGCTTGGCATTCATGTTTCCCGTTACCTCGCCCATGAAATTGTCCGGAACGATAACCTGCACTTTCATGATCGGTTCCAGAATGACCGGCTTCGCGCGCTTCACCGCTTCCTGGAGCGCCATGGAGCCCGCGATCTTGAATGCCGCCTCGGACGAGTCCACTTCGTGGAATGAACCGTCGTAGAGCGCCACCTGGACATCCACCATCGGATAGCCCGCGACGATGCCCTTGTCGAGCGCTTCCTTGACGCCCTTCTCGGTCGGGTTGATGAACTCCTTCGGGATCGCGCCTCCCTTGATCTCGTCCAAAAATTCGAATCCCGCCCCGCGTTCGCGCGGCGCGACGCGCAGGCGCACATGGCCGTACTGTCCGCGCCCGCCGGACTGCTTGATGTACTTTCCTTCCGCATCCCCCTCCGCGGTGATCGTCTCGCGATATGCCACCTGCGGCCGGCCGACATTCGCGTCAACATTGAACTCGCGCTTCATACGGTCGACGATGATCTCGAGGTGCAGTTCGCCCATGCCGCTGATGATCGTCTCCCCCGTATCGTTGTCGCCCGCCACGCGGAACGTGGGGTCTTCTTCCGCCAGGCGGTGAAGGGCCGTGCCCATTTTCTCCTGGTCGGCTTTCGTCTTCGGTTCGATGCGGAGACCGATGACGGGCTCCGGGAACGTGATTTTCTCGAGGATCACCGCATGATCGGGGTCGCACAGGGTGTCGCCCGTCGTCGTGCTCTTCAACCCCACGATCGCCGCAATTTCTCCCGAATAGATCTCGTCCACTTCCTCGCGGTCGTTCGCGTGCATGCGGACAATGCGCCCGATGCGCTCCTGCGCGCCCTTCGTGGAGTTGTAGACGTACGAACCGCGCTTCAGAACACCCGCGTAGACGCGGAAGAACGCGAGATTGCCGACGAAGGGATCCGTCGCAATCTTGAACGCGAGGCCCGCGAAGGGCGTCTCGTCCGTGAGCGCTACCCTTACCTCGGCGCCGGTCTTTTCGTCGTGCGCCATGATCGGCGGGAGGTCCGCCGGGGACGGAAGATAATCGACGACGGCGTCCAACATGAACTGAACCCCTTTGTTCTTGAGCGCCGAACCGCACAAAACCGGCACGATCGTGTTCGCGATCACGCCTTTGCGGAGCGTTTTCCGGAGATCCTCCAGCGAGATCTCTTTGCCGTCGAGATACGCGGCCATGACGTCGTCCGACTGCTCCGCGATCTTTTCGATAAGGTCGTGGCGGTGCGCGGCGACCGTCTCCTTCATTTCATCCGGGATCGGGATTTCCACAATCTTCTCGCCGTGCTCGCCCTCGAAGGCATAGGCCTTGTTTTCGAGAAGCGCCACGACACCCTTGAAATCGGATTCGGCGCCGATCGGAAGCTGGAGAGGAATGGCGTTCGGCGTGAGGCGGTCGATGATCGAACGGAAGCTTTTTTCGAACGACGCGCCGGCGCGATCCAGTTTATTGATGAAGCACACGCGCGGCACTTTATATTCGTCGGCGTAGCGCCAGTTGGTCTCCGACTGCGGCTCCACGCCGGCCACGCCGTCGAAGACGACGACCGCGCCGTCAAGCACGCGGAGCGAACGCTTCACCTCCACGGTGAAATCGATGTGCCCCGGCGTGTCGATCAGGTTTATGCGGTGCTCGAACGCCTTCTCGTGGTTGCGGTAGGTCGGCGACCAGAACGCGGTCGTCGCGGCGCTCGTGATCGTGATGCCGCGCTCGCGCTCCTGCTCCATCCAGTCCATCACCGTGTCGCCGGTGTGCACTTCGCCGATCTTGTGGCTCACGCCGGTGTAGAAAAGCACCCGCTCGGAAACGGTGGTCTTGCCGGCATCGATGTGGGCGATGATGCCGATGTTGCGAACCTTCTCAATAGGATATTGGCGGGGCATGGCGGGAATGCGCGGCTATCGCGCGAAGTGGGCGAAGGCCCGGTTCGCTTCCGCCATACGGTGCATATCGAGCTTCTTCTTGATCGCGGCGCCCTCGTTCTTTGATGCGGCAACGATCTCTTCCGCAAGCTTCTCCGCCATCGGCTTCCCCTTCTTCGCCCTGGCGGCGCCGATGATCCAACGGCTCGCGAGGATAAAGCGCCGCTCGGGGCGCACCTCGATCGGCACCTGATAGTTCGCGCCGCCGACGCGCTTCGCGGCAACCTCGAGGAGCGGCGATGCATTCTCGAGCGCTTTCTCAAAGACCGCAAGCGGGTCTTCCTTCGTCATTTCTTTCACCCTGTCCATGGCGCCGTAGACCAGACGCTCGGCCGTGATCTTCTTGCCGTCCTTCATCACATAATTCACGAAACGGCCGATCTCCACCCGCCCGTAGGTGGCGTCGGCTTTGTGGTACTTCTTATAGACGCGCTTTTTCCTCATAAATGGTCGTAATGAAAATTATTTATGCCTTCGGCCGCTTTGCGCCGTACTTGGAACGCTGTTGCTTCCGGCCTTCGACGCCGGTCGTATCGAGCACGCCGCGGATCACGTGGTACCGCACGCCGGGAAGGTCGGCGACGCGGCCGCCGCGCACGACGACGATCGAGTGCTCCTGAAGCGCGTGACCTTCGCCGGGGATATACGCGGTGACCTCCATACCGTTCGTGAGGCGCACGCGGGCCACTTTGCGGAGCGCCGAGTTCGGCTTCTTCGGAGTCGTGGTGAACACCTTCACGCACACGCCGCGCTTGAAGGGCGATCCGGAATCCACCGGGCGGTTTTTGATCGAATTGAAATAGTACGACAACGCGGGCGCTTTGGTCTTCGCCTTGTTCGGTCTCCTTCCCTGCTTGATGAGCTGCCGGATGGTAGGCATGCGATATACGTGTGAGAATTGTAAGCGAAACGCGGAAACGTGTCAAATAAAACGCCTCCACGGGTAGGGAGGCGGACGGGCGCGGACGCCCGGAGGGACCGGAAAAGGGAAACGCGGGAACCGTTGGAGGAAAGTTAGAGGAACGATTCCCGCGCCCCGCACCGCACCGCGCGGGCGCCCATTTAGCAATCTCCCGTGCGGTGCGGCGTTTGGCGCGGATCTTCGAGCAGGGCGACTTCACTGTCTTCCGCCCGCGAGATCAAACGCGCCAAACCCCAAAACAACACTGCCCGTACCCTACTCCCCCTTCCCAGCCCCGTCAAGACGGGTTATAAATAGAGGCACCGAGGGGCCTGTAGCTTAGTGGCAGAGCAACCGGTTTGCATCCGGTAGATGGGGGTTCGATTCCCCCCAGGTCCACCCACCCATTCGATTACTCGTTCGCGTCGACCGGACGCTCGCGTACATACACGTAAATTTCCCGCCCTCTGCCGATGATCTTGATCTCGGTCCCTTCCGGCACGGAAATATTTTGGGCGTCGAACGATTCATTTTCTTCTCCGACCCCGTAGAGATGCCACCCCTCCATACGCAACTGATCGTCGAGCTCGCGGAATGGGCGATCAGCGACATTCCCCCGGTCCCCCATCTGCCGCGCCGCTTCTTCCACTGCCTCGGCGACATCGGCCGTGGACGGATGCAACGGGAACGACGGCCCGAGCTTCTGCCCCGCCTCCATCCTGCTCAACACACGCTCTACTTCTTCCTTTGTCGGATCAGAATCCAATAACGGCGGTTCTTCGTGCGTCATATTGTTATCATACTCCTTCCACGCGTTTATTTCTCCGCGTTATAGAGCGCCTGGATCTCCGCGGCCGAGAGCGCGCGATTGTACATGCGGACGTCGTCGAGCGAACCATTCGTCCAATAAGAATTGCACTGGAACGCCCCGATGCACATCGTCGTCGATCTCACGGCATCGGCCCCCGTTTTCGGCGTCGTCGCATCGAGGGCGCCGTTCAAGTAAATGTTCATGGCGGTGTTGTCATAGGTCCCTCCCACCTGATACCAATTGCCCACCGAAACCACCTCGTTGCCCTGAAAATTCGCCTGAGTTCCGTTGATGTATGCGGCGTGGAATGGCTGGTTCCCGGTATTATGGAACGAAAGATAGGGCGTCCAGGTATTTGCAAGGATATTCTTCCCCGTTCCAAGCGCGGCGGGATTAAACCAGAGAAGGATGGTGTGTCCTTCCTGAAGCGACACTCCCGCGCCGGCGTTGAGAGCTTGTACATAACTATTGGTGCCGTTGAAGTTCAGGCATGAGCCATCCTTGCAGGACGACCCCGAAAGCCATGTGCCGTTATAGATCGTGCCGTTGTGGCCGTACCCGCTCGAGTCGTACGCGATCGTCCCCGTCCCCTCGTTGAATTTCCACCAGCCGATGAGTCCGTTCACGAAGGGCGCAAGCGAGAGATTCGTGCCGGCGTAATAGATCGCGTCGCCCGTCTGTGCCGTTTCCTGCGCGAGGTAGTGCGACGACTCCATGTTCGCCGAGAGTTGCCACTGCGAGCCGTTGGTGACGTAGGTGTAATAGTGAAACGAGGTCGTCACATTTACGGGATCAACGGGAAGCCGGGACAGGGGCGACCCGGTGGAAAGTGCGGCGAAATGAAGCGGGATCCATCCCGCGCCGCTCACGGCCTGATACGTCGACGATGGCGCACATTGATATGTCCACCCCGAAGGCAAGCTGGGCAGGCCCCACGAGCCGCAGGTCGACGAAGCATCCGCGAGCGAGACGTAGACCGTCGAGGTGCTTCCGAGCGAACCGAGCGCTTCGCCCTGGTACATTGCGATCGCCCCGTTGAGCGACTTGAGATCCGCCATGCGGCTTGCATCCCTGCCCTGCATGAGGATCTGCGCCGGATTCACGGCGACGAACACGACGACCGCAAGGATCGCCACGATTGCAAGCGTGACGAGAAGTTCCACCAGGGTGAACGCGCGCCGCCGCATTTTACATCGCGAATGATTGCCCGGTGAAAAGCGTGAAGATAAAACTCACGAGCGGCACGATAACCTGAAATCCGAAGAAAACGAAGAGGAGTACGAAAAGAAGCCCCCAGCGCTCGAGGGTATACATCGCGCGGAACGTTCGCGGCGTCTGCGGCAGGATCGCAAAGAGCACGCGCGAACCGTCGAGCGGCGGGATGGGCACGAGATTGAACACGCCGAGGAGGATATTCACGTACACGATGACCGCGAGCAGTCCGACGAACAGGCCGAGCGACGGATCGGGCGCGAAAATCCGCACGAGGATCCCGAAGCCGAGCGCGAGAAGGAAGTTCGTCCCCGGCCCCGCGAGCGCGATCTTCGCGCCGCCCCACCGCGGATCCTTCAGGTTCCGCGGATCATACGGCACGGGCTTCGCCGCCGCGAAGAAAAACATGCCGTTCGTCGCGATATAAAGGAGGAGCGGCATGAGGAACGACCCGAAGAAGTCGAGGTGCGCGATCGGGTTCAGTGTGAGGCGCCCCGCATTCCGCGCCGTGGGATCGCCCAGATGCTCCGCCATGTAGCCGTGCGCCACCTCGTGGAGCACCGCCGAGAAGATGAGGATGATGAACTCAAAAATGACGATTGCGTTCGGCATACGGATAATTGTACCATTGAAGCACGCGGTCCCCGTAGCTCAATGGATAGAGCGCTTGGCTTCGAACCAAGAGGTTGCGGGTTCGACTCCTGCCGGGGACGCAAAAACAGAAACCCTTTCGGCGTCGTGGGCTCCCTTTAACGCCGCCACAAGGGTTTCCGTTTTTGCTTTGCGGTGCCCCCACCAGGACTTGAACCTGGAACCGTCTCCTTAAGAGGGAGCTGCTCTGCCAATTGAGCTATAGGGGCATACTTACCTTTGTGATCCTCCAACCCGCCTTCGTCGATTTTACTGCACGCAAAACGATTTGTAAACGGCGGGGAGAAGCCACGTCTTGCCATTTTTCAATGAGAGGATATAATCTTTCTCGGAACAGTTCACGTGGAGGTGGTATGAATCAAGAAGAGGTTGTTTCCGCAAAAACCCTACGCGCCGTCCTGTTGTATGACGGTGTGCCCGAGGGCCGCGTAAAAGCCATGTCAGACGAAGAAGTGCGCCTCGCGGCGCATGAGGTTTGCGCCAAGCCAAATGTTGCACTGGAGAGAATTGCGGCGCGCATGGCAGATGATGCCGCGCTCAAGCAGCACCAAAGCAGGCCTGATTATGCGAGCGCCCTCGGGGTCTTGATGGAAATCAGAGCCCAAAAATATCTCTAATCGTCTCACCCCTCCCCCAACGGCGCCACCACCACGGCGCCTTTTTTTGCGTGCGCGGCGGCATGCAAAACGCCGCGTTTGTCCCGCGCAGTCCGAAATGGTATACTACGGGCAATTCAAATGCCGCAGGTTGCACTCGATACTCCCCTTTTCGAAGTGCTCGGCGCAAAGTCCGCGTTCTTGAAGCGCCTTGAACGCCTCGGTCTCCAGACCGTCCGCGAACTCCTCTGGCATTTCCCTTCCCGCTATGAGGATTTCTCCAAAATATATTCTGTCGCCGAACTTGAACCGGGCCAGCAGGCCACGATCCAGGGCGTGATCGAAGAGATCCACGTCGGCCACAGCTGGCGCAAACACATGAGCATCGTGGAGGCCGTGATCGCGGACGACACCGGCTCCGTACGCGCGGTCTGGTTCAACCAGCCGTACGTGGCGAACGTGCTGAAGGTCGGGCGGCGGGCGAACTTTTCCGGAAAGGTCTCGATCGGCGAGGAGAGCGACCTCTATCTGAGCCATCCCGCCTACGAAGTGCTTCACCTTGCGGATGCGGACTCCCCGGGCGGCGGGGACAGGAGAACGGGCGCGGGCCGTGGTATGAAACACACCGCGCGTCTCGTCCCCGTCTATCCCGAAACGCGCGGCCTCACGTCGCGCGGCATCCGGTTTGTCATCGAAGCGACGCTCCGGAGGATCGCGCCGCTCCGTGAATGGATCCCTGGATCCGTCCTCGGGAAGCTCGGCTTCCCCGAGCTCGACCATGCCATACGCACGATCCACTTCCCCGACACGGTCGCGGACGCCGCGGCGGCACGGCGTCGATTCTCTTTTGAAGATCTCTTTCTCCTTCAGATCGAGAATATTCGCGAGAAGATGAAACTCGCGGCGGAGAAGGCGCCGGCGATCCCCGCCGATCTCGACGACGTGCGCGCCATACTCGCCGAATTGCCCTTCGCCCTGACCGAGTCGCAAAAACGATCGCTTTGGGAAATCATCAAGGATATTGAGCGCCCCCGCCCCATGAACCGTCTGCTTCAGGGCGACGTGGGTTCCGGCAAGACCGTGGTCGCGGCGATCGCCGCGATGCTCGCCGCGGAGCAGGGGCTCCAGACCGCATTCATGGCACCGACCGAGATCCTCGCGCGCCAGCATTTCCTTACCATGAAGAAACTGCCCGCCGCGGCGCGCGCGGTGCGCCGGCCCGTGATCGGCCTCGTGACCGGAAGCGGTGCGACGGTATGCTACGAAGACGGCCTCGAAGAAAGCGTCACGCGGCCCGCCATGGCGAAGAAGGTGGCCGCGGGCGGCATCGCCATCGTCTTTGGCACACACGCGCTCATCCAGAAATCCATCGCGTTCAGGAATCTCGGCCTCGTCATCGTCGACGAACAGCACCGCTTCGGCGTGCGCCAGCGCGCCGAGCTCGCGGCGAATGCAAAGAAAAAGAACGGGCCCGTGCCCCATTTCCTCAGCATGTCGGCGACGCCGATTCCCCGCACGCTCATGCTCACCGTGTTCGGCGACCTCGACCTCTCGCTCATCACGGAACTTCCGGGCGGGCGCAAGCCCATCGAAACGAAGATCGTCCCTCCTCCGGAGCGCGCGGCCGTGTACGACTTCATCCGTGCGCAGGTGCGCGAAGGGCGGCAGGCGTTCGTGATCTGCCCGCGCATCGAACCGGAAGAAACGGATCCGAACGCGGAAGGCGGCGCGGACACGGCCGCCGCGGGACGCACCGCGCTCGTAAAGAAACTTGATCTCCGTTCGGTCAAGGAAGAATTCGAAAAATTATCCACCAAGGTATTCCCCGACCTGCGCCTCGCGGCCCTGCACGGCGAGATGAAGGGAAAAGAAAAGGAAGAGGTCATGCGGCGCTTCAAGGCGCGCGAGATCGACGTCATTGTCTCGACCTCCGTCGTTGAGGTGGGCGTCGACATCCCGAACGCCTCGATCATGATGATCGAAGGCGCCGACCGTTTCGGCCTTGCCCAGCTCTATCAGTTCCGCGGCCGCGTCGGACGCGGTGAACATCAGTCGTACTGCTATCTCATGGCGGACTCCGCGGAACGCGCCGCGAACGCGCGCCTCAAAGCGATCCTCGATGCGAAAAACGGTTTTGAGCTCGCGGAAAAAGACCTCGCCCTCCGCGGTCCAGGCCAGTTTTTCGGCGAAGTGCAGACCGGCCTCCCCGACGTCGCCATGAGCGCACTCCAGGATCCCGAGCTCGTGAAGAAAAGCCGCGAGGCGGCGGTGCTCGTGGTACAAGAAGACCCCCGCCTCAGGGCGTATCCCCTCCTCGCGAAGCGCCTGCAGACGTTCCGCGAGGCGATCCACCGCGAGTAGCGCCGTCTTCCTGCGCCACTTCACTTCAGGAACGCGACCATCGCTTGGTCACTTTTGCGCGTTATAGATCCAGGAAACCTCCGCGGGCGAAAGCGCGCGGTTCCAGATGCGGACATCGTCGATATAGCCGGGCCAGAGCCACGCCGCGGTATGTCCGCCGACGACAAGCGTCTTATCAATATTCACGTTCACGCCGACCGCGCTCGCGGATCCCGCGGACGCTCCGTTTACGTAAAGCAGGATCGTGTTTCCGCTACGCACACCCGCAAGATGCACCCACTGGCCCGTATAGGTGGTTGAGGTGCTGGCCGTGGCATACGTGCCATCGGCACTGTCGGAAATCTTGAAGATTGGGGCGCCACTCACCTCACCGAGCGCCCATCCTCCGTAGGTATTTCCTCCGGCAAGAATATTCGCCGCTTTATCGACCGCCTCCATGCCGACCTTGGTCGAGGTTGCGTACACCCACGCCGCCACGCTGAAACTGCCTGTGGCGTTCTGCAGAATTGCAGGGTCTCCCACGGAAGTTTGATCCGTTGCTCCGTCGAATGCCCCCGCATACCCCCCCACCTTCCCCGTGGCGTAATACGTGCTGTTATTGCCGGACGTAGTCCCGCTCCACGTCCCATTGTTTCCATTGCCGCTCGCGTCATATGCGACGGAGCCGCTTCCCTCATCGAAAGGCCAGTATCCGGCGAGTCCGTTCGTGGAGTCCTGCGAGGAAAGCGTGACGACGGCGACCGACGAACTCGGCGCGGTCTGGGTGTAGCCGAAGGTCGCCCGCACGGGCCCGGTCACGTAAAGCGCGCGATCCTCCACATACGTGCCGCTCACACTTGAAGTGGTCTCCATGGTGAATCCGGTGCCGGCGGCGGGGATTTCCGTCGCGGGATTGCTGTACATCACGCCGAGCGCGAGCTCGGGCGCCGCCATCGCACTCGCGTAGCCGCTTGAAGGCGAGGCGGAATTCGCGTTCAACGCGGACGACGTCGCGTCGACCGGGAGCGCGAGCGACGCGCCGCGGTATTCGTAGATGAAGATCGACGGGAAATTCACGCCGGAGCCGAAGGTCGCCGTCACCGTGTTCGTGGCGTTCCTCACGTTCGCCGCGGCAAAGATCGCGGTCTCCTGGTTATACGCGGCGTACGCGGGATTCGCCACCATCTCCCAGGCGTTGCCGGCCGTGTCCGCGATCGACACCGTCGCCGACGCGTTCCCGGTATTCGAAACCACGGCGACGAGCACGCTCCCCGCGTCGTTCGCGGTGCCGTACGAAGCGGCGATCGAGGCGATTCCGGTGTTGTTGTTTTCCGCCTTCGCCTGCTGAACGAGCGCGATGACGCCCACCGGCGCAAGCACGGTCGCGGACGACTGATACGTGTGCGAATAATACTGGGACGTGCCCGGCGCACCGCCCGACATCACGAACGAATACGAAACGGAATCCTGCCCGAAGGCGGTCGAGGAGCCGTTCGCGTTAAAATGGCGCGTGAAAGTGAGCGCCGAGACCGTCACTTTGTTCGACGTCAGAGCCTGCGGCGTCCCCGCAAGTCCCTGCGCGAGGTAGACCGTTCCGGACGCGAGCGTGAGCTCCGTGGGGTCGGCCGCGGCGGCGGACAGTGATTCGCGGAGAACAAGCGTCCCCGTCGCCGTATCCTGCGGCAGATCGATGAGACGCGCCGACTGGACGTAATACCCGACCTGCTGGATCAGGAACTGCGCCTGCGACGCCACTTCCGTGGACGATCCCTGCTCGCTCTGGATCCTGGTCGCCGTAACGAACATCGTGAGGAATCCCACGATCACCACCGCAAAGATGGCAACGAAGATCAGAAGTTCAGGAAGAGTGAAACCGCGTCGAGGCGCGCGGGGCGATGAGGTCATGCTCCTTTATTATACCGCGTCGCGGTAGCGCCCCTTCGGCGTCACCCAGAAACCGAGCCGCGCGCGGCCGCCGAGCATGAGGCGCGTCTGCGCCTCGAGACCCGGGAACGCGCCGAAGATGATGAGGGTGATCGGCATGAGCGCCCACTGGAGGAAATACCACGCGTATTCCCACGGCCTGAAGCGCATGCCTTCCTCCTTCGGCGGGAGGAGGATGATCGCGAGAATCGCCGAGCTCACGATGCCGATCATGGAAAGCGAGATGATGAAGCGCGTGATGTACGGCAGGTTGTACGAGAGAAGCGTATAATTGAAATTCCGCCCGCCGAGGAAAAGCGGTAGCCATCCGAGCGCGAAGATCATGAGCGAATTCGTCGCCCACGAATGGAACCCCTCGATCACACTGAACGTCCAGTAGCGCTTCTTCGCCTTCGGGATCAGGGGGTCGCGGCGGAATCCCTCAAGCATGTAGGGGATATTTTCCGCCCCCCAGCCCCAGCGCCTCTGCTGTTTGTAGAGATTCTTCATCGTCCCCCACCAGGTCGGCGCGACGTTCGCGTCCATCGCGATAGGATAAAAGAGCGGCTCCACGCGGAAGTCGCCGTGGTACGCGAGATACCCCTGCCAGAACACGCGCGAGTCCTCCGAGACGATGTCGCGATCCCAGAACCCCATGTCGATCAGCGCCGGGAGCGGCGTGGACTGCGACGAAAACGAGGTCAGGCGTTCCGGCCGCGCCTGCTGCATCATCTGCCAGAAGGTCGTCGAGAATGCCGTCACGCGCGCGAGGGCCGGCGCCTCGTGGATGTTGTTTGTGAAGAACGGGATCGGTTGGTAGATCGCGCGGAGCGGATTCTTCGCCTCGAGGAATGCCGCGGTGAGCCGGCCGAAATATTCAGGGAAGATCTGCGTGTCGACGTCGAAGACCGACACGAGCACGTTCTCGTGCGGGATGCGTGCCGGCTCGACGAGCTCCTCCATGGCGCGGCGCGCCGCCCACGATTCGTTCGAGCCCTTGCCCGGAATCTCGCCCGGAAGGTCACCCGGATGCACGGTCACGAGGAAGCGGGCGAACTTCCCGCCGAACTCATCCCCGATCTGTTTCGCGGTCGCCGCGGCGGCGTCGCCCGCCCGCGCCTCCGTCGCAAGGACGACCATCATCCGATCGAGCGGATAGTGCGCTTCCGCGAGACGCGCGAAGCTTTCCTTCACGACGCCGTACGGCTCGTCGTACATCGGGAAAATGATGAGATGATGGAGATTTCCAAAGCGCCTCCCTCTCTCTCCCGCCGCCCTCGCTTTTTGAAGCCAATCGATCTTCAGATTCTTCCGCATGTTCGTAAACGCCACGCGGAGATGAAGCGAAAGATAGATGGTTTTAAGGAGCCAGTAGATATCGAAAAGAATGATGAAAACCGAAATCCACGTGGGGGTGAGCCACGAAAGGACGAACATGAGGATGATCGTCGCCCACGCAAGGGCGCCGGGAATGATCTCGAAAAAGCGCTTCATTATATTCCGAGGATGGGCCAGACGCGGTCCACGGAGTACGCGCCGGGGCCCGCGAGGAAAAGCGCGGCGAGCGACGCGAGGATCAGAAGGTCGAACTCCCATCCGCCCGCGAAGGGCGACTGCGTTCTGAGCTTCCATCCGATGATCACCGCGAACTGGCCCGCGAGGAGGAAGGCGAAGAGCTGGGTCGCAATGCCGACCGCAAGCCCGATGCCGCCTACGAGCTCAAGGATTGCCGCAAGCGTCCCCCAGAACGCGCCCGGCCGGAAGCCGATACTCCCGAACCACGCCGCGGTTCCTTTCAGGTCTCGCGCCTTCTTCGCCCCATGCACGACGAGAATCGCGCCGAGGGCAAGCCGGAGGCACAGCATTCCGACGGCTCCATAGAAAAAGAATACGGAAAGCATTGTTTTGCGGGGTAAAAAGTGGAACGACCTTTCAAAAATATCCGTTCTCCTATATTATAGCAGGAAAAGACGGCCTTATCGTCTAATGGTCAGGACGGCGCCCTTTCACGGCGCAAATCCGGGTTCGATTCCCGGTGGGGCTACATTCAGCTTGAAGTATCGAGGACAACCCCCTTTCTTCAACTTACACAAATTCAAGCAGTTCGAATCTCACCGTCCTCAGCTTCTAATTCCCTTTTCCTGAAGGTCGTTTTTGATAATCGCGATATCCTCATCCGTCAACTGATATATGCCATATATTAGATGGTCTAGTTCGGCATCAATTGCATCGAGTTCGTTTTGCTTTTCGGCAATCTCCTCCCTGTAAAGAATCGGATCAAATTTTAAGATTTCTGCGTAATGCTCCTGAAGTCGATCAACGTACTGAGCCACTTTTTTCTGGATATCTTTTGAAACAATGGGGATCGGTGCCTGCAATAACGGTCCTTTATCCATTTGGAGCAAATCGCCCAAACGCTTACCTTCATGGAGAAACCAGAAATAGAGGGCGCGTGAGTTCAATATCCCCGTGAGATATTTTAGATCGATTCGATCGGTTTTTATGAAATTCAGCGCACGAGAGCCATAGTACTCGTCCTCCGTGTAGTAAGAACTAGGTCTACGAACCCGTATGCCACAAACGATCTTTGGTCCTTTTTCAAAGAATTTTTTATCTCGCGGCCAATGAAGTTGGAACCATTTTATTCTGCCAGAAAGAACTTCTCGACGATTATTCAAATCATCTTTATATTTTTCAAGCTGTGATTGGATTTTTGGAAACTTAGCGAGGGATGAAATCGTTTTATCAAGGTAAGCGATGAATCCCTTTTCTCCTCCAGAGGCATAACGATTCGCCGCCGTAAAGTACGTTTTTAAATTTTCCTTCTCTCCGTCATCAAAGTTTTCGTCTTGAAAAATGAAAGCTTTGTCTGGATCTCCAACAATTCCCTGGGCCACCTCGTCATCGTTAAGTTTGAAATCTGACCTTTTTCTCATTTTTTCGATTGGTCCCTGATTTTCAATGGTTGCGAAGGTAATTGATTTGCCAATATGATCCGCCGGATGAAAATCTGCAATGAACGACTCAATGCCAGCCACTTTAACTTCTTCATTTTGCAAAAATTCTGCGACTGCTAATTCTGGTATATCGCTCTTGACAACCTTCGCGTATCGGACAGGATAAGAAACTTGCGGCTTCCCCTTTTTAAAGACAAAAATCATCGTTTGTATCCCCGCATCTTGGAATACCTTAAAATCGCCAAAATCTATGAGGGAAATGATTTCGCCTTCTTTCAAAATTTTGTCTCTGAAAATACTTGCCCCTGCGTTTGTGAGCCAATTGTTCGGAGCGATGAAGCTGAAGTAACCGCCCTCCTTGAGGTGATCGATCGCCTGACAGGCAAAGAGCGTCCAGAGATCCATTTTCCCTTGATAGTAAGGGCTGTCATGTAGACCATCGAAAGCAGACTTATCAACATATTCCTTTATATAAGGCGGATTGCCGATAACAACGTCGAAACCACCGCTTTTAAATGCCTCCGAAAACCGCTCATGCCAATTGAATGGTCGCTTCGCTTTCCATTCTGGACCAAATTTCTTTTTCATTTCCACGTCGGTACCAGAAACTAAGGAGTTTCCGCATTCGATGTTATGGGCGAGATCCAGTAGGCGCTCGCGCTTGTACACCATGCGCAACAGCAAATTAAGTTGTGCAATCTCAACTGCTTCATCATCGAGGTCGACGGCATAAACACATTTTGGGATGACCGTGAGACGCGTACCCGCGTCATCCCAGCCCTTTTTATGAAACACCTGATTCAGCGTCTCGAATGCTCGCGTCAAAAACGATCCCGAACCGCAGGCTGGGTCCAACACCTTCAATGTGGCAATCTCATTCGGCAATTTATCCCGCACGAGCTCTCCAAGTGTATTCCGGACAATGTAGTCAACGATATAACGAGGCGTATAATAAATCCCCTGCTGTTTGCGCTTGCTGTTTTTCGTATCTCCCTGCTGGATTTGGCCCAAGTATTGCTCATAGATGCTCCCGAGGACATCGGCGTTTATTTCTGCAAAATTGTATCGGGTGCCTTTTTGATTTTTATAGAGCTCACCAAGTACGGTTGCAAGGAAACCGTTTTCATATTCCAGCTCATCGCAAATCTGTTTTTCAAAAAGCTTGCTGTCGTACCATTCGTCATAATTTCGGAAAAGGGCCTTAAGGCCAGTCTCCAGATCAACTTTCCCACCCTTCGCCTCTTCGTGGCTACGTAAAAGTTCCCGCAAATGTTCATTCTCCGTGCCGCGATCTTCGGTCGTTCGCATAAAGATCAGGCGATCGAGGAGTGTTTGCACTGCCTTCGCGATCTGCTTATCGTTGATATTTTTTCCGCTGTTCCAATTCTTCAGGTTCTCAAAAAGAACGTTCCGCCATCGCAGGAGGTCCTTTGCCAACTGACTATCAACATTCTCTCTTTTGGGTTTTTTAAATTCACGCTCTGCCCACTGATCCAGATCACCATTCGTTATTGATGCACGCGAAAGAAAGAGGAGTTTTTCGTTGGTGAGATAATCTGCGTATTTAATTTCGAAAAGTAAGCTCCTCTCCGGATTTACCTCATCCCACTCCGCGCTGAAAACTTTAAGTGTTTCAAAATTGGTGAGAATAGCCCAAGGAACGCTCTTGTGCCATGCATATGAAATTGCCTGCTCTCCAAACTCTTCCTGTTGAACATCAGCACTCGGCTTTTTAGCTTCAAGAAAAAAGCGAGCAACACCGTTGAGGCGAAACGTGTAATCCGCTCGCTTTCCCTGAACATTTACCTCAGCAGCTACTTCTTCAGAGTCTACTTCCCACCCCAACGCCGCAAATAAAGGAAGGATGAAGTCTTTACAATTTTCCGACTCGTTAAAAGCCCTCCACTGTTGAGGAGATCGTCTTAGTGTTGCAAATTTGTCGATCAAACGCTTGATCCTATCGGTATCCACCGATGCAAAGCTGACGCTCATATAAGCTTTAAATCTTTCCTTTGATTTTAGCCCTTTTAAGCCTATTTTTCAATTATTACCGGGCCCTCCCATAGTCATGAGATGCACCATTTTATCTTTCAACACGAGCTTACTCTTCGCGGCCCCTAATAGCTCCCGCTTCTCCCCTGCCGATCCTTCGCGTAGTACATAGGTGGCATATTTTACTGGATCAAACTCTTTTTTTGTTTCAATCTTTTCTTCTCCAAGAAACGATTGCTCAAACTTGAGCCAGTGGTAAACTGACCCGGATAGGATATTTTAGTCCCGCGCACATAA